>JACQZB010000089.1 GCA_016207925.1 Nitrospinota bacterium
GATTGAAGTATGGCGACTCAGTCCCGAGGCGTATATACTGAAGTTGAGGCGCGAGAGGGAACGCGAAGGAGCATAAGGCCCATGAACGCAATACGTCCGCAACCCGGCGATGCGCTGATTATCGTTGACGTCCAGAACGATTTTGTTCCCGGCGGCGCCTTGGCCGTGCCGCGCGGGGACGAGGTGATCCCGGTTATCAACGCGCTCTCGCGCCGGTTCGCGCAGGTGGTGTTGACGCAGGATTGGCATCCGGCGGGGCATTTTTCCTTCGCCTCCGCCCATCCCGGCAAACAACCCTTCGAGGTCATCCCCACGCTCCATGGCCCGCAAACGCTGTGGCCGGATCACTGCGTCCAGGGGACGCGCGGCGCCGCCCTGCATGAGGGGCTTGAGGTTACGCCCGCGCGGCTGTTGATCCGCAAGGGGATGAACCCCGCGCTGGATTCCTACTCCGCGTTTTTCGAGAACGACCGCGCCGCCGTCACGGGCCTCGGCGGCGCGCTGCGCGAGCTTGGGGTCCGCCGCGTGTTCATCGCGGGGCTGGCCACTGACTTTTGCGTCAAGTTCACCGCGCTGGACGCGCGGCGGCTGGGGTTCGAGGCGCTGGTGATCGGGGACGCCTGCCGGGGGATAGACACGCAAGGCTCGCTGGAAGTGGCGTGGAAGGAAATGGCCCTCGCCGGCGCGGGACGTGTCAACAGCGCGGAAATCGCGTGACGGCGGCGGCGATGGGGATACGCACCGACTTTTACCAACTGACGATGATGCAGGGCTACATGCGCGCCGGGCTTACGGAGCGGCTGGCCTGTTTTGACCTGTTTTTCCGCCGCAATCCATTCGGCGGAGGGTACGCGCTTACCGCGGGGCTGGATGAGGCGCTGGATTACCTCGCCACGCTGCGCTTTGATGAAAGTGAAATCGAATATCTCTCCACTTTAGGGACATTTGAGTCCTCGTTTCTGGAGCATCTTGCGCGATTCCGCTTTACGGGCGCCGTCGCCGCCATGCCGGAGGGGAGCGCGGCGTTTCCCTTCGAGCCGGTGATGCAGGTGATCGCCCCCCTTGGCCAATGCCAGTTGGTGGAAACCACGTTGCTGAACATCATCAATTTCCAGACCCTGGTGGCCACCAAGGCGGCGCGGCTGTGCCAGGAGGCGGGCGAAGCGGATGTGGTGGAGTTTGGCATGAGGCGCGCCCAGGGGCAGAATGGCGCGCTGGCGGCGGCTCGCGCGGCTCACATCGGCGGGTGCGCCGCCACCTCCAACGTCGAGGCGGCCATGCGGTACGGCATCCCGCCGCGCGGCACGCACGCCCACGCATGGGTCACGGCGTTCGGCGGAGAGTTGGAGGCGTTCCGCGCCTACGCCCGGCAGTATCCCAATTCCACGGTGCTGCTGGTGGACACCTACGACACGCTTAAAAGCGGCGTCCCCAACGCCATCACCGTGGCCAAGGAGATGGAACGCGAGGGCGCGAAGCTGCGCGGCATCCGGCTGGACAGCGGCGATTTGGCGTTTTTATCCTTCGAGGCGCGGCGGATGCTCGACGCGGCGGGACTGGATTACGTGAAAATATTCCTCTCCAACGAACTCGACGAACACATTATCCACGACCTCAAAATCCAGGGGGCGCGGGCGGACGCTTATGGCGTGGGCACCAAGCTGGTCACCGCCGACGGCGACCCGTCGCTGACCGGCGTGTTCAAGATGTCGGCGATTCAGCCGCCGGAGGGTGGGTGGCGGCTGACGATGAAAAAGTCGGACGCGGCGCACAAGTCAACGTTCCCCGGCGTCAAGCAGGTATGGCGGATGCACGGCGCCGAGGGGTACATGATCGGCGACCTGATGGAGTTGGATGGCGGCGCGCGGCCCGATTTTGAGTCCGGCGTTGAGGGGTATCACCCCTTCCTGGAGGGGCAGCACAAGACCTACCGTGACATCGCGCGGGTGGAGCCGCTATTGGCGGAAGTGATGCGCGGCGGCGAACGGCTGGCGCCGCCCATGACGCTGAAGTTTGTCCGGGAGCGCGCGAAGGCCAGCCTCAACGAACTGCATCCCACCACGCGCCGGCTGCTCAATCCGCACATTTACAAGGTCAGCCTGGGCGAGCGGTTGCACACGGCCACCGTGTCCATGCGCGAAGCCGCCGCGCGGTGATCTGGGAAGAAACGCTGATTACTGTCCGTAGTTTTAATTGCTGTCCGGGGTCTTCAGACCCCGGACTCTTCCGTCTTTCCAGGACACCGGGGTCTGAAGACCCCGGACAGCAACGAGAAGGCGTCGGAGTGCGGAAAATCCGAGTACCTTGAGGATTATTCGTCCGCGATTTCCTCGTATTCCTCCACAACACCATCAGACAAGTACGACAGGTGGGGTTGATTGGAGAGTTCCCGGACGCTATCGTATGATAAATAGGTGCATATTTCCGAAAGCGGTCCTCTATCAAGCAAAGAAAAAACCGGGCGCTGAAGCTCTTGAAAAACCTTTTCGCGACGGGCTTGTGGGGCGACGATATGAAGCTGGATATCCATATTGGGTTGCAAGGCCAGCAAATCGGCCATGCGCAAAATACCCGAGTAAACTGAAGTCGTATGCTCAACCTCGAACGCCCGCTTTATTGCACGGCCTTTCAGCCATAGCACATCAATTTGTTCGACAGTTTTTAAAGTCGTTTCATCATAATTCAGTGGCAGGCGCTCAAGCGGGGAAGGATGCTCTCCCTGCCATTCAGACATTACTCTCGCGCGGTCGCTCCGGGGAATCCATATATCCATCCCCATGCGTGAGCCTATTTCAGCCAAGAGCGCTTGAATTCTGATTGATTCCCGCGTGTCGGGGGGATTATGTTCTTCTTTTTCAGTATCGTTTTCGGAAGGAACGGTAACCGTTATATCCTTGTCAACTCGCCGGACGCGGTGCTTGTTTGGGGCGATAAGATTGGGTTCAATCGGGTAAACGGTTCCGCTGGTCATTTGCTCTCGCAGTAAGCTCTCAAGGTATGAACCGTCCGCCTCATCCATTAACACGAGGCTCTTGCGGAGCTTGGCAGTCCATTGAGAGCCGCCTTGGTGAGAAAAGTCGCGTGTAAAAGACAGGCGGTTCCAGACGTGATCAACGCGTATCGGAATCGCTTTTTCCAAGGGGAGCCAAACTAGAGGTTTCACTCGAAAGCGAACCACAAAAGGATCGTATTCAGAGTCGTTTTCGATGACCGGTCCGTTCTGCATTTCCAGAACGCCGATCCACCTTGATAATTTTGTTATGTAGCAGATGAATTTATCGCTAGGCTGGAGGCGTAACGCCGTATTTCGCTGACGAAAGCGAAAACCAGTTGAAGTTTTGTCAGAGTGGTTGAAGTCCTCGTATGTTGTCGGGGAAAACAAATCCAAGTAATACGCCATACAGGTTTTTACGCCTCGCCATTCCGCTCGCCCGGCGGGGTGTTCACTCCCCGCCGTCTTCGGTATTATTGCTTCATGCGACAAATGTACTTTATCACATCCACGGTTAACGCTTGGAAATCCCTTTTTCACCGGGCCGAGTTCGCGGAAATCATCATCCGCTCGCTCTCCTTTATGATTACCAACGAACGGATCAAACTTCATGGTTATGTCATCATGCCCAACCATCTCCACCTGATCCTGACAATCAATGAACAATACGCGCTTTCTTCGTATCTCCGGGACTTCCATAAATACACCGCGTACGAAATTATCAAGTTATTTAAAGAGAGTAAATGTCCCGATCTGGCGCTGTTTGAAGTGAAGAAAAACGATCGCGCCTATCAGATTTGGCAGGAAACCCATGCGCCAAAAACCGTTCAGTCATACAAGTTTTTCCGTCAAAAGCTGGAATACATCCACAATAATCCGCTAAGCGCCCGCTGGCGGCTTTGCGAGAGACCGGAGCGGTATCCTTATTCAAGCGCGGGCGATTATCTGACGAACAAGCCTGGATTACTTCGGGTCGAAAAGATCGTTATCTAATTGCGCTTGACCATAAGAGCGCCGGGGGTCTGAAGACCCCGGACAGCAAAACGACGCCGTGCTGACGCGGATCAGTCCTCGCGGTCGAGTTGGCCGTGGATGCGCAGGTAGGCCACCACGGTTTCGGCGATGATGGAAGCCTCGTTGCGGGCGTTGTTGAAGATCAGGTGGTACAGCGAAGGGTCGGCGGCGTGGAAGTTGGTGAAGTCCGCCATGAACTTGTCGCGGCTGTCCTGGCGCTCGCGCAGCATTTGTTCGGCGTCGCCGCGGCCAAGCTTTTGCAACCGTTCCATCCGGCGCGTCCGCCACAGGTGGGAGGCCACCACGCGGATGTGCGCGCCGAAGAATTTCTTGGGATCCAGCCGCTGGGTGATCACCTGGCTGCCCGCGCCCAGGATGACGCAGTCGCCCTTGTCGGCCAGGTTCAGGATGAGCTTCCGCATCTTCTCGAACACCTGGGTGGAGGGTGACTGCAAATAATCGGGAACCAGCGCGTCCACGAACCAGTCCTTGAACGACCACGGTGATTCGGAGACCTCGTGGATCATCTCCGGGGCGATTTTGTCGTTGCCGATGAGCTGCTCGATCTGCGAGCGGGTGAACAGGTTCCAGTCGGTCCCGGTTTCCTCGGAGAGGCGGGCGACGAGTTTTTCGGCTATCTCGAACCCCTCGCAGCCGAACTCGCGGGAGATGGTCACGAACCGCGAGGCGCGGGTTTTATCCTTGGCGCGGGCTTTCTGCCGGTGGGCGAGCCAATCGCGGTAGAAATTGAGATCAAGCACCGTGTCGGAGAACTGGTGACGAGCCATGACGATCAGTATTCCTCGCCGGCGGCTGGGCGCCGATTACATGGTTTCACCAAAAGGCGGGAAGCCCCTGCGTTCCCGTCCGGTAATGCGTTGGAAAAAGAATCATATCCGCCGCAACGGCGCGCGTCAACCGCTGATCGTGAAGGTTACGGGATGAAGTCCGCGGAGGAAAAATCCAAACCAGCGCTTTGCGCCTTCCCACATTATGCGCTTCACTTTTTGAAAACCTTGAATACCGCCAGCGCCTCGCGCGCCAGCCGTTCGGCGACAAGGTCGCATCCCTCGTCGGAAAAATGGACGTTGTCCCAGTAAATGGTGGAATGCGTTTGCAAGAATACATCGCGCATGTCCAGGCAGTTCAATCCGCGCCGCCGCATAAGCTCCATTTGTTCACGCTGGAGCGCCCGGCCCAGGTAAATGGCCTTGCGCAGCTCCGGGTCAACTTCATCGCGCAACTTCATCTCCTCGTCCGTGAGGGGTTTGTCCTCGTCAATGATGGGCTGAAGGGTGAACAGCGCCTCCTGGCCAAAGGAGCGCAATACCGCGTCCATGGCTTGCGCGCTGTCGCTCCACAACCGGGCCGCGTTTTGGAGAAATGAGGCCACATCCCCGCCGCGCGGCTCTTCCAGCGGCGCGCGGGAGGAGATCAACTCGCCCCGTTGGGCCGTCAGCTTGCGCACCCGGTCCGCCGCCCTTTTGCGGAACGCGCGCAACAGGGGAGTCAAAAGCCACCGCAGGGGTTTAGGCGACGCTTCCACCCGCGCCTCGGCCCGTTTGTACAGCCAGGACAGCGCCTTGATCTCGTCCGTTCCCCCCTGCGTGTACAGAAACGAGTACAGGTGGGTGTTGATAAAGCCTTCAGGCAGGCGGAAACGGTTGTTGAGCGGCACCATGAGTTCGTTGTGGCCGTCGAAAGTGATGGCCGCGTCCAGCCGGTGGCGATGCTCGATCAGGACGTGCAACTGCTGCGGCTGATGCCCCGCGCCCAGCGCAAGGTTAAGCACGCGGACACGGGATACTCCGGGCCGCGGCTCGCGCCCGATCGCATCGTTAAGCCGGGCCTCCAGCCGTCCGGCGATGGTGGCGGCGTTGTCCGACGCGCCAGCCGAAAACGCCACGCTGCCTCCGAAAAGCCCGATCCACACTTCGTCCTCCGGTTTGTTGACCGGAGGCTCGTCGTTGCGGAACCCGTAACGGTCGAAACGGTTGACGCAGTTCCGCGGACCCTTGTCGCCGCCGGCCAGCGCCGGGCTGGAACTGACCGCGCGCGGAGTATAGGTATAACCATGGTAAGGGTGGACGCAAAAGATGCCGTGGCTTATATCCGCGGGTTTCGCGCGGCCCAATTCCTGACGGATCACCCGGCGCCGGAATTCCTGCGAGTAGCCGGTGAATTGTGGATCGTACGGCGTCAGCTCGAAATACACCGGGGGCTGGTTTGTCCAAAGCAGCGCCCCCCAGCGCCGGGCCGTTCGCGCCGCGATTTCCACCAACGGCTTGACTGCGTCCGCCCCAACGGCGCCATCCATGGCGAAGGCGCATGCGTCGAAGGAGCGCAACCCAACTCCGGCGCGCTCGGTAAGCTCCCGCGCTTCCTGGAATTGATCGGCGGGGTAGGTGAGGGTTGAAACCCCATCCACACGCGCGCCTTGGGCGGATTGCGCCGCCAGCGCGGTTAATTTCGCGCCGGGGAACAATTCGCGCGCCCGGCGCACGGTGGCTTCCAGCAGTTCAAGCCGCCCGTCATGAAGGATAAGGACGTTAAGGGGCGTGTCGAGGGGGCCGCTCATGCATCGGTACCGCGAAGGTGGCGTGTCACGGCAAGCGGCCCGCCTTTACCAAAGGGGGTAAGTGTCTTTGTAAAGGTCGTCCTTATCGGCGGGCTTGCGGGAGCTTTCCTTGATGCGCGGCTCGCGCGCGCCGGAAGCTGGCTTGCCCGCTAATCTGGCCAATAGATTTTTGATGACGCCTATCATGGCTGTTTCACCGGCTCATGGCCATCTGGTAATCCCTTGAGTATCCCACAATACCATCGGCGATAGACTCGGCCAGCTTGAGCTGGTAGGCGGGCGAGCGCAGCCGCCTTTCCTCCTCGCGGTTGGAGATGAAGCTGGTTTCCACGAGAATGGAGGGCATCCGGGCGCGCCCATCGTTCCCGACATATCGGCCATGATGTAGGAAAGGTCGTTCTCCGCGTCGTCGGGGCTGAAGTTGTCCATCATGTTTTCGCGGGCGGCGGTCGCCATTTCATCCTTGCTGCGCGCCGGGGATAGAAAATAGGTCTCCATCCCACGCGCCGCGCGCGACCGGCTGGCGTTGACATGCACCGACACGAACAAGTCCGCCCCCAGCGAATTGGCCATCACGGTGCGCTCATTTAGCTCCAGGAACCGGTTGCCGTCGCGGGTGAGCATCACCTTGTACCCGCCGCGCCGTTCCAGCGCGGTTTTGAGCTTGCGCGCGATGGCCAAGGTCACGTCCTTTTCGCGTAGGCCCGTAGGGCCGGTGGCGCCCGGATCCTTGCCGCCATGGCCGGGGTCAATCACAATGGTCTGGATCGCGCCGCCGGCGGCGATCACCGGCGCGGCGGCGTCCGCCGGGGCAGGCCGCGGGGCCGCGGCGGGCGCGGGGGAGGGCGCCTTGACTTTTTCGCCGCGCCGCTCGAAATCAACCACCAGGCGGTACGGGTTCCCCCCCAGCGGCGTGACGGAGTAATCCACTTCCCCATCCTCCAGATCGAACACCACCCGCGTGATCGCGCCCGAATCGCCCAGCCGCGTGGACTTTACTAGCCCGGCGGAGTACAGGTTCCGTTTTTGCGCCGACGCGACGGGTTGCGCCCCAAGAATGTCCAGAAAAATCCGGTCAGGGCCACTTAAACGTTCCGCCCGGAACGCGGCGCGGCCGGAAAGGTAGATGACGAACCGGGTGTACCCTTCATGCGAAAACCTGCGGATATCCGTCAGCCGCGCGCCGGAATCCGGTTTGGAGGCTTTGCCGGTTTTCAACCGCGGACTTTCCGCCCGGCGGTTGAAAGAAGCGGGCTGGATGGTTTCGTGATCCTTGAACCGGATTTCCGCGATCTGGCGCCGCGCGTCGTCAACCAATGATGATTTGGGATGACGGACAATCACCTGCTGGAAATGGTTCACCGATTCGCGCTTGTCCCGCGCGTCCCGGCTGTGGATGTAAAGGTTTTTATAGAGCTTCCCCAGCATGTACCGCGCGTCCGCCGCGCGTGTTGACGATCCCCTTGTCTCGACTATGTTCTCGAACTTGCGCGCCACGCGCTGCCATTCAGAACGGTTCCGTGACTTATGGGGCGATTGAATGACGGACTGGTATTGCCGTTTGGCGTCCGCATAAAGCTGCTCGACGCTTTGTTGCCCGGCCAGCGCGGCCATTGGTGTCAGGCAAAAAATAACCCCAAGGATCAGGTGGGAAAACCGCACCGGCGCAGACCTGTAATTAAGGTTAATTATCGCTAACTTACCATGCTCATCAACTTTTTGTCAATAGAAATCGTTAATGGGCTTTAATTGTATAATATGATATATCAATAAAATGTGTTAAATTATTAAACTTGAAGCCAGCCGTGTTGCGACCTGATCGTATGATTACCGAGAATTATCATAAAGCCCTTGATTTATTTTGGCACGCAATATGGAGTAGCCCATAGTAGAATATTCTGTGTCAACGGGATGACGGAGAGAGCGATTTGAAGATCGAGATTCGCCGTATAGAATCAAAACGGGGCGACCTTGAAAGGGAGTTCGCCTCCGTATCCGGTTCGCTGGCCGACATCTTCTCCAAATTCAAGGAAGCGTTGGAATTCCGCCGCGAGCTACGCGAACGTTTGGTTCAAAAATCGCGCAAAGTCACAACCCGCAAGGCGGAAACCTATCAAGTGATCAAGGAGATAGAGAAAAAAATCGAATCCTGCCAACGCTTGGTGGACGACGGCTCGGTTGAGCTGGTCAACCTAAAGCGTCAGGAAACAGTAGTCAAGGGAAGGTACAAAGAGCTTCTTGCCGGCCGTTTGCCGTCATCACCTTCGCAAGAGGCGGAACCTGATTTTTCCGGCAACGGATTTCAGTTAGAGGAGCGCAAGCGGCTATTTCTGAAACGTATCGAAGGCGCTTTTACGGAATTGGAGCAGGAACTTTCGCAGGCCACCGAGCGCCGCGCGCAGCTTGACGATTCTATTGAAAAAGAATCCAAAAGGTTGAAACTGTATCACCAAAAACGTGATATTCTCAATAAAACCATAGCCTTGTATGGAGACGACCTTGTCCGGTTCGATCAAGAGCTTGCCAAAACCATTGAAGAAGAAGAACTTTTGATCGAAGAATACATTGATTTCATGGAAAGGTTATCGTCGGTCGTGTCGCTCCCTCCCACCATGGAGCGCAGGTTATCGCAAAATCTGGAAGCCGCCCGCCGGAAACGCGAGACCTTGGCCGCCCTTGGCGAATGACGGCGAATATGGCGTTGAAAGTCCCTGATTTGGGAGCGGATATCTCCGTGGGAGCGGATGTATGCGATCCGCGCCGGATTCAACGCAGCATCGAGCGTCATGGCGATCATTTCATCAGGCGAGTATTTACCAAACGCGAAGCGGCGTATTGCCAAAGCCGTCCTGACCCATATCCTTCCTACGCGGCGCGGTTCGCCGCCAAGGAAGCGGTGATGAAAGTTTTGGGAACCGGGATGCGCGCCGGATTCACGAATATTGAAATCACCCATGACAAAAAAGGCGCGCCCAGGGTGACGTTGCGCGGTACCGCCCGTCGAATCGCAAAAGAAGCGGGGATTGACAATGTGGCGATAAGCCTGTCGCACGAAAAGGGCTTCGCGCTCGCTTTCGCCGCGGCGCGGATCCGCTGACGTAAAACTTCCCACACGCTTTTTTGTCCGCAAAATGCGCCACAGGCCAGCCGTAACGTATAATAGCGACTTTAAGGGTGGGTTTGATGGCGCGCGGGGGGCGTGATCCGGGTTTTGATTTAGCCGATACGGTCATTATCAGGACGCCCTCGCGCCGACGGCCATTTCCGTTGGTCAAGGCCCTGCTGGCGATGTTGGGGCTGACGCTGGCGTCGGCGGCGGCGCTGTTTTTCCTTCGAGGACCCCTCGTGGCCTTCATCGCGCAACGCGCGTTCTGTCACGCCACGGGCCATTCAATGACACTCAACGGACTTTCGTTCACGTTCTCGCGGGCGGGTGTTGGTTCGTTGTCAGTGAGCGACGGGAAAGGTGAGAGGTGGCTAACCGTTGATGGATTCCAGGCTGAAGCGCCGGGACTATTACAAACCGGGCATTATCAGGTGGACTCGGTTAAGCTCGGAGCGCTTGATCTGCGCGTGACACGGGATGAATCCGGCGAAATCAACTTGCAAAAGTTCGCCGATGGATTAAAGGGCGATCCCGCCGCGCCGGTGGAACTACGCGGGGATCCGGGCTTCATAGCGTCGCTGGCCGCTCCCTTTGTACGCAAGGAAGCGCGGATTGGGGAGCTTTCGCTGGATTCCGGACGGGTGAGTTTCACCGACTACAAGGTGTCGAGCCGCGGTTATTCCATCGCGCTTGAGCGGATATACCTTCGCGCCCTGCCGCTGGCGACGCCGGGGCTGGATATGCCCATGTCGTTCACCGCCAGCGGCAAGCTGGGTGGAGAAGGGTTGCGCGAGGGGAGTTGGGAAGCCGCCGGTGACGGCATCGCGCCGCGGCCGGAGCGGATGTCGTTCCACGTCACCTTCAACGCGCGCGACGTGGATGTCCGCATCGCCAACCCATACCTTGCATCCGGGGGGAACTGCCTGCAAGGCGGCGCCGCCCATGGGCGGGGCGATGTCCGCGCGAAAGATTCGCGATTGTCGGGATGGGTGAAACTCTCGCTTAAAGGGTTGGACATCAGCCCCGCGGAGGGATGCCAAGGGCTGTCGCTGCTGGGTTTGACCAAAAAAGGGGCGCTGGCGCTGCTCACGGCCAAGGGAGGGGATGTGAAGGTAGGCGTTGTGGTCAAGGGGACGCTGCAAAAGCCGGAGTTTTTGCTGGACGACCAGACCGTGCAGGTGATCGCCGCCCGCGTGGGCCGGCGCATGTTGATTGGCGCGGGATACTTGTTCGATATACGCGCCGGAGCCGCGTTGACGGTGCTGGAGTTCATCGAAAACGATGACGAACCCGAAAGCGCGAACGCCGCGCCATCCCCACATAAAACCACCATCGTGGAAAAAATGCAGGGCGCCTGAGACTATCTCAAGCAGAAGTTTAGCCGGCCGAAAAAGTAGGTGACCTCTGAAAAAGCGGCTATTTTCGTCATGGCGAGGAGTCGAAGGCGACGGGGCAATCTCAAATGGAAAAGCGTGCAGCAAGGTCCTTCGGCTTTGCCTCAGGACTTCAACAATAAGCGTGAGATGCCTTTACCGGCGCCCTGAGCGGAGCGAAGGGCCTTGCGGTTCAAATTTCTTACTTAACAACCAATTCCAGGGAGAGTATATGCGATTTGACCGGCTTGTTGTTACCTCTGTGTTCATGGCGTCACTGGCTTTTTCGGGCGTCGCGTGCACTGACGCGCAGCAACAGGAGAAGGCCGCCGAAGAGGCGATGAAGAAGGCCGCTGAAGTTGCGGAGCAGAATAAGGCCGCGGCTGAAAAGGCTGCTGCGGAGGCCCAGCAGGCCGCCGAAGCCGCCGCCGCGGCCAACCCCTGCGCCGCCGCCGCCAATCCTTGCGCCGCCGCGGCCAATCCTTGCGCCGCCGCCGCTCCGGCCGCCGCGCCTGCCACGAAGTAGGGTAGGGATTTTCAGCAGCGACCAAGTCGCGCACGAAGGGGCCGGGGCATCCCGGCCTCTTTTTTTTATGCGTTCGGAGTCGAAGCGATATTGACAGCGATACGGAGAGCGTTTAACATAAAAAATTTCGGAAACACTATGTCCGCTAGGGAATGCGTGGTATGCGCCTGGCGCGCCACCTGCAACCTTAAATTCCGGTACGAGTCATCCGAGCTTCACTGCCGCGAGTTTTCGCGCGACGTGACGCTGGGGAAAGTTGACCGCGAACCGGGAGAAACGGAAAACGTACCCGCGGCGGATAAGCGTCCTTCCAGGGCGGAGTAGCTCAGTTGGTTAGAGCAAGCGGTTCATATCCGCTGTGTCGGGGGTTCAAGTCCCTCCTCCGCTACCAAATTTATTTCACGCCGGCCGTTCAACCCCGTGCCAATTGCATCCGGCGTAGTCAGGATCGCGGCATAATTCCCAAATATCTCCGCTTCCAGATGACCCCCCGCAGGATATAATTTCACAACTCCACCTAAAATAGCTTTCAGCGTTCGAATCGGCACGGTATTGCTAATCATCGCCGCTGCGGTGGCGGTGGTGGAGGAACCACGCCAGCGGCGGATTCCGGCTCCTCGTCGTACTTTGTCACGCTCAACACCGCGGGGTTCTCGCCCAATACGGTGGCGCGGGGCGGAACGCTAACCGTCTCCTGGAACGCATCCAGCAACACGCCGCAAAACGGATA
>JACQZB010000133.1 GCA_016207925.1 Nitrospinota bacterium
ACAACTGTTCCCCACGCTGGAAACCAAGCAGATTCAAGGGCTGTACTTCGCCGGACAGATCAACGGAACGTCCGGCTACGAGGAAGCCGCGGCGCAAGGTCTTGTCGCCGGTATCAATGCCGCTCTGCGAACCCAGGAGCGCGATCCGCTGATCCTGACACGGCAGAACTCCTATATCGGCGTGCTTATAGACGACTTAGGACCAAGGGAACGGAAGAGCCGTACCGAATGTTCACCTCGCGCGCGGAGTTCCGTCTGTTGCTCCGGCCAGACAACGCCGACGAACGGCTGTGCGCCTTGGGCCGTTCCGTGGGCTTGCTCGACGATGAAAGCTACACCGCGTTCCAGGCCAAGCGCGAACGGATCGAGCGCGAAGTCGCCAAACTCAAGTCGCACCGGGTTAATCCCGGATCTGTCGCGCCGGAGGTGTCCGCAAGCATCGGCGGCGACATTCCCGGCAAAGGCGCCAGCGGATGGGAGCTGTTGCGCCGGAAAGAAGTGACGCTGGACACCATCCCTGGATATACGGCGGATCCCATGCTGGCGCCGGAAGAGCGGGAACGGATAGAGACAGAGTGCAAGTACGAAGGCTACATCGTCCGTCAGGCGCGGCTGGTGGAAAAGACCCGCAAGTCGGAAGATAAAAAGTTCCCCCTGAATTTTGACTTCCACGCAACGCCGGGATTATCCATGGAAGTGCGTGAGAAGCTGGCGCGGGTGCGGCCGCTGAATTTGGGTCAGGCTTCGCGCATATCCGGCGTCACCCCCGCCGCGCTTACCATCCTCCACCTATACCTGGAGAAACTCACCCTTGAACGGGCGAAACAAAGACCTCAATAAGGCGCGGCGGACATTCGACCCCACCTTGCTGGCCCGGCTGGACGCTTTTACGAATCTTTTGCTTAAGTGGAACCGCTCATTCTCGCTCACCTCCATCCGCGATGAGGAAGTATTCATAAAACTTGTGGCGCCTTCCGCTTGGCTTGGCTTGGAGTATGAACGGGAACGGGTGGGGACGGTGATAGATTTTGGTAGCGGGGCGGGCATACCGGGAATCCCGATGGCGATGACTAATCCGTCGGCCCGCTACATTTTGGTGGATTCCAACCAGAAGAAAATCGGTTTTATCAAAAATTGCATTTCGGACCGGACCCTGTGGGAGGCGCCAAACGCCAGCGCTATGCTGGTTAGGCTGAACCCGGAGGGAGGGGGAATCTTGCCCAGAGCCGATCGAGTGGTGGCGAGGGCTTCCGGTTCGATGGGCAGGGTACTAAGTCACATAATAGGTTGCGGCGCGCGGCATTATGATTTTTTCAAGGGACGCGAAGAATCCAAGGTAGAGATAACGGAGCTTGAGGAGAAATACCCACAAGCCACCGTGGACATTAGGCAAACACCTGATTGGTTTGATGATTTAGTGATTTTGCGCGTCAGCTTGTAGGGCAGCGCCGCTCGATTGTTCCACGTGGAACAATCAGATCACCGTTACCGTGACAATTGTTCCACGTGGAACAATGCGCCTTTATCCTTTACGCCTCTCCGGTTCATTGCTATACTTTTCCCTATACCTCGAAGGGGAAGCATGAAAAAAGTCATCGCCATCGCCAATCAAAAGGGCGGAGTCGGTAAAACCACCACTGCCGTGAACTTGGGCGCATGTCTGGCGGTCGCCGATCAAAATGTCCTGCTGATGGATATTGACCCGCAGGGCAACGCCACCACCGGCCTTGGCCTCTCAAAAAACGATTCCGACGCCAACATCTACACCGCCATCATGGGTGGTGAAATTTATTCCGACATGATCCGCGACACGGCGGTTGACCGGCTTAAGGCGATTCCCTCCACCACCGACCTGTACGGGGCCGAAATCGAGCTTGTCACCTTCGAAAGCCGGGAGCAACGGCTGAAGAACCTTATCGCGCAGGTGGACGACGCATTTGACTTCGTACTCATAGACTGTCCGCCATCGCTGGGTATGTTGACCCTGAACGCCCTGTGCGCCGCCGATTCCGTGGTGGTCCCGCTGCAAACCGAATACTTTGCCATGGAGGGGCTGAGTCAACTCGATAAAACCATTGATGGCGTCCGCCGCGCGTTCAACCCCAAACTTAAAATTGAAGGCATCCTGTTCACCATGGTGGATGGGCGGACGATGCTTTCGCAACAGGTGATAAAAGAAGTGCGCGGGTATTACGGGGATATTGTGTTCACCACCACGATTCCGCGCAATGTGCGGCTCTCCGAAGCGCCGTCGCACGGCAAGCCGATCATCCTTTACGATTTCAAGTCGAAGGGCGCCGACGCTTACATAGACCTGGCGCACGAGCTTATCAGGAACCACAAATCGGACAATGCCCGCGCCGCCGCCGAAGCCGTGGCCGCGAATGGTGAATCCGGGCAATCAACCTAGGGGGAGTTTCTTGAGCGCGTTCATTGAAAAGTTGAAACAGATGGATGATAAAGACAGCCACAAACGCCGCGCCCTTGGCCGCGGACTTGACGCCCTGATCCCCAAGCGGCCCGAAACCGCGCCCTTGGGCGATGGCGAGCGGATCGAGAATATCCCCGTTGACCAGATCAGCCCAAGCCGGTTCCAGCCCCGGTATGTATTCAACGAGGAGTCCATCAAGGAGCTTGCCTCCTCCATCAGGGAGAAAGGGGTCATCCAGCCGATCATCGTGGCGCGCAAACGCGAAGGGTTCGAGCTGGTGGCGGGCGAGCGGCGATGGCGGGCGGTGAAGTCGCTGGGTCTGGCGCAGATACCCGCCATTGTAAAAGTGGTGCGCGATTCCGACGCCCTGGAGCTGGCGCTGATCGAAAATATCCAGCGCGAGAACCTGAACCCGATTGAAGAAGCCAGCGCCTATGACCGGCTGATGCGCGAACACGCGCTGACCCAGGAATCACTATCGCAACGGGTGGGGAAGAACCGTTCGTCCATCGCCAATTTCCTGCGTCTGCTCAAACTGCCGGACGAGATTAAGGACGACATCGCCGACGGACGGCTGACCATGGGCCACGCCAAGGCGATTTTGGGGTTGGAGAGCGATGACGAACGCTACCGGCTCCGCGACCAGATTTTATCGTCGGGATTGAACGTCCGGGATGTTGAGGAGCGCTCCCGTGCGGCGTCGCCAAAGAAGCATAAAGCCACCCCGGCCAAGGATGTTTTTATGGAAGACGTGCGGGTGAGGCTTGAACGCCGTCTTGGCTCAAAAGTTGACATAAAGCAAAGGGCCAAAGGCGGTCAAATAATTATTTCCTATTCTGATCTTGATGATTTTAATAGGGTTATAGAAGCAATTACGAAAGAATAGCAACCATTTATTACATTTAATTAAGCCGCGATGGCGCAACGTTTCAAAAAACGATTGCGTCTGTTGGGCATTTCTGATTAAATACGGGTTCATCCTAATTCAGGTTGGGGCCATGGCGCGAGACGCTATTCAAAAAGACGTCATCAAGGCGTTTTTGGGGGACGACACCGAATTCAAGGGGTTGCTTACCTTTGAGGGGACGGTCCGCATAGACGGCAAGTTCGAGGGTGAAATCGTCACCGAAGACAACCTGATCATCGGCGAAAAGGCGCATATCCGCGCGGAGATAAAAGTCGGTTCGGTCCTGATCCAGGGGACGGTAGAAGGGAATATTCACGCCAGTAAAAAGGTCCAGATTTCCAACAAGGGGAAGCTGATCGGGAACATCCACACCGCGGCGTTGCAGATCGAGGACGGCGCGGTGCTGGAAGGCTCGGTTTCGATGATGCGCGGCGAGGAGAAAAAGTTGCGCGTTCTTCCCGGTAAGAAGGACGCGCTGGAAAGCGTCCCGCGCCTGACTGGGCTGGACCGGCCCGAAGCCCCCGCCGCCAGCGCGTAAGCCGGTCGCGTCGTTTTTCCCTTATCGCTTCGTCTCGCGCTTTTCGGGCGCGCGGTTTATAATCATTTCCTGCCGTGCGCCATCGGGCGCCCGTGGCTCAACTGGATAGAGTAACGGACTTCGGATCCGTAGGTTGCAGGTTCGAATCCTGCCGGGCGCGCCACTCCTACGTGGCGGGCGAGGGGCCGACCGCTCTCTTCATTCTCCGGCGTCTTCGCCGCCTCTCTCCTGACAGGTCAAGGCGGTTCTAAAGACGTCCAGTGCGGCGCGCCCTTTTGTTCATTGTAGCGGCGCAGGGCCGGCTGGAAGCCGGCGCTCCCAAAGAGGGCGCGGCAAGCGGCGCCCTTTTTCTCTGTCATCGCGAGGATCGCGGCAGAGATCCGTGGCGATCTCAAATTCGAGATTGCCGCGTCGCGCCGTGCGGCGCTCCTCGCAATGACGTTCATTGATGCCACGCCTTACCCCCAAGTAGCGCTGCCGCAACACCGGACGGTGGCTTGCCTTTAGGCTGATGTTACGGGAGATATGAGTAAGCGATGGATTGGCGGGACGATCACGGTTATTCGTGCTTGAACTTCAACTCGTAGGTGCGGTGCCAGTGTTGGGCTTCGCGGATGGCCTTTTCGAACTGGAACTTTTCATGGCCGAAATCAGGCGTTTTATCGCTGGCATGGCATCCTTCGCACACGGTCCGGTCGGTTTTGGGGAACCGCTGGCCGACGGCGGCCAATTCGGCGCGGGTATAAGTTTCATCCTTGTTCTTGTGTATGTCGCGGTAGTCTTCGCCGGGGCCGTGGCACATTTCGCAGCCGACACCCGCCATGTTCGCGGAGCGCTAGGCGGATTCGTATCCGCCGGATTCCAGGGAGCCGGTGGTATGGCAAGGGAGGCATTTAGTATCGGATGAATAATCCTTCGCGGGGTCGAGCTTGGCGTTTTCCATCGCGTGCCGGTCGTGCTTTGATCTGCCCGCCGGGGTGAGTTTGGTGATGGCGTTGGCGTGGCCGGATTTGAGCCAGTCGTCAATTTCCGGTTTATGGCAACGGCAGCCGTTGACGCCGGTGAAGGCGGGTTCCGCGTGGGCATGAGTGGACGCAAGAACCACCCATGCCAGTGCGAGAACGACGACGGTAAATTTCACCGCGCTCCGGGGCGTCAAATCAGAATCCCGCTTGCAGGCGCAATCCATACACCGTCACGTTGCGCGTGTCGGGCCGCTCCAGGTTGGAGAAGACCTGCACGTCCGCCGACAGCGCCAGGTGGTCGTTGATCCCCACGTTGTAGTAGGCTTCGAATACCGACTCGCCGTCGTTGTTCTCCGTCACCAGGTCCTTGTTCAACTCCACCTTGCCGTAGGCTAGGCCAACGGTGTCGGTTTCGCGTCCCCACAGGGCGCCGCCGAATTGCGCGCCGCCGGAGATGGCGCCGATGACCTCGTTTTCCGTCAGCGTATCGTCCTGCCGGGCGTAGCGGAAGAAGAGGCCGACGTCCCCGGTGATCGCCTGATCCAGGGAGACGAAGAAGCCGGTGTTGGCTTTTTGGGAGCCGGTTTTATAGTCGGTGAATCCGTTGTCCTGATGGAGGTATCCGGCGCGGTAGTTGCCGGCCATCTCGCCGAACACGGGATGCAGGGCAAGCTCGGCCACCTGGAACCCCTTGGAGAAGAAATCGTCGCCGTCATGCTTGGCGTAGGTATAGGTGAGCGACACCACATCCACCGGGGCCACGGTCAGCGCCAGCGTGGGGCCGTAGTAGTAGGGGCTTTCGGAGAACACAATGCCGGTGGAGCGGACGAACAGCCCGTTGAGGAACTGCGAGGTTTCGTCGTTGGCGTATTCGTTGGTGTCGGTGATGGAGTGATGATCCATCTTGCCCGCGGCGAAGAGCAGGGCGCCGTCGAAGAACGTGCCTTCGTAGTACGCCTGGCTGACGTTCATCCGCGTTTCGCCGTCGGGAGTGCGCGAGATGAACGCATCGTAATTGGGTATGGCGCGCGAGCCGATATTGTCGCCCGCCGCGTCCCCCTCGCCGGCTTCGAGGACCAGGTTGAGCGTATGGCCCTCGGCGATCTGGCCGACGAAGCCGACATCGGCGGAGTAGGCGTAGTCGGTTTGATCTTTCACTTCGCCGTAATTGTTGCCGGAGGTGGCTTGGGCCACGCCGGTAAGGCCGAACGAAACGCTGACATAGTCCATCCACTCCATGTCCTGATGGGCGTATGCAGGGGACGCCAAAAACATTGCCGCCAAGGCGGCGATGAGAGTTTTTGCCACGTAACGGTATGACACAAGCTCCTCCATAGTTATCCATGGACGTATGGCGGCGATTTCATAGCCCCAACACGCCAGAAGATGAAAACCACCACTCAAGAATTAGCGCGAAATAACCCACCAAGCGCTATTTTACAATATCGGCGCGGTTAATGTAAAACTTAAGCAATTACCGTAAATTAGGCGATTTATCCGTCCATCGAGGCATGTTTGGCCAATGCCTTGGCCGCGGATTTTTGCCGCTGGGGCTTGGGCCGTTGGGCCTGTCCCTGATCGTTGGAATCAATTCCAATGAGTTGCGCCAGTTCCGCGACCATATCGCGTTGTTTATAGGCCTGGGCGGAAAGCTCTTCGGCGGCGGCGGCGGACTGCTCGGCGTTGGCGGCGTTTTCCTGGGTGACTTTATCCATCTGGCTGACAGCGGTGTTAACCTGGTCAACACCTTGGGCCTGCTCGTTCGAGGCGACGGTAATTTCGCTCACGAGAGTTGATATTTTACTGATTTCATTGACTATTTCCGTTAGAGCCGCGCTTGCGCGTGAGGCGATGTCGCTTCCATTTTCAACTTTTTTGGTGGAGCCTTCTATAAGCGAGGAAGTGTCCTTGGCGGCGGTGGCGGAGCGCTGGGCCAAGTTACGCACTTCCTCGGCGACGACGGCGAAACCCTTGCCATGCTCGCCGGCGCGGGCGGCCTCCACCGCGGCGTTTAGCGCCAACAGATTGGTTTGGAAGGCTATTTCCTCAATCACCGAGATGATTTTGCTTACTTCGGCGGAGGATTGGTTGATCTCGCGCATGGAAGCCACCATTTCCTCCATGGCTTTTACGCCCTTTTGCGCCTCGGCATTGGTGTGAGTGGCCAAGCCGTTGGCTTCGTTGGCGTTATCGGCATTTTTCCGAGTTTGGGCGGAGAGTTGCTCCAGCGCGGCGGAAGTTTGCTCCAGGGCGCTGGCCTGTTCCGTTGCGCCTTCCGCCAGGGACTGGCTGGCGCCGGAAATATGTTCCGATGCGGTGGTGACTTCATTTGATCCCGCGCCCAGGGATTCCGCCAATTCTTTAAGGCGCGCGCGCACGCTGGCGCATAATCGCCAGGCGAACAACGCGCCGCCCAGCACGCCCAGGATGGCGCCGATGGCGCCCATGAGCCGGTTATTCCGCGCGGAGTTTTGCAGAGAATCGAGCGAGGCGGCCAATTCCTTCCCGGTGTGAGTGACCATTTTATCAACCTTTTCGCCGATTTTTTCGGCGTAGGGGTCGAACTGCTCCATCATTTTGTTGCCCTCTTCGGGGCCTTGGTCAATGTACATCTGGGCCATTTTGCGGCCCATGTCGTAGTAGCCGGTGAAGTCCCGATCGGTCTCTTCAAGATAGGCGACCCATTCGGTGCCGGCGAAAAGTTTTTTGAGTTTATCGGAATATTCCTGGTAGGACTTGGCGTAGGCGGCGGCTTCGGTGAAGCCGTCGTCGAAGCCTTCCATGCCGCGGGTGGCGGAGATATCGGTGAGCCATTGCTGGACCTGCACCACGGACATGCGCAATTCGTTGGCCGCCTGGCGGCGTTCGATTTCCGCAAGCAACGTTTCGGCGTGGGATATGTTGGAGGAGCCGATGTACACCATGTACCCGCCGATGAGCATGACAAGCGCGATGAGCACACCAAAGCCCGTGTAGATTTTATTGATGATGTTCATTAGCGTACCCCGAAAGTCCGAGAATTTCCCTTAAAGCGCCCCGCGAGGCGCCAGTGCGCCCAATGGCCAAAAGTTGAATACCGGGCAGATAAAACAAACCGATGCCCGGTCCGCAAGAATACTCCGCCGGAGCGTATTGTATCGGGATATTGCGGGGTAAGCAAGCGGGGGACTGGGTAGTGGCTCAATTTGAAATCCGAACCGCAAGGCCCTTCGCTCCGCTCAGGGCGCCGGTAAACGCATCTCACGCTTATTGTTGAAGTCCTGAACCAGCTGAGCTAACGGCCCGGTGAAACAGTTAGTATAACCAAAGGCGGGGGGAAAAGAAAAGAGGGAATGTACCGCGAAAAACCATTTTCACCATGCTGGATATTGTTTTAATTCAGTTTTTCGAAGCTGCTAAAAATCAATTTACGTAATTGGTAATAATACAAAGCCATACATGTAAGCCACCGCGCTCATGCTAATTTGTTTTTTATTAGCGCTTAAGGTTGGTTTTGTGTATAATCATGATGTGCTAAATTCTAGCAGATTAGCATGACAGTGGATTGTTGAAATAAACACGCAGTTATTCAACCTGATATAACATGATAACTCCTGTAAAGGCCCCGACGCTTTCAGAAGTTATGGTAAAAGCCCTCAACCAGGGCGACCTGCAAACTCTATTTCGACACAGTAGCCCAACGGATAACAAAGGGCGCTATTTACATTGGGACAAGTTACGTCACCTTGAAGCTCCGGAAGGTTTGACGAGTGAAGCGTGGTGGGCGGCGATTAAATTGGCGCGATCCGGAATCGCCCATGGGTTGCCAATGCTCGCGAAGGAAGGTTCTCCCTTCGTATTCACCATGCCTTCCGCGGTCTTGAGCGAGCTTCATTATCTTGACAAGCAGGCGGCGGGGAATATCGCCTGGAAACCGCTAAGCGAATCGCATACGCAAAAAACATATCTGATACGCTCCCTTATCGAGGAAGCGATCACATCCAGCCAGCTTGAAGGCGCCACCACCACGCGGGATAAAGCCAAGGCGATGATCCGGGAGGGGCGAACACCTGAAACCCTGGATGAGCGGATGATAATGAATAATTATCGCGCCATGCGCCAGATCCTGGGCCACACCGAAGAGCGGTTGACGCCCGAATACATTCTGGCGCTTCACAAGATACTAACCGAAGGAACCTTGGACAATCCACAAGCCGTGGGCCGGTTGCGCCAGTCGGACTCCATTGGAGTTTATGACGAGCGGACCAACGAATTGCTTCACGATCCCCCGAAATTCAAAGAACTGCCGGAGAGGATGGAAAAACTCTGCCATTTCGCGAATGATTACGAGCCGGACTATTTTCTGCACCCGCTCGTCAAGGCGATACTTCTGCACTTCCAGCTTGCGTATGACCATCCCTTCGAGGATGGCAACGGCAGAACCGCGCGCGCCCTCTTTTACTGGTACGCGGTGAAGCAGGGGTATTGGTTGATGGAATACATTTCCATTTCATCTGAAATAAAAAAGGCGCCGGTAAAATATGGCGAAGCCTTTTTATGCACGGAAACCGATGAGAATGACACCACCTATTTTATTTTGCATCAATTGGATGTCATCCGCAAAGCGATCAACGGGCTGGACGAGTATATAACCAGAAGATTCCATGAATATGAAGAGGCCGAACGGCTGCTCACCGGATCGGTCCGCGTCCGCGGATTGTTTAATCACCGGCAGATTGATCTTGTCCGCGATGCGTTGAAAAACCCCGGCAAGAGTTATTCGTTCATAGGTCATGGCGCGACGCATGGGGTGGTCCATCAAACCGCCCGGACTGATTTGTTGGGTTTGGAAAAAGCCGGATTGCTGGTGAAGAGAAAAGAAGGCTCGCGGATAATGTTTTACGCGCCCGCTGGATTGCGGGAACGGCTGGGCGCGCTATAGCCGCCGGACGCTTGAGTAGTGTCTCAATTTGAAATTTGAACCGCAAGGCCCTTCGCTCCGCTCAGGGCGCCGGTAAAGGCATCTCACGCTTATTGTTGAAGTCCTGAGGCATTGCATAATTTCCACTTCCCCGCGCCATTGGCATTACAATATCCATTTGGCAGTACCCATACCATGAAAGACCAGATCGTCATCAAGGGCGCGGCGGAACATAACCTGAAGCGCATTGACCTTACCTTGCCGCGTGACAAATTGGTGGTGATCACCGGCGTGTCCGGATCCGGCAAATCGTCGCTGGCGTTCGACACCATCTACGCCGAGGGGCAGCGGCGGTATGTGGAAAGCCTGTCGGCCTACGCGCGGCAGTTTTTGGAGCAGATGGAAAAGCCGGAGGTGGAAAGCATCGAGGGGCTTTCGCCGGCCATTTCCATCGAGCAAAAAACCACCAGCCGCAACCCGCGCTCCACGGTGGGGACAGTCACCGAAGTGTACGACTACCTGCGCCTGCTGTTCGCCCGCGCGGGCGAAGTGCATTGTTATTCCTGCGGGCGGCCCATCGCCAGCCAGACGGTGCGCCAGATGGTGGACCGGCTAATGGGTTTACCGGAAGGGGCCAAGGTACAGGTGCTGGCGCCGGTGATCCGCGGCCGCAAGGGGGAGTACCGCAAGGAGTTCGGCCAGTACCGGGCCAAGGGATTCGTCCGCGTGCGGGTGGACGGGCAGATGCGCGAGCTGGCGGAGGAGATAGTCCTCGATAAGAACAAGAAGCACAGCATCGAGCTGGTGGTGGACCGGCTGGTCATCAAGCCGGGATTGGAGAAGCGGCTGGCGGACTCTGTGGAATTGGCGCTGTCGTTAAGCGAGGGGCTGGCGCTGGCGGAGGTCAACGGCAAGGAGGAGATCCTGTTCTCCGCGCGGTTCTCCTGCCCGCATTGCGACATCAGCTATCCGGAAATCGCGCCGCGGATGTTCTCGTTCAACAATCCGCACGGGGCCTGCCCGGACTGCGCGGGGCTGGGTGTGCGGCGGGTGATAAGCCCGGAGTTGGTGGTTCCCGATCCGAAGTTGAGCCTGCGGGGCGGCGCGGTGGCGCCGTGGAGCAGCAAGACGGCGGTGTACTACCACCAGATGCTCGAAGCGGTGGCGGGTCACTATAAAATTGATCTGGCCACGCCGTTCGGCAAGCTGCCCAAAAAGTCGCAGGAGCTCATCCTGTACGGCTCCGGCGACGACGAGATCAAGTTCTATTTCCAGAAGGAAAACCGGCGCCACTACTACAAGGGAACCTATGAAGGCGTGATCCCCAACCTGGAACGGCGCTACCGCGAAACGGAGTCCGAGGACATCCGCGAGGAGCTGGAAAGCTACATGCGGCCCGACCCGTGCTCGCGGTGCGGCGGCAAGCGGTTACGGCCGGAGGCGCTGGCCATCACCATCGGCGGCAAGTCCATCATGGACGTGACGAACCTTTCGGTGGGGGGCGCGCTGGAATATTTTACGTCGCTGGCCTTATCCAGCCGCCAGGCGACGGTGGGGCGGCGGGTGCTCAAGGAAATCGTGGAACGGCTCGGATTTCTTAAAGACGTGGGGCTGGACTACCTGACGCTGGACCGCCCAGCGGCGTCGCTTTCCGGCGGCGAGGGGCAACGCATCCGGCTGGCGACGCAGATCGGCAGTTCATTGGTCGGTGTGCTGTACATACTCGACGAGCCATCCATCGGCCTGCACCAGCGGGATAACCGGCGGCTGATAGATACGTTGATCCGGTTGCGGGACTTGGGCAACACCGTGATCGTGGTGGAGCATGACCGGGAGACGATCCAGACGGCGGATTACGTGGTGGACCTGGGACCCGGCGCGGGAGTGCATGGGGGCGAGGTGGTGGCGGTTGGAACGCCGCCGGAGATAGTGGCCAATACAAAATCGCTCACCGGCAAATACCTTTCCGGCGCGCGGAGGATTCCGCTGCCCGCGGCGCGGCGCAAGGCCACGGGTCAATTTTTGGAAATTCAGGGCGCGCGTGAACATAACCTGAAAGGGATAGACGTAAAGATTCCGCTGGGGGTGTTCACCTGCGTCACGGGCGTATCCGGCTCCGGCAAAAGCACGCTGATCCTGGACATCCTGTACCGGGCGCTGGCGTCGCATTTTTGGGGCGCGCGGGAGCGGCCCGGCGCGCACGCGGCGCTGCGGGGGCTGGAGCATATAGACAAGGTGATTGACATAGACCAGAACCCCATCGGGCGCACGCCGCGCTCCAACCCGGCCACGTACACCGGCGTGTTCAACCTGATCCGCGACCTGTACGCGCAGTTGCCGGAAAGCCGCAAGCGGGGCTATCAGCCGGGGCGGTTTTCCTTCAACGTCAAGGGGGGCCGGTGCGAAGCGTGCCAGGGCGACGGCATCATCAAGATCGAGATGCACTTTTTGCCGGACGTGTTCGTCCCCTGCGAGGAGTGCGGCGGCAAACGGTTCAACCGCGAAACGCTGGATATAGACTACAAGGGCAAGTCCGTCGCCGACGTGCTGGACATGACCATCGAGGAAGCCTACGAATTTTTCCAGAACCATCCGCCCATTGAGAAAATATTGAAGACGCTCAACGACGTGGGGATGGAGTACATCAAGCTGGGGCAAAGCGCCACCACGCTGTCCGGCGGCGAGGCGCAGCGCGTGAAGCTCTCCAAGGAGCTGGCGAAGCGCTCCACGGGCCGCACACTGTATATCCTGGACGAGCCGACCACAGGGCTGCACTTTGAGGACATCCGCAAGCTGCTGGAGGTGCTGGGCCAGTTGGTGGAAGGGGGCAACACGCTGTTGGTAATCGAGCATAACGTGGATGTCATCAAGACGGCGGATCACGTGATTGACCTGGGGCCGGAAGGGGGCGATGCGGGCGGGCGCATGGTGGCGCAGGGTACGCCGGAGGAAGTGGCGAAGGTCAAGGAGAGCTATACGGGGCGGTTTTTGAAGGAGGAGCTGCGCGCGGGGCGGTGAGCGGGCAGGCTCCGGCGCGCCCCCACAACCAGAGGGCGGGGCAGGCCCTGCCCCTATTCGAACATGACAGGGAAGAAGACGGCGTCCCGCAGGCCGGCGGCTTCGAGAGCGGGTTCGATTTCAAAATAGAACTGCGTACCGATCAGCAGGCGGTCGAAAGCGCGCCGGTCGAGCGCGGCCAGCGAAACCACGGGTTTGCCCATAAACACGGCGGGCCGGGGCGGATCGGCGCTGACGATGAATCCCACGGGTTCGATCCCGGCGCGGATCAGGCGTTGAGTCAGGCCCCGCGCGGCGCGGCCCGCGCCGAAGATAATGGGGCGCGTCACGGGCATGGCGCGCAGTTGGGCGATAAGGCGCTCTTCGGCGGCGCCCAACGCGCCAGCCCATGCGGCATGGTAGAGGTTGAAGTTTTCATCCACCACGCGCTCGTCGCGCGTCTCCTTTAAGGTGGCGGATTCCCAATGCTCGCTTAACGCGGAGGGAACGTAGATGACCGTTGAACCCGCCGCGCGCGTCTTGAGGCACAGATCAACGTCCTCGTAGCCCCATACGTAGCGTTCGTCGAATCCGCCGATGCGCTGGAAAAGTTCGCGCCGGATGAGCATCATGGCGCCGGTGACGGCGAAGATGGCGCGGGGCTGGTTGAAGCGGGGATCACCGGCGCGGCCCCCCTGGCCGTAGTTGGAGGGGTAGCCCCACAGGGTCTGGACGATTCCGGCGTGCTGGATTGTTTCGCCGCCGGGGAACACCAGCCGGGCGCCCGCCACGCCGGCGGCGGGGTCGGCGTCCAGAGCGGCGGCCATGCGTTCGATGGCGCCGCGTCCCGCCACCACGTCGTTGTTGAGGAACAGCAAGGTATCGCCGCGGGCGGCTTGGGCGGCGCGGTTATTGGCGAGCGAAAAGCTAAGATTGCTGTTGTTTCGCAGATAGTAGAAGCGGGGAAACCGCCCGCGATACTCATTGGCCAGCGAGGGGGTGTCGTCGCGGGAATCGTTGTCCACGAAGATGACTTCGAGGTGGTCAACGCTGGAGCAATGGGCCAAGGCGTTAAGGCAGGCGCGGGAGAGTTGGGATTTATCGCGCGCGAGGATGATGACGCTGATCATACACCCGGCGGGGAATGCTTATGGCTTATGCAACGACTGGAGAAGGCGCTCCAAGTCCTGGGGAGTGGCGGTATTTTTGATTATTTTATCAATGGTTTCGTTGGGTTGTCCGCCGCGCAGGTGCTTCAAGGCGGTTTCGGCGACGGCGAAGAACTCCTCGGCGGTCATCCCCTTTTTGGTGGCGGCGATAAAAGTTTCAAGCAGTTCGCGCTCGATGGCGGTTTTGTTTTCCGGCAATGCCCGCTCCTTGGCGATTGGTAACGCAGGGGAAAGTCCGCGCCGCGCGGGTCCCCATAAAATCAAGGTTACGCCGGGCGGTGAACGATGTCAAGAAATGGAACCCCTGAGTAGTGTCTCAATTTGAAATTTGAACCGCAAGGCCCTTCGCTCCGCTCAGGGCGCCGGTAAACGCATCTCACGCTTATTGTTGAAGTCCTGAGGCAAAGCCGAAGGACCTTGCCGCGCGCTTTTCCAAAAATAATTCAAACTTACGCACTACCCGAATTTGAGATTGCTTCGTCGTTTTCGGCTTCCCGCAATGACGGGCAAAGCCACTTTTCAGTGGTTATGAAATGCCGGTTGCCGTGTGATAGCCCCTTCTGCTAATGTGATGGGAACGACGGTTGAGTCTTTAATTTAGTCCCGCGAGGCTAAGAAGACCGCCGCGGCTTACGTATGCCCTGTTTTTGGCGCGGCGCCGCTTTTGTGTCTTCACCCGCCCGCGGCGCCGTGGAGAGACGACATTGACACCGCCCAAACGCAAAAAACCAGCGCCCGCGACGCCTATTGACGTGGCGGAAAACCACGCCTCGGTGATCCTCAACGCGCAGAAGCAACGGCAGATCATCACCCGCATGGCGCACGAGGTGGTGGAGCGGAACCGCAACCTGGACGACTTTGTGATCGTGGGCATCGTCACGCGCGGCGCGGTGCTGGCGCGGCGGCTGGCGCGGGAGCTTAAGCGCATCACCAAGCGTGACATCCCCGTGGGCGAGCTTGACCCCACGCTGTACCGGGACGATTTCAAGCGCACGGGGGCGCTGTTGGGCGCCAAGCCGACGGAGATCCCGTTCAGCGTGGATGACAAGACGGCGCTGCTGGTGGACGACGTGCTGTTCACGGGCCGCACGGTAAACGCGGCGATGGCGCACCTGTTCGACATCGGCAGGCCGAAGCGGATCCAGCTCGCCGTGCTGATTGACCGGGGCCACCGGGAACTGCCGATCCGGCCGGACTCTTGCGGCAAGAACGTGCCGACGCAGTATGTGGAAAAAATCCGCGTCCGGTTCAAGGAATGCGACGGGCGCGACGTGGTGTTGTCCGGCCTGGCGGGGAGCGCGGAATGAGCGAGCGGGAACTGTACCGCAAGCGGCTGGTCTCCATGGCGGATCTGACGCCGGCCCACATCACGCGGATTCTGGACACGGCGCGGGTGATGAAGGGGATCAGCGAACGGGACGTGAAAAAGGCGCCCACGCTGCGGGGCCGCACGGTGATCAACTTTTTCGCGGAGCCGTCCACGCGGACGCGGACGAGTTTTGAGATCGCGGGCAAGCGGCTGTCGGCGGACGTGATCAACATAAGCGCCGCCGGGTCGTCGTTGTCCAAGGGGGAGTCGCTCAAGGACATGGTGGGCAACCTGCGGGCGATGAACCCGGACTTGCTGGTGGTGCGGCATGGGGCGTCCGGCGCGCCGGAGATGATCAGCCGGTGGGTGGACTGCACGGTGGTCAACGCGGGCGACGGGCGGCACGAGCACCCGACGCAGTGCCTGCTGGACCTGATGACGGTCCGGGAGAAGAAGGGGACACTGGAAGGGTTGAACGTATCCATTGTCGGCGACATCGCCAACAGCCGTGTGGCGCGCTCGAACCTGATCGGGATGCGGGCGATGGGGATGAAGGTGACGGTGTGCGGTCCGGCGACGCTGCTGCCGCCGCGCGCGGGGGAGATGGCGGACCGGGTGACCTCGCGGATCGAGGAGGCCGTGGAGGGCGCCGACGTGGTGATGATGTTGCGGATCCAGACGGAACGGATGGAGGGGGCCAACTTCCCGAATATCCGGGAATACTCGCGGATGTACTGCCTGACGGCGGAGCGGATGAAACGCGCGGCCAGAGGCGCGCTGGTTCTGCATCCGGGGCCGGTGAACCTGGGGGTGGAGATCGCCCCGGACGTGGCGGAAGGGCCGTGGTCGGTGATCCTGGATCAGGTGACCTACGGCGTGGCGGTGCGGATGGCGATTTTGTACCTTCTCCTGGGCGGGGGCCTGCCGGAACAATGAGCGACCTTCTGATTAAAGGCGGGCGGGTGATTGACCCGGCCAACGGGCTGGACGCGGTGATGGACCTGTTGATCGAACGGGGCCGGATCGCGCGGGTGGGGCGCAAACTTGAAAGCGCCGCCAAGCGGGTGATAGACGCCAAGGGATTGTGGGTGACGCCGGGGCTGGTGGACATGCACGTCCACCTGCGCGAGCCGGGATATGAGTACAAGGAGACCATCGCGTCGGGTTCGGCGGCGGCGGCGGCGGGCGGCTTTACCTCCGTGGCGTGCATGGCCAACACGAATCCGGTGAACGACTGCGGCCAGATCACGGAGTTCATCGTGGAGACGGCGCGGCGCGAGGCCGTGGTGAACGTGTTCCCGGTGGGCGCCTGCACCATGGGGTTAAAGGGCGAGGCGCTGGCCAACATCGGGGAGATGGCGGCGGCGGGCGCGGTGGCGCTCTCCGACGACGGCCGGTGCGCCATGAACGCGCAGGTGATGCGCAAGGCGATGGAATACGGCGCCATGTTCAACCTGACCACGCTGGTCCATGCGGAGGACCACAACCTGACGCAGGGCGGCGTGATGAACGAGGGGGCCGTGTCCGCGGCGCTGGGGCTGCGGGGCCAGCCGGCGGCGGCGGAGGAGGCGATCATCGCGCGGGACATCCAGATCGCGGAGTACCTCAAGCTGCCGGTGCACTTTTGCCACGTGTCCACGGCGGGGGCGGTGGAGCTTGTCCGGCGCGCCAAGGAACGCGGCGTCAAGGTGACGGCGGAGGCGGCGCCGCATCATTTCACCCTGACCGACGAGGCGCTGAAGGGCTACAATACCAACGCCAAAATGGCGCCGCCGTTGCGGACGCGCGCGGACATGGAGGCGCTGCGCGCGGGAATCGCGGAGGGGACGATGGACGCCATCGCCACCGACCATGCGCCCCACAGCGTGATAGAAAAGGAAGTGGAGTTCGATCAGGCGGCGTATGGCATCGTGGGGCTGGAAACGGCCTTGCCGCTGGCGCTGGCATTGGTCCGCGAGGCGGGCGTGGCACCGGCGCGGCTTATCGAGTCGCTGACCGCGCGTCCGGCGGCGATTTTGGCAATCGAACGCGGAACGTTGACCGAGAACGCGGCGGCGGATGTTACCATCATTGACCCGGGACGGGAATGGACAGTGGACCCGGCGCTGTTCAAATCCAAGGGGCGCAACACGCCGTTTGGCGGCTGGACGGCGCGCGGACGGGCGATGTTCACTATCGTGGGCGGAAAAATCGTCCATGAGTTGAAAGAGCAGCAGGCATGACCAAGGCGTTGTTGGTGTTGAAGGATGGGCGGACGTTCGAGGGCCGCGCGTTTGGCGCCGTGGGCCGCGCGGAGGGCGAAATCGTTTTCAACACCTCCATGAGCGGCTATCAGGAGATACTCACCGACCCGTCCTACGAGGGGCAGATTGTCACCATGACCTGTCCCTTGATCGGCAACGTGGGGGTAAACGGTGAGGATATGGAATCGCGCGCGCCGTTCGTGCGGGGCTTTATCATCCGCGAGGAAAGCCGCGTACCTTCCAACTGGCGTAAGACGAAGCCGCTGGGCGAATGGCTGGCGGAAAAGAAAGTCGTGGGCATCCAGAGTATTGATACGCGCGCGCTGACAAGGCATATCCGCCAGCATGGCGCCATGCCGGGGATCATTGACTCCACCGGCGCGGGCGTTGACGAATTGAAAAAGCGGGCGGCCGCGTTGAAGGGGTTGGACGGGGTGGACTGCGTGCGGGCCGTGACCTGCGCCAAGCCGTATGAATGGCGCGAGGGGTTGTGGCGGCTTGCGAGCGGCTTCGCTCCGGGCATGGAGCCGGCGCGGTTCCATGTGGCGGCGTATGATTACGGGATCAAGACAAACATTCTGCGCAACCTTGCGTCCATTGGCGCCAGGGTGACGGTGGTTCCGGCGGACACATCGGCGCGGGACGTGCTGGCGCTCAAGCCGGACGGGGTGTTTTTGTCCAACGGCCCCGGCGATCCTGCGGCGGCGCCCTACGCGGCGGCGGCGGTGAAACAGTTGCTGGGCAAGGTTCCGGTGTTCGGCATCTGCCTGGGGCATCAGATTCTGTGTCATGCCTACGGAGGCAAGACGTACAAGCTCAAGTTCGGCCATCATGGCGGCAACCATCCGGTGATGGACCTGTCCACGCGCAAGGTGGAAATCACCGCGCAGAACCACAACTTCGCCGCCGACCCGGACTCGCTGCCGGCGGAGGTGGAGGTGACGCATATCAATCTTAACGACAACACGGTGGAGGGGATGCGGCATACGAAGCTGGCGGCTTTTTCGGTGCAGTACCACCCGGAGGCGTCGCCGGGGCCGCACGACGCCTCGTACCTGTTCGCGCGGTTCGCGGAGCTTATGACGGAGAGAAAGAAGTAGATGTTCAAGGACATTCTGGACAATATCACCAAACTGGCCAGCGACGGCCGGTTCGAGAACCACGCACGCGAGGCGTACAAGGAGTTCGAGCGGCGCGCGGGGATGATCTATACGGACGACATTTCGTATGAAGCGAAGATGACCTCGTTCCTGGAATGGTTCGCGTTCACCCGGCCCGTGACGGAGGCGGGCCAGACGATTTTGGATTTGTACCGTGTGGAGCAGGCGCGCGGCTCGGATTTGGAACTGGCGCTGATAGACGCGCTCAAGCAGAGTTTGCACGACGTATTTTTGGTGAAGTCGTCCAGGGCGGGCGTGGTGAAGGCCACGGCGCTGTACCGCAACGAGAACCTGTACCTGTACGAGGACGAGCGCGCGGCGATGCTGCGCAAGGGGGATCTGTTCGAGGGGCGCGCGGCGGAATACGACAAGCGGTGGTTCCTGACGAACGGGTTCTGCCATCATCCGTCGTCGGCGGTGAAATTCATCAAGAACGAGATGAAGCGGTTAAGAAAGGCGGGCCAGAGCGCGGATGATTTCATGTTCCAGCTCGCGGGGATGAGTTCGCGGTGGGAGCGCAGCCGCCAGATCGAGGTGGGGCAGATATACAAGGCGGCGGGGTGAAGTGAAGGATGAACGGACTGTCAAATTTGCTCCCCCTGCCAGAGGGGGAGTGGCGTGGGCTTCCGCGCCGAGGGGGTGGGAGCGTGATAACAAGAACCCCTCCCGCCGAAGCGGCGTACTCCCCCGAGCCTCGGGGGAGCAAGGGGAAAAACGGCGGAGGCCGCGTCCCGGCATGGCGTGGTGGTGGAAGTGCGGGATTACAAGGCGGTGTAAAGGCAATTCCAGCGACGCGCGGGAGTACGTGTCTCACATTAATGATCGCGTGGCGCTGATTGACGGCGAGCAATTGGCGCAGTTCATGGTCGCGCATAACGTGGGCGTTTCCACGGTGGAAACTTACGAGATCAAGAAGATTGACAGCGACTATTTTGAAGAGTAGGCGGGGCGGAAGCAACGGCAAGGTCTCTCGCTACGCTCGAGACATCAGGATAGACGGGAGGCGTTATAACCCGAAGTCCTGAAGGAGCGGCGCGACTGAAGGACCTTGCAGCCCTTAAATCTTGGAGAACGCTTGAAGAGAGAAGTAGCGGCAAGGCCCTTCACTTCGTTCAGGGCGCCAGGAGAGATGGGAGACATTACAACCCGCTGTCCTGAACGGAGTGTATGCGGAGTGAAGGACCGTGCGGCCCAGCTATAAACATGATGAGGCCGCGAAGATCATTTTATGTGTACTTGATGACAAATCCAGGCAACACCGTGCTATACACAGGGATGACCGGCAATCTGGCGCGCCGGGCAATGGAGCATCAGAAGAAAGCCGTGGAAGGATTCACAAAAACCTATAACGTTACCAAGCTGGTGTACGCAGAAAGTTGCGCGAGCGCCTATGCAGCGAAACTGCGCGAACGGCAAATCAAGGGCTGGCGCCGGGAAAAGAAAAACGCATTGGTGAACGCGATGAATCCCGCATGGGAGGATTTGAGCCGGAAGATAATGCCGTGAGATGGCGGAAAACGGAAAAGCAACCGCACGGTCCTTCGCCTTCGGCCCAGGACTTCGGGAACCGGCGCGCCGTCATATGACATGAACAGTCACATAAATAAGCGATCAACAATCCAATGCCGAAACGGACCGATATAAAAAAGATCATGATTATCGGCGCGGGGCCGATTGTCATCGGGCAGGCGTGCGAGTTCGACTACTCCGGCACGCAGGCGGTCAAGGCGCTGCGGGAGGAGGGGTACGTGGTGTGCCTGGTCAACTCCAACCCGGCCACGATCATGACCGACCCGGAACTGGCCGACCGGACCTACATCGAGCCGGTGACACCCGACGCCGTGGCGAAAATCATCGAGCGCGAAAGGCCGGACGCGCTGCTGCCAACCGTGGGCGGGCAGACGGCGTTGAACACGGCGGTGGCGTTGGCGCACGCGGGTGTGCTGGAAAAGTTCAACGTCGAGCTGATCGGCGCCAAGCTGGAGGCGATCAAGAAGGCGGAGGACCGCGACCTGTTCAAGCAGGCGATGCAGCGCATCGGGCTGGCGACGCCGCCGTCGGCGCTGGCGCACAACATGGACGAGGCGCTGGCCGCGCTGGGCACGGTGGGCCTGCCGGCGATCATACGTCCGGCGTTCACGCTGGGGGGCGCGGGCGGCTCCACGGTGACGGCGCGGGAGGAGTACGAGGAGCAGTGCCGCCGCGGGCTTATGGCCAGCCCCGTGTCGCAGATTCTTATCGAGCGCTCCATCGCCGGGTGGAAGGAGTTCGAGCTGGAGATCATGCGCGACATCAAGGACAACGTGGTGATCGTCTGCTCCATCGAAAACTTCGACCCGATGGGGATGCACACGGGCGATTCGATCACCGTGGCGCCCGCGCAGACGTTGACCGACCGCGAGTACCAGCTCATGCGCGACGCGGCGCTGGCGATCATCCGCGAGATCGGGGTGGAAACCGGCGGCAGCAACATCCAGTTCGCGGTGAACCCGGAGAACGGCGCGTTGGCGGTGATCGAGATGAATCCGCGCGTATCGCGCTCCTCGGCGCTGGCCAGCAAGGCCACGGGGTTCCCCATCGCCAAGATCGCCGCCAAGCTGGCGGTGGGCTATACCCTCGATGAAATCCGCAACGACATCACGCGGGAGACGCCGGCGTGTTTCGAGCCGATGATTGACTACTGCGTGGTGAAGCTGCCGCGTTTCACCTTCGAGAAGTTCCCCGGCGCCGACCCGTTGATCGGCACGCAGATGAAGTCGGTGGGCGAGGCGATGAGCATCGGGCGCACGTTCAAGGAGGCGCTGCAAAAGGCGATGCGCTCGCTGGAGACCGGCTCCTTCGGGTTCGACAAGGCGGCGCCGGACAGCGAAATGGAATTGGCGCATAAGCTCTCCCATCCTTCCGCCGACCGGTTGTGGATGGTGGGCGAGGCGCTGCGCCGGGGCTGGAGCATCCCGCGCCTGTTCGAGCAGACGGGCATTGACCCTTGGTTCCTGGACAACATCCAGCAGATCATCGAGACGGAGGAAGCGGTCAGGGGCGCGGGGCTGGGTGATGACGCGCGGTTGTGGGAGTTGAAGGCGATGGGCTTTAGCGACCGGCGCCTGGCCGCGCTGACCGGGGCCAAGGAGGCGGACATCCGCGCGCGGCGCCTGGCGGCGAATATCCGGCCCGTGTTCAAGCGGGTGGACACCTGCGCGGCGGAGTTCGA
>JACQZB010000134.1 GCA_016207925.1 Nitrospinota bacterium
GAAGCCGTGCTTTCAAATACTTTTCCACGCATTGCTGTGCGTGGAAGCAAACCGCGTCGTAGTTGGGGTTCTTTCTTGCGCGCAACTCACGCTGGGCGGTATGAAAATCCCCTTCGGCTTTATCAATCCATTCGTTAACGAGCGGCTTCATAAAGGGTTCTGCCATGCCGGACAACGTCGGTAAGAAAGTAGTCATTCCAGGCAAGCCGTTGTCGCATCTCGCTGGGTGAGCGGACCAAAAGGTCAACGGGAAGCGTGGTGCTTACCCGATTTAGAATTTCACACGCTTTTCGGACGGATTTCCCCCGATAGGGCATGACCACGAGGAGATCGACATCGGAGTCTTCCGTAGGTGAGCCGACGGCGTATGATCCGAACAGAATAATCCTGTCGGGATTGAATTCCCGTGCGATGCGCCGGGACAATTTCCTGATTTCCGCCAACGTGATCAAGGCGCGATTGCCCAACCTTGTAATAATGCAACCAGTATACCTCACACGGCGGTAAGCTGCGGCGTTCAGCGCCGCGCGGGGTTGGCGCGGCGATTATTGGCGTATTCGTCCCAAAGGATCAGGATCGGGCTGGCGATGAACACCGACGAGTACGTGCCCACCACCACGCCCACCAGCATGGCGAAGGCGAAATCGTGAATCACCTCGCCCCCTATGAAAAAGAGCGCCACCACCACCAGGAACACCGTGCCGCTGGTCAGAATGGTGCGCGAAAGGGTCTGGTTGACGGAAAGATTGATCAAATCCGTCAGCGCCATGCCGCGCTTGAGCCGCAGGTTCTCGCGGATGCGGTCGAACACCACGATGGTGTCGTTGAGCGAGAAGCCGATAAGGGTGAGAATGGCCGCCACCACGGTGAGCGTCATCTCCTTGTCGAGCAGCGAAAAGGCGCCGATGGTGATGATCGTATCGTGCGCCAGCGCCATGATGGCGGCCACCCCGAAGCGGAACTCGAACCGCAGGGTGATGTAGATCAGCAGACCCACCAACGAGTAGAGTATGGCCAGGAGCGCCTTTTGCCGCAAGTCGCCGCCCACCTTGGGGCCGACCGTCTCCACCCGCTCGACGGTGAAGGATTGGGCGAACGCCTTGCGCAGCGCCCCCTCCACAAGCTGGGCGCGCGTTTCGCCGCCGGTTTCGTCTTCCGCCTTGCGTACCCGCACCAGCGCTTCCTCCGGCGAACCGTACTCCTGCAGGGAATAGTCGCCCAGGTCCAGCGCCGAAAGAGCCTCGCGGATTTGGGCCAGGGGCGCGGGCCGGTCGAACTTGAGCTGCACGATGGTCCCTCCCTCGAAGTCCACGCCATAACGGGGCCCGCCCTTGAGGGCCAGCAACACGAAGGAGAGGACGATGAGCGCCACGCTGACGGCGGCGAACGCCCGGCGCTTGCCGATAAAGTCGAAATTGGTGTTGGGCCTGATCAGTTCCATGGGTCAGATCTTAAGCTCGGTTACACGCCGTTTGCCCAGGTACCAGTCGAACAGCGTCCGGCTGACGAACACTGCGGTGAACATGGAGGAGAGCAGACCCACGGAGAGCGTCACCGCGAAGCCTTTTACCGGCCCCGTGCCGAACTGGAACAGCACCAGCGCCGCGATCAGCGTGGTGACGTTGGAGTCCACAATAGTCAAAAAAGCCCGCGCGAAGCCCGCGTCCACCGCGGCGCGCACCGTTTTACCGTTGCGCAGTTCCTCGCGGATGCGTTCGTAAATCAGCACGTTGGCGTCCACCGCCATACCCAGGGTCAGGATGATGCCCGCGATGCCCGGCAGGGTCAGCGTGGCGCCGAAGTAGCCCATGGCGCCCGCGATGATCAGGATGTTAAGCGTCAACGCCAAGTTGGCGATCACGCCGCCCAGGCGGTAGTACACCAGCATGAACAGCGCCACCGCCGCGCCGCCCAAAAGCGCCGCGCGCACCCCCGACTCGATGGAATCGCGGCCAAGCGACGGCCCGACGGAGCGCTCCTCGAGTTTGATCAGCGGAGCGGGCAGGGAACCGGCGCGCAGTACGATGGCCAGGTCGTTGGCCTCCTCGAAGGTGAAGCTCCCCTCGATCATGGCCGAGCCGCCGGGGATGCGTTCGCGTATTTTCGGGGCGGAATACACGTTGTTGTCCATGACAATGGCCATGCGCCGCCCCACGTTCTCCTCGGTGAGGCGGGCGAAGATGCGGCCCCCCTCCTTGTTGAAGTCAATGGAGACGTAGGGCTGGTTCAGGTTGCTCATGCTCACCCGCGCGTTGGCCAGCATCCCGCCGGTTAGCTCCACCTTGTTTCGTATCAGATATGGTTCTTTTCCGGTCACCTGCTTGGTGACGGGATCCGTGATTTTTTGAAACAGGACCTCGGAGCCGGAAGGAACGCCGCGCTCCATCGCCATTTCCGCGGTCATTTCCTCGTTAACCATGCGGAACTCCAGGCGCGCCGTCCTGCCGATAAGGTCAATGGCCCGCTGGCGGTCCTGCACGCCGGGGAGCTGAATGAGGATGCGGTTCTCGCCCTCGGCGGCGATGGTCGGTTCGGCCACGCCGAACTGGTCCACGCGGTTGCGAAGGGTTTCCAGAGCCTGCCCGATGGCGTTGCGCGCCACTTCCGCGCGGTACGCGGTGTCGTACTCGTAGGTCAAACGGCCTTCCGCGGCGCTGTCCTCCGCGAGCGAAAGGATGGTGTAGTCTTCCTCGATGATGCCGCGCGCCTTTTGGGCGTCGGCGGCGTCCTTGAACTGCGCCACCACGCGCTCGCCCTCGCGCCGCGCGGAGATGGCGATCACTCCCTTGGACTCGAGGAATTTTTTAAGGTCTTCGCCCAGGGAGTCGAGCGAGGAGAGGACGGCCTTTTGCGTATCCACCTCGTAAATAAGGTGCATGCCGCCCTGCAGGTCGAGGCCGAGGTTGATTTTTTTGTCCAGCGGGAGCGCCGACCACAACGCCCCGGCGATCACCGCCGCGGTAAGGCCCAGCCGCCACAGAATATCTTTACTCATCGAGCTTATGGATGTCGGCTTCCTTCAGCCGGGCGGTGATGGCGCTTTTTTGGACCTTCACGCGCACATTCTCGGCGATCTGGAGCACCACGATGTCGTCCTTGACCTTGTACACCGACCCGTACAGCCCTCCGCTGGTCACCACGGAGTCGCCTTTTTGCAAGCCGCCCTGCATGTCGGCCAGTTCGCGCGACCGCTTGGTCTGCGGCCGGATCAGGAGGAAATAGAAGACGAAGAACAGGCCGAGATAGAACAGCACCATCACCATGGTGGCGCCGCCCGAATCCGGCGCGCCCTCTGGCGGCGGGGCCAGCGCCACGCCAAGCCTTAATGTCAAGTCCGTCAACATATTCCATTATTGAAAAAAGGAAAATCAATGCTAATGCAATCCCCGCCGGGATGCAAGCGAAACCGGAGCTTTTTGACGGGCCGCTTTTCGCCGCGCGCATGGTATAGTTTGCGCGATAGCCAGGCGGGAAGGTTTATGATCGAAATCATGGCGCAGGATATGGACAGATCCGTTCGCACAGGGAAGGCGGCCAGGTGAGCCACCACGAGGTGACGCTGTTCATCCTCGCGGTGGGGTTGTTGCTGGGCGCGGCGCGGATATTGGGAGAGTTGGCGCGCGCCTTCAACCAGCCCACGGTGGTCGGCGAGATACTGGCGGGCATCATCCTTGGCCCCACGGTGTTTGGCGCTTTTTATCCTGACGTCCAGCAAGCCATATTCCCTCGCGAAGGGGTATTCCCCCTGGCGCTGCAAGGGGTGACCAACCTCTCATTGGTGTTTTTCATGCTGGTGGCCGGTCTGGAGGTGGACTTGGGCATGGTGGCGCGGCAAGGGCGCGCGTCACTGGTCATCAGCCTTTTCGGCATGGTGATACCCTTCTCCGCCGGGTTCGTCTGCGCGCTGGCGTTGCCGGGGACTTTCGGCGCCGAACCGGACGCGGGCCGGCTCCTGTATGCCCTCTTTTTCGGCACGGCCCTGGCGATTTCCGCGCTGCCGGTGATCGCCAAGATGCTCATGGATCTCAATATCTACCGCTCTGACTTTGGCATGACGGTGATCGCGGTGGCCATTGTCAACGACCTCGCCGGATGGCTGCTGTTCGCGATGATCCTGGGTATGCTCGGATCGGGCGCGGGAGGCGGTTTTAGCATCCCGGCCACGGTGGCGCTCACCGTGCTGTTCGGAGTGGTCATGCTCACCGCCGGACGGTGGACCATTGACCGTTTCATGCCGCTGATAAACGCCTATGCGTCCTGGCCGGCGGGGGCGCTTGGTTTTGCGGTGACGGGCGCGCTGTTGAGCGCCGCGTTCACGGGATGGATCGGCGTCCACGCCATCTTTGGCGCGTTCCTGTTCGGGGCGGCGTTGGGGGCCTCCCATAATTTCAAGGAGAAAACCCGGCACACGCTGGATAGCTTCATCTCTTTCATTTTCGCGCCCCTGTTTTTCGCCTCGTTGGGGCTGAAAGTGGATTTCGTGGCCCAATTCGACACTTTGCTGGTCATCCTGGTCATCGGTATCGCCTCGGCGGGCAAGGTGCTTGGCTGCGGAATCACGGCGCATCGCATGGGGTTTAGCTGGAGGGAGTCCTGGGCGCTGGGGGTGGGCCTCAACGCGCGCGGCGCCATTGAAATCGTTTTGGCGTTGCTGGCGTTGCAGACGGGGCTTATCGGGGAGCGGATGTTCGTGGCGCTGGTCATCATGGCGTTGTTCACCTCGCTGATCGCCGGGGGGCTGATCCAGGCGCTGCTCAAACGCCGCCGCCCCGTGCGTCTGCTTGACCATATCCAGGGGGCGGCGTTCGTCCCGGACTTGTTCGCCCAGAACCGGCGCCAGGCCATCGCCGAACTGGCCGCCGCCGCCGCCCATGCCGCCTCCCTGGACGCCGGTGAAGTGGCCGCCCAGGCATGGCGGCGCGAGGAAATGATCTCCACGGGGCTGGGCTATGGGCTGGCCACACCCCATGCGCGGATTGCGGGATTGAAAGCGCCCCTGGTGGCGGTGGGCGTATCGCGCCAAGGGGTGGATTTCGACAGCCCCGACGGCGAACCGGCGAACCTTATCTTCCTCGTACTCACCCCGGAGGACCTTATGACCACCCAGATTGAGCTGCTGGCCGACATCGCCCGCATTTTAAAGGAAGAAAAGGCGCGCGCCGCCGCCCTGCACGCGCGCGGCTGGGTGGAGTTCCTCGCCGCGATCAAAAGCATCAGCGGGTAAACCGTACACCACGCGGCGGCACGCGCCCTCTCCGCGGGGCGTGGTATTATCAGTCAATAATTTCCGCCGCGGGAGTCGAGATGGTCACCAAAGCCCGGGCGCCCTACACCATCACCGGGAACAAGGTGATTGTGGATTACGGCGCCATGTATTGCGACTCGCCCGAACAGCTTATCCAAAGCCCCCTGTTCGCCGAGATCGTGGAACGGTTCCTGCTCAAGCTGGCCGGCAAGGGAAGCCCGTTGTTCTCCTTCGCCCACGCGGCCATGCCCGGCCTTAAAACCAGGGAGATGGCCGGAAAATTCGTAGCCCTTTTCAAGCTGCTGGCCAGCCACACCGCCGATGAGATCATCGGCCTGGGCGGCGAGTATGGCGGCCTGTTGGCCAACCGGGAGCGCCTGTACGAGTTTATCGCGGAGCTATACAACTTCTGGCGGGGGCACGAACGGGTGATCTACCACATCTCCCCCAGCCGGGCGCACTACGCGCGCAGTTCCCTTCACCACGCCCAGTTCATCACCGCCAACGAGAAATTCCGCAACCTGGTACTCTCCGTCCGCAGGAAAATCGGCGAGAACCTGACAGGGAAAAACCCCGCCGTGTACCGCCAATTGCCCGCGGGCGCGAACATGGGTGTGCTGGCGGAGCACATAGACTGGGACTGCCCCTACGAATTGTCGCACCTCAAGGAAATTCCCTTCATTCTCCTGTCCCTGATCGAACCGCCCTTGATGCTGTACTCCAAGTCGAATACGCGCAAAGGCAAATACGTGGAGATCCCACGGCTGACGGAGGACCTTACGGCCCTCTCTCCCGCGGAGTGGTTTTGTTTCCCGGCGAAAGTGGGGGAGTTGACGGCGTTCCTCTATTTTCACCAGGACTTCATCACCCTTGGCCTATCCATGAGCAACCTGTTCGAGATCGCCACATACGAGGAAATCGAGGGGAAGAAACCGGATTTGCTGATGCTGTTTGGCGTTCAGCACGGGTCGCTGCCCGCGGACGCCGTATTCTTGGAAGACCGCGGCATCCACATCGGGCTGGTGCGCCACTGCGACGCCGTGGACTATTTTGGCTATTTCAAGAAGACCGCGCTTACCCTGCACAACGTGGCGATGCTCCAGCGGGGGCGGATGCCGGTGCACGGCGCCATGGTGTCGGTGAAGCTCAAGGAGGGCGGATCGGCCAACGTCGTGCTGATGGGCGACTCCGGCGCCGGGAAAAGTGAAACGCTCGAAGCCCTGCGTTCCCTGGCGGAGGACCATATCTGCGAGATGACGATCATTTTCGACGACATGGGATCCCTTGGGATGAAGGAGGGGAGGGTGGCCGGCTACGGCACGGAAACCGGAGCGTTCGTGCGCCTCGACGACCTTTCCCCGGAATACGCCTACAAGGAGTTCGACCGCGCCATATTCATGAACCCCAGCATGGTCAACTCCCGGCTGGTGATCCCCATCACGCCGTACCCGCGCATCATCCATGGGTATCCCGTGGACATCATGCTCTACGCCAACAACTACGACAGCGTGGATGACGACCGGCCCGCCATAGAGCTGTATGACGGCGTGGAGCAGGCGCTGGCGGTATTCCGCAAGGGTGCGCGCATGGCCAAGGGCACCACCGACGAAAAAGGGCTGGTCCGCACTTATTTCGCCAATCCTTTCGGCGCGCCCCAACGCAAGGAGGCGCACGAAAAGATAGCGCGGGAGTATTTCAACGCCATGTTCGACACCGGGGTGAAGGTGGGCCAGATGCGTACCCGGCTGGGCATCGAGGGGTTCGAGCGCGAGGGGCCGCGCGCGGCCTCCATGGCGCTGTTCGAGCTAATTCGTTCCCTGGCGGATGGCAAGGAAATGGAGAATTGCGGTTGAAGCGGCGGCGTTACCCGGCGCTGTTTTCCCGCATTGCATTTTCAAGAAACCCGGCTATAATTGTCAGCTTCAAGCCGAAGTGGCGGAACTGGTAGACGCGCATGATTCAGGGTCATGTGTCCTTACGGGTGTGGGGGTTCGAATCCCCCCTTCGGCACCAATCCTTACAATGCGCCCCCGCTTCTGCGTGGTACGGTACGCCAAGTTCTTCAAAGGCGATTATTTTTTCGGTCCTTTTGCCAGTCAACTCGCCCGTTTCATGATTCCAGTAAACCGTACCTTCACGGCCTGGCGTATATCCGGCGAGTTCAAGTTTCAATTCGATAATCATGATTTTTCCCTTGTGGTGGAGCGCCGCCCTGGCCGGTCAACATGGTCACTTCACCAGCGTTCCATGATGTTTGCCTGACCGGACGCCGTTGTGAGGTTTGCGGCCAGAGTCGCGTTTTCCACGTTTGGGCTTTCCCAAATGGACGGCCAGCTTCATGCCCAGACTTTCCAGAAGGGCGGTCAGGCTGGTAAAGGAAGGATTCCCCTTCAGGGACAGCATCCGGTACATGCTCTCGCGGTTCAGGTTCGTTTCTCCGGCGAGCTTTTTAAGGCCGCCCCAAGCGTCCGCCACGTCGCGGAGCGCCAGCAGGAATACGCGCGGGTCATCATCCTCAAGCGTCGCGTTCAGGTACGCCACGGCCTCTTTGGGATTGCGTTTGAGTTCGGCGATAAGGTCATCCCGGTAGCTTCTTACGGGCATCGTTGTTCCTCTTGGTAATCAGACCATAACTGTTTCGCCAACCCAATATCCCGGCGCTGGCTCGCCTTGTCACCCCCGCATAAAAGGATGATGACCGCCTTGCCTTCGCGCCCGAAATAGATTCGGTACCCGGCGGCGAAATCAACCCGGAGTTCAAATGCGCCGCCGCCAACAGGCTTGTAATCGCCCAAGGTTCCCAGCCTTGCTCGCGCCCGCCGTTTGCGTATCGCCTGCCTCGCCCGTGGTGACGTAGTGTTTCACTTCCAGCGGATACGCTTCCATGTTAGCCTATAAGCTACACACCGTCAATGCGCCGTCCGGCGCAACGGAATCGCGGCCGCGCCGCCCCCGCCGCGGCTAATTCACGCCGCGCTGCTTGAGGAAGGCGCTGTATTTTTTGTCCACGCCCAGGATGTGGCCCTTGAGCCATTCCTGGAGCACGGCGATGATTTCAATGGCCAGCTTGCGGGGGCTGGTGCGCCCCACCACGAAACGGGTTTTGAACTCGCGCGCGGCGGCCACCAGCTTGTCGTGCATGTCCTTGTGGGCGTCGTATTCCGGATACTCGTGCCGGAACATTTCCACCTCCTCCTCCTGAAAGTGGGAGAGGGTGTACCCGATCAATCCTTCGACGATCTTGCCCACCGCGTCCTTCTGGTCGCCCTTGCCGGAAAGGGCGTCGTACAATTCGTTTAGGTACTGGAGGATGACCTTGTGCTGGGCGTCGAACCTGTCAATGCCCACGCTGAAGGAGTCGCTCCACTCCAGCTTGGGCATTTGATGGACTTTTTCGGAACTCATACGCGCGCTCTGTGGCATGGCCGGCGCCGACACGCCCAAACGGATAGCGTAAGGAATATCCCTGCTAACGTGGTAATATGCGCCCCCAAATATTTAGCCGCTTTCTAAAACATCTCCCATCAGCGGACTGAAGGCAGGGCTGCCCCGCTCCGGTATGCGACACCGCATCCGGAGATGCTGTATTGAATCATACCGATAGCCCGGCGACAAGACGTATCCTTTCCATACGACATTTTCTTTTCCGGCGCCAAGCTTGACAGCGCCTGAAGCGATATTATGTTTACACAGAACGGTGGCGAAATAGGGCACTACTGGAATGGATTTTAACAAATTCACCAACAAGGCCGCGGAAGCGGTTCAGGAAGCCATGAACCTGGCTTCCCGCTTCTCCCATCAGGAAATAACGCCTTGGCATTTGTTCATGGCGCTGGTGGAGCAAAAGGGAGGGCTTGTCCCCTCGCTTGTCAGCCGCATGGGGTACTCTCCCCAAGCGGTATCCGGGAAGATAGCCAGCCAGCTTTCCGCCCTGCCGCGCGCGGAAGGCGGGGCCGAAGCCGCTTACATGAGCCGCGCCCTTAAGAAGGTGTTCGACGAAGCGAACCGTCAAACAGGAAAGCTGCGTGATGACTTTATCAGCGTGGAACACCTGCTATTGGCGTTGATCGAGGCGGGTGACATCCGCAAGGCGTGGGACGCGGACGCCGCCGCCGTGTTGCGCGCGCTCTCCGAAGTCCGCGGCGGCCAGCGCGTCACCAGCCAGGACCCGGAAGGAACCTACGAGGCGCTTGATAAATACACGCACGATTTCACCCGCATGGCGCGCGAGGGCAAGATAGACCCGGTCATCGGCCGGGACGAGGAAATCCGCCGCGTGATGCAGATTCTGTCGCGCCGGACCAAGAACAATCCGGTGCTTGTCGGCGAGCCGGGCGTGGGCAAGACCGCCATCGCCGAGGGGCTGGCCAAGAAGATCGTGGACGGCGACGTGCCCGACACGCTCAAGGGCAAACGTCTGCTTTCCATGGACCTGGGCGCCATGATCGCGGGCACAAAGTACCGGGGCGAGTTTGAGGACCGGCTCAAGGCGCTGTTGGGCGAGGTGGAGCGCAGCCGCGGGGAGATCATCCTGTTCATTGACGAGTTGCATACGGTGGTGGGGGCGGGGGCGGCGGAGGGCGCCATGGACGCGGGCAATCTGCTCAAGCCGGCCCTGGCGCGCGGCCTGCTGCGCTGCATCGGCGCCACCACGCTCAAGGAGTACCGGGCGCATATCGAAAAGGACGCCGCGTTCGAGCGCCGGTTCCAGCAGGTGATGGTGGAGGAGCCTTCGGTGAAGGACGCCATCTCCATCCTGCGCGGGATCAAGGAAAAGTACGAGGCGCACCATGGCGTGCGCATCCGCGACAACGCCATCGTGGCCGCCGCCACGCTTTCCGACCGCTACATCACGGGGCGCTTTCTGCCCGACAAGGCCATTGACCTGATGGACGAGGCGGCCTCCGCGTTGAAAATAGAAATCGCCAGCAAGCCCACGGAGCTTGACCAGCTTCACCGGCGCCAGCGCCAACTGGAGATCGAACGCGAGGCGCTCAAAAAGGAAACCGGCGCGGATTCCGCCGCCCGGCTGGCCGAGGTGGAAAAGGAGGGCGCCGCGCTCAAGGAAAGCGCCGCGGCGCTGGAACTGCGATGGAGGGTTGAAAAGGATCTGCTCGACGCTATCAAGGATTCCAGCGCGAAGCTTGACGAGGCGCGCCGCGAGGCCGAACAGGCCGAACGCGACGGCAATCTGCAGCGCGTGGCCGAGATCATTTACGGGCGCATTCCGGAAATCAACCGCGCCATAACGGAGGCCCAGGCCAAGCTCGCCGGGATTGAGCAGGGACGAAAACTGCTCAAGGAGGAGGTCACCGAGGAGGACATAGCCGGCGTGGTCAGCCGCTGGACGGGCGTGCCGGTTTCCAAAATGCTCACCGAAGAGAGCGCGCGGCTGGCGAACATGGAGGAGGAACTTGCGCGCCGCGTGGTGGGGCAGGCGGCGGCCATCAAGGCGGTGTCCAACGCCGTGCGCCGCTCCCGCGCGGGAGTGGCGGAAGAAGGAAGGCCCATCGGCTCGTTCATCTTCCTCGGCCCCACGGGCGTGGGCAAGACGGAATTGGCCAAGGCGCTGTCCGCCTTCCTGTTCAGCAGCGAGAAGGCGCTCACCCGCATTGACATGAGCGAGTACATGGAAAAACATTCCGTGGCGCGCCTTATCGGCAGCCCGCCGGGCTATGTGGGCTACGAGGAGGGCGGCCAGCTTACCGAGGCGGTTCGCCGCCACCCGTACAGCGTGATCCTGTTCGACGAGATCGAAAAGGCCCATCCGGAAGTGTTCAACGTCCTTCTGCAGTTGCTGGACGATGGGCGGCTGACCGACGCCAAGGGCCGCACGGTGGATTTCAGGAACACCGTCATCATCATGACCTCCAACCTCGGCTCGCGCGAGATCGCCGCGCTGGCGGGCGACCCGGATACCCAGCGGAGCGCGGTGAACCACGTCTTGGCCGGCGCCTTCCGCCCGGAATTTCTGAACCGGATAGACGAGATCATCATTTTCAACCGGCTCACCCGCGAGCAGATCAAGCGCATCGCCGGACTGCAGATGGAGCTTGTGGCCGCGCGGCTTGGCAAAAAAGGAATCGCGCTCAAGGTGACAGACCGGGCGCTCGACTGGCTGGCCTCCGCGGGTTACGACGAAGTGTTCGGCGCGCGGCCCTTGAAGCGCCTTATCCAGAATGAAATACTCGACGAGCTTTCGTTGCGGATCGTGGAGGGGAAGATCAGGGAAGGCGCCGCCGTGACCGTGGACCACGACGGGAAGAAGGTGATGATAACGCAGTAACAGGCGTTACAACGCGACGCCCGCGCTGATCGCCTCGGTGAAGCTTTGGTACTCGCGCTCGGCGGCCTGCTGCGCCTCCATCCGCGCGCGGTTGATGCGCGCCAGATGGCGCTCAAGCCGCTCCACCACCGCGGTGTCCAGATGGTGGTCCAGGGCCATGTCCGTGATGATCTTCAGCGCCTTTTCCTGGCTCATGCCCGCGCGGTAGGGGCGGTCCTCGCACAGCGCCACGAACACGTCCGCCACCGCCACGATGCGCGAGCCAAGCGACAGGTCGCCCGTTTGATAGTGGAATGGGTAGCCTTGGCCGTTCAGCCGTTCGTGATGCAGCGCGCCCCATTCGGCGATTTCCTCCAGCCCGCTGATGGAGCGCACCACCGTGTAGGTGTAAAAGGGATGCCCCTTGATGACGTCCACTTCCTCCGCGGTCAGCCTGCCCGGTTTTTCCAGAATCTCCAGCGGCACGCCCAGCTTGCCCAGGTCGTGCAGATAGCCGGCGATGCGCATCATCCGCAACTGCCGCTCGTTGAAGCCGGAAAGCCGGGCCAATTCTTCCGCGCAGGCGGACACGCCGATGGAATGGGTGGCGGTGAACCGGCTGCGGAAGTCAATGAGCTGCGCGAAGAAGCGGGTGAAGCTTTCCAGCGCGTCGAGGTCCATTTCAAGCGTGGGCAGGCTGGCCTCCGCGTGAAGGATTTGGTCCAGCGAGGTGGAGACGGCGGAGAACCAGAACGACTCCTTGAGCGCCAGCCGGATGAAGGCGTCCGTCAATTCTGGGTTGAACATACCGCCGCGATGGCCCGACACGATCCGCGTGATACGCTCCACCTGGGTAAGAATGTTGCGTTCCGGCAGGATCAGCGTTTCCACCCGGTCCGCCAGGCTTAACACCTGGCTCTCCAGCGGAATATGGTCTTGTTGGGCGGCTTCATAGTGGTGGTGATGGAACCGGACGATGTCCGCGATGCCGGAGAACAGGGAGAACCGGCGCAGGAAATGGTAGCCGATTTCGCTGTGGCGCGCGCTTTGGGTCTCGAATTGCCCCATGCTAAGCCGCTCCTTGTAGGAGAGCGCCCCGATGTCGTGCAGGACACCGGCCACGATCAGGTCGCGCAGGCGGGCGTCGGACAGCCCCGCTTCGCGGCCCAGCGAGAACGCGATATAGGCGACGCGCTTTTGGTGGGTGGCGATGCGCGGGTCAATCAGGTCAATGGCGCCCGTGATCCCCAGCAACAGATTGAGCAAGGGGATGCGGTACGTTTCACGCATGGGTTTCCAGGCCCGCGGTGATGACGGCGCAAAAATCAGCGGCTTTCAGGCTGGCGCCGCCGATCAGCGCGCCGTCCACGTGTTCGCGTCCGATAAGTTCCTTGGCGTTGGGGGGCTTGACCGACCCGCCGTACAGGATGCGCATGGCCGCCGCCGCTTCAGGAGTGTACAGGGCGGCGACCCGGGCGCGGATATGGGCGTGGGCCTCATCCGCCTGATCGGCGGTGGCGGTTTTCCCGGTGCCGATGGCCCATACCGGCTCGTACGCGATCACCACCTGTTCCAGATCGGCCGCGCCCACGCCGGTAAAGGCTCCGGTGGTCTGGCGGTCGAGTACGGCGAATGTTTGTCCCGCCTCGCGCTCTTCCAACATTTCCCCCACGCAGACGATGACCTTCAAATCCACCGCCAGCGCGGCCTTTAAGCGGCGGTTGACCGTTTCATCGGTTTCGCCGAAGTACTGGCGCCGCTCCGAATGGCCCACGATCACCCATTTGGCGCCCGCTTCCTTGATCATGATGGGCGACACCTCGCCGGTGTAGGCGCCGGACTCCTCCCAGAACACGTTTTGCGCCGCGACCTGGATGCTGGTGTCCCCGGCGGCCTTGGCGGCTGCGCGCAGCGCGGTAAACGGGGGGGCCACCACGATGTCCACCTTGTGGGTCAGGCAGCCTCGCTTTTTGATGGCGTGGATAAGCTCGCGGGTCTGGTCAATGGTGTTGTTCATTTTCCAGTTGCCCGCGATGACCAGTTTGCGTGACATGATGATACCCGCCAGGTTATGTGTCGGTGAGGGCCGCCAAGCCGGGCAGGGTCTTGCCTTCCATCAGTTCAAGGAACGCGCCGCCGCCGGTGGACATGAAATCAATCCGGTCCGCCGCGCCGGCCATGTTGATCGCTAGCACGCTGTCACCCCCGCCCACCACGGTCAGCGCGGAGGAGGCGGCCAGCGCCTCCACCATCGCCATGGTACCCGCGGCGAACTGCTTTTTCTCGAACACGCCCATGGGGCCGTTCCAGATGATCGTTTTGGCGCGGCCCAACTCTTTTTTGAACATCTCGATGGTGGCGGGGCCGATGTCGGGCGCGATGGTCTTGCCGTCGAGATGGTGGACATCCGTCACGCGGCCCTGGGCCGCGTCCAGCGATTCGGCCACCACGAAATCCTCAGGCAGCAAAAAGGTGACGCCCTTGGCCTTGGCCTTTTCCATGATCCTTCCGGCGGCGTCGAGCATGTCCGGCTCCAGGATGTTGCCGCCGATTTCATGCCCCAGCTTTTTAAGGAAGGTGAACGCCATCCCGCCGCCGATCAGCATGATGTCGCACTTGTCCAGCAGGTTCTCCAGCACGGAGAGCTTTGTGGAAACTTTAGCGCCGCCCAACAGCGCCGCCAGGGGCCGTTCGGGGTCGGCCAGCGAGCGGTTGAAATACTCGATCTCTTTTTTCATCAAAAAACCCGATACCGCCGGCTTTACGAACCGGGTCATCCCCTCCGTGGAGGCGTGGGCGCGGTGGGCAGAGCCGAAAGCGTCGTTGACGTACACGTCGCACAGCTCCGCCAGCTTTTTGGCGAAGCCCTCGTCGTTTTTCTCCTCCTCCTTGTGGAAGCGCAGGTTCTCCAGCAGAACCACTCCGCCCGGCGCAAGCGCGTTGACGGCGGCCAGCGCCGTTTCCCCCACGCAGTCTTCCGCGAAGGCCACCGGCGCGCCCAACAGCTTGGCGAACAGGGGAACCACCGGCTTTAGCGAAAACTCCGGATCGGGCTTGCCCTTGGGCCGGCCCATGTGCGAGGCCACGATCACCTTCGCCCCCGCCTTCATCGCGTGGCGGATGGTGGGCAACGAGCTTACGATGCGCGTATCATCGGTGATATGGCCGTTCTCAAACGGCACGTTGAAGTCCACCCGGATGAACACCCGCTTGCCCGAAAGGTCAACCTGATCCAGGGACAGCTTGTTCATGGCGCTCCTCCCGCGAAGGCGCGGCGCGTTATAAACCCTTGCCGGCGACGTAGGCCACCAGGTCGCGCACGCGGCAACTGTAGCCCCATTCGTTGTCGTACCAGGCCATCACCTTCACCGTTTTGCCCTCCACCACCAGCGTGGTCAACGAATCGAAAATTGAGGAGTGCGCGTTGCCGTTGAAGTCCTTGGACACCAGCGGTTCGTCGCAGTATTGCAGGATGCCCTTCATCGGCCCTTCGGCGGCCTTTTTCATGGCGGCGTTGATTTCCTCCACGGTGGTGTCGCGCGCGGTGACGCAGGTGAGGTCCACCAGCGACACGTTGGGCGTGGGCACGCGGATGGCCAAGCCGTTGAGCTTGCCCTTAAGCTCCGGCAGCACCAAGGCCACCGCCTTGGCCGCGCCGGTGGTGGTGGGGATCATGGACAGCGCCGCCGCGCGCGCCCGCCGCAGGTCGGAGTGGGGCAGGTCCAGGATGCGCTGGTCGTTGGTGTAACTGTGGATGGTGGTCATGATGCCGTTGACCACGCCGAAATTGTCCAGCAGCACTTTGACCACCGGCGCCAGGCAGTTGGTGGTACACGAGGCGTTGGACACCACATGGTGCTTGGCCGGGTCGTACTTGCCCTCGTTGACGCCCAGCACGATGGTGATGTCCTCTTCCTTGGCCGGGGCGGAGATGATGACTTTCTCCGCGCCCGCGTTCAGGTGTTTGGCCGCGTCGGCGCGCTTGGTGAAATGCCCCGTGGACTCCACCACCACCTCCACGCCCAGGCTTTTCCACGGCAGGTTGGCCGGATCCTTCTCGGCGGTGATACGCACTTCCTTGCCGTTGACGCTAAAGGAGTTGGCGCCCGCTTTGATCTCCGCGTCCATGACGCCGAAGGTTGAGTCGTACTTGAGCAGGTGGGCCAGCGTTTTGGCGTCGGTGATGTCGTTGACGGAGACGATTTCGATGTCGTTTCTGCCCATGCAGGCGCGGAAAAGGTTGCGCCCGATGCGGCCAAATCCGTTAATTCCGACCTTGACAGCCATATAGAGAAGCCTCCCAGACAGGTGGTTGGTGAATCGTGCCTGACCAGTGTCTAGTATAGCCCTTCCGGCAAGAGAGTCAACGCAAAGAGGCGGTGTGGATAATTTATGAAAACAATAGAATATGTGGCGTTCGCGGGTAAAACGGCGGCGCTAGAAATCCCGCGCCGCCTCACCCTTGCGAATGGCCTCCACAGCCGCCTCCAGCGCCGCGCTCGAATACTCCGCCGCAAGGCGCGCCTGGCCTCCGCCGCCGGTGAGCGCCAGGAGTATTTCGGTGCGTTCCGTTTGCCACGAAGCGCTCAACGAAAGCTCGCCAAAAGCCACCGCCTCGGCCCACCGGCCCCGGTCGCCGTTTTTCGACCCCGCGCGCCAGCGCTGGCTGACGCCTCCGGATGGCGCGCCGTAAAGTTCCGTCAGCGTGTCCAGCAGCGCGTCAAAATCGTCGAGAAACGGGCCTTGGGCGCCCGGCGCGCGTTCAAACAGGTAGCGTCCCGCCGCCAGGCGCCCCTTGGCGAATAGGTACACTGCCACGCAGTCGCGCCCATGCGCCCGGCCCCGGTAGGCCAGGGCATTTTTCTCCTCGTTGAGCAGCGTGAAGGTCTCCGTTTTTTTCACCGCTTCGGGCGGCATCCCCCACTTGGCTTGGCGAAAATCACCATCGGGTTGCGGCGCTTCCGGCTCGATCAGGTAGGTCCCGTCGGGACGCAGGATCACCTCGCGCCCGTCTTCGGCCAGCGCGTGAAGCCCGTCCGCGGACAACGCCAGCGCCAGCAGCAGCGCCGCCGCGCTCATCGCCGTTTGCGGCTGGCCATGGAGCGGATGCGGAGCCTAAGCGCGTTGAGCTTGATGAATCCTTCCGCGTCCGCCTGGCGGTACACCGTGTCCGCCTCGAAGGTGGCGAAGCGCGGATCGAACAGCGACTTGGGCGCCTTGCGGCCCAGCACGGTGACGCCCCCCTTGTACAGCGCCACGCGCGCCGAGCCGGTGACGGGCCGCGCGATGTCGTCTATCAGCTTTTGCAACGCCTCGCGCTCCGGGCTGAACCAGTAGCCGTTGTACACCAGCGAGGCGTACTGCGGGATAAGCGTGTCGCGCAGTTTCAGCAATTCGCGGTCCAGCGTCAGCGACTCCACCGCGCGCCGCGCCGTGTGCAGCACGGTTCCGCCCGGCGTTTCGTACACCCCCCGCGACTTCATTCCCACGTAGCGGTTCTCAACCAGGTCCACCCGGCCCACGCCGTTTTTCCCGGCGATCTCGTTGAGCTTGGCCAATAGCGCGGCGGGGCTTAGCCGTTTGCCGTTGACGGCCACGGGGTCGCCCCGCTCGTAATCAATCGTCAACACCGTTTCCTTGTTGGGCGCTTTCTTCGGGTTGACGGAGAGCAGGAACATTTCCTCCGGCGGCGGCTTCCACGGATCCTCCAGCACGCCGCCCTCGTAGGAGATGTGCAACAGGTTGCGGTCCATGCTCCATGGTTTTTTCTTCGTGGCCGACACGGGAATGTTCCATTTGCGCGCGTAGGCCATCAGGGACTCGCGCGAGTTCAAATTCCATTCGCGCCACGGGGCGATCACGCGGATGCCGGGCGCCAGCGCGTAGTAGGTCAACTCGAAACGCACTTGATCGTTGCCCTTGCCGGTGGCGCCGTGGGAGACGGCGTCGCACCCTTCGGCCTGGGCCACGTTGATCTGCTCGCGGGCGATGAGCGGGCGGGCGATGGACGTTCCCAGCAGGTACGACCCCTCGTACACCGCCGCCGCGCGCAGCATGGGGAACACGTAGTCCTTGACGAACGTCTCGCGCAGATCGCGCACCACCAGCTTGGAAGCGCCGGTGGCCAGCGCCTTTTTGTTAAGCCCGGAAAGCTCCTCGCCCTGGCCCAGGTCGGCGGCGAAGCAGACCACCTCGCAGCCGTAGGATTCGATGAGCCAGCGCACGATCACCGAGGTGTCCAGCCCGCCCGAATAGGCGAGCGCCACTTTTTTCACGTCAGCCATACACACTCCATCAACGCCGGCGTGGCGCGCCGTCCGCTCCGCGCAATGCCGCGCGGCGTGATAAGTCTAGCAGATTCGGGTCCGGTTTGTGTTCGCCGCCGTGGATGCTACAATCATCCGGATGAAAAGAACATGGATCACCGCGGCGCTTATCCTGCTGGCGTTCACGGCCTGCGATGGCCAAAACCCGCCGGAGGGCGAGGCGCGCAAGAAAACCGAAAAAGCCATGCGCGGCGACCTTCTGGTGAGCGTCACCGCGTCCGGCGCCATCGAGCCGGATTTTGAAGTGGAGGTCAAGTCCAAGGCGTCAGGCGAAATCCTTTCCTTCCCCTTCGAGCCGGGCGATGCGGTGAAAAAGGGGGACACCCTGCTCACCCTCGATCCCAAAACCGAACGGCGCAACCTGGCCCAGCGCGAGGCCGATCTGGCGCAAGCCCGTTTCGAGAACGACTCCGCCCGCGCCGACATGGCCGACCGCGAGCGCAACTTGGAGCGCGCGCAAAAACTTTTCGAGCGCCAACTGATCTCCGCGCAGGATCTGGAGGCCGCCACCACCGCCGCCGCCAAGGCCCGCGCCCGCATCGGGGAGACCGAAGCCGCCGTGGCCAAGGCCAAAATCGCCCTGGAGGACGCGCGCGACCGTTTGGACGAAACCACCATCACCGCCCCCATGGACGGCGTGATCATCGAAAAGGCCGTGGAGCGCGGCCAGATCATCTCCTCCGGCATCTCCTCGGTCACCGGCGGCACCAAGCTGTTGGTCATCGCCGACCTTTCGCGCCTGTTCATCGTGGCCATGGTGGACGAAACCGACGTGGGCCGCGTCCGCGCGGGGCAAAAGGCCCGCGTCACCGTGGACGCCTTTTCCGACCGGGTGTTCGAGGGGGAGGCTACCCGCATCTGGCCCGCGGGGGAGACCAAGGACAACATCACCGTGTTCCGCGTGAAGGTGGAGATTCTGGGCGAGGGCAAGGCGCTGCTGCGCCCCCGGATGACCGCCAACGTGGATTTGGTGGTGGACGAGCGCAAGAACGCCTTGATCATTCCCGACGAGGCCATCGTGGACAAGGGAGGCGGCAAGCGCGCCGTGTATGTAATGAAGAACGGCGCCCAGGCCGAGCGGCCTGTCACCGTGGGCCTGTCCAACGGGTTCGAGACGGAGATCATCGAGGGCCTCGCCGAGGGCGAGGAGGTTGTTCTGCGCCCGCCGCGCGCGTGACGCCATGATGCGCGCCGAAGATTTACGCAAGATTTACCAGATGGACGGCGCGAAGGTGGATGCCCTCGCCGGCGTCACCTTCCAAATCCCGCCGGGTTCCTACACCGCCCTTATGGGCAAGTCCGGTTCCGGCAAAAGCACGCTGATGAACCTGCTGGGCCTGCTGGACACGCCAACATCGGGGCGCTACTGGCTTAACGGCCGCGACGTGTCCTCGTTGAGCGAGGACGAGCTTTCCGTGATCCGCAACCGGGAGATCGGTTTTGTGTTCCAGAGCCACAACCTGCTGGCGCGCAACACGGCGGTGGAAAATGTCTGCCTGCCGCTGTACTACCGGGGCATTACCCGGCCCCAACAACAGGCCGCCGCCGCGC
>JACQZB010000062.1 GCA_016207925.1 Nitrospinota bacterium
GGAGAATATCGCTCCATAAGGGTGGGAAAAGCAAATTATGATTATTTTTATAAGTATATGTATTATTGTTGATTAAGTAAACAAGAGGAGGGGGTAAACCCACCACCTTCAGGTGCAAAAGGGAAAAACGGCTACTCTTTTTCCACCTCCGCCCTGCGTTGATACAGGCTAACGCAGGGCGGCAGGTTTGGTACTGCCGCGCAAACTAAGGAGTCAAAATCATTCCCAAGGCCAAGAAAGCGATCAATAGCCCTGAAACCGCCGCCGCGCCGAAAATGAAGAAGATGAACGGCAGGCTTTCGTTGAATCGTTCCCGGGCTTCTCCTTTTAATACTTGTGCCATAATCCTTACCCCCAAGAGTTAAAGGTATTGAATAATATGGGGCGTAGTATGTGTAAAAAGCAAATGCGGGGAACAGAAATATTAATATGCTGTAATTACATGGCGTTACAGGAGCGCCGATGCGCGATCAATAGCGCAAGAGGATGTGAACCGTCAGCCGCGGATATTGAGCAGGGCGCCGATCAGGCCTGATTCCGCGCCCAATCCGGCGCGCAGTGTCTGGGCGGCGGCTTGGGACATGATCTGGTTGCGGGCGAACTCGCCGGTTTCCTTGGCGTAGTCCAGGCCGCGGATGTTGTTTTCCGCCGAGGTCAGATTTTCGCGGGTGACGGCCAGGTTGTTGGCGGCGGACTCCAGCCGGTTCTGCAAGGCGCCGATGCTGGCGCGGCGGTCGGCCACCTGGGCGATGGCGGTGTCGAAGCGGCCGATGGCGTCCTGCGCGCCGGCCTGGGTGGAGATGTTGACCGTATCAACGCCAAGCGTCTGCGTGTTGGTGGCCTCGATGACGTTAAGGCTCACCCGGTCGTTCGGCGTGTTCTGTATGCCCGCCTGGATGGAAAGCTGGGTGGGGGCGCCGGGAGCCAAGTCGCCGCTTAAAAGTTGCTGGCCGTTGAACTCGGTGACGTTGGTGATGCGGTCAATCTCGCTTTGGATGGCGTTGATCTCGGTGTTAATGGTGGCGCGCTGCTGGTCGTTGAGTGTGCCGTTGGCCGCCTGCACCGACAACTCGCGCCCGCGGGAGAGCAGGTCGGAAATTTCGTTCAACCCGCCTTCGGCCACGCGGGTAAGCGAGGTTCCGTCGGAGATGTTGCGCTGCGCCTGACCGGCCGATTCGATATCCGCCCGCAACTGCTCGGCGATGGCCAGCCCCGCCGCGTTATCCGCCGCCTTGTTGATCTGCAAGCCGGAGGCGAGTTTGTTCAGGCTTTCGCCCAAGCGCGCCTGGCTTGCGCCAAGGTTGCGGGTGGCGTTGAGCGTGGAAAGGAAACCGGTAGTAAGCGGTCGAATCGCCATATCATGGCCCCTGTAAAGTCCATCCACTCCTGCGACTATAACTTAATACTATTCAACATCCCGCGTCAAGCGCCATATGTCCATGTATTTACCGGTTTGCGGTTATGCGGCAAGGCGTTACAATGTGTTGACGTAACGGAACCATTTGAATGAAGCGCTCCTACCGGCTTGGCATCATCGGTCACCCGGTCAGCCATTCCCTTTCTCCCATCATGCACCGGCTTGCGGGGGAAATGACGGAGTTGGATTTGACCTACAAGGCGTTCGATGTCCGCCCGGATATGCTGGAACAGTTCATATCGAGGGTGACGGGAGAATATTCAAGATCGTTCATGGGCAGCAAAGATACCGATTGGCCTGGTGCGGAAAGCCTGTCCGGCTTCAACGTGACCGTGCCGCATAAGGTGGCGGTGATCCAATACCTTGACGGGCTGGAGCCGGACGCGGCGCGGATAGGGGCGGTGAACACCGTGTTCCGGCGCGGCGATAAGTTGATCGGCGACAACACCGACGGGTACGGATTCCTGCAATCGTTGCGGGAGAACGCGGGAACTGATCCCGGCGGTCTGCGGGTATTCATGTATGGCGCGGGGGGCGCGGCGCGCGCCGTGGCGTTCGCCTTGTCGGGGGCGGGCGCGAACCTGGTGATCGCCAACCGCGACGGCGCCAAGGCCCAACGCCTGGTGGAAGAACTCACAAAAGCGGGGGGCGCGGCGGTCACGGCGGACTGGAACGCGATGAATTTGATTGATTCGGTCAGGGCCGCCGATATAATCGTAAATACCACGACGGTGGGCATGAAGGGTTCCGGCGAGGGAGCGCTTCCCGCGATGCAGGGGATACATGAAGGTCAATTGGTGGCGGACATCGTGTACCGCCCGTTGAACACGCCGTTGCTTCAATTCGCGCAGACCCAGGGCGTGCGTACGCTCGACGGGTTGTGGATGTTGATCCATCAGGGCGCGGCTTCTTTCACGCGCTGGACCGGGGAGGCGTTCCCCGTGGAGGCCGCGCGGGCGCGGCTGTTGGCCGAACTGGGCGAATCCAATTCTTGAGGGATCTTAAGGCATGGCAAAGATAGACGCATTCTTCAAGCTCATGCACGAGCAGCACGCCTCCGACTTGCACGTGATCTCCGGCCAGCAGCCGATTCTGCGCATCCACGGCGAGCTGGAGCGGGTCAAGTACAAGGTGCTTGACGCCGAGGAGCTTAAAGCCATGCTCTACGAAATCTGCGCCGAGGAGAAGGTCAAGGAGTTCGAAGAAACCGGCGACGTGGACTTCGGCTACGAAATCCCCGGCCTGGCGCGGTACCGCGCCAACTTCTTCAACCAGAAATACGGCATCGGCGCGGTGTTCCGCGAAATCCCGTCGGAAATCCTCACCGCCGACCAACTGGGCCTGCCGCCAATCTTCAAACGGCTGGCCACGTTGCAGAAGGGCCTGGTGCTGGTCACCGGCCCCACCGGCTCCGGCAAATCCACCACCTTGGCGGCCATCGTGGATCACGCCAACAAGGTCCGCAAGGACCACATCCTCACCATCGAGGATCCCATCGAATTCGTGCACCGCTCGCAGGGCTGCGTGGTCAACCACCGCGAGGTGGGCACCCACACCAAATCCTTCGCGGCGGCGCTGCGCGGCGCCTTGCGCGAAGATCCGGACATCATCCTCGTGGGCGAAATGCGCGACCTTGAAACCATCTCGCTGGCGCTGGAGGCGGCCTCCACCGGCCACCTGGTGTTCGGCACGCTGCATACCCAGTCCGCCGCCAAAACCGTTGACCGCGTGATTGACGTGTTTCCCGCCAACCAGCAGGCGCAGATCCGCACGACGCTGTCGGAGTCGCTTCGCGCGGTGGTGGCGCAGAACCTGTTCAAGCGCATAGACAAAAAGGGCCGCTGCGCCGCGCTGGAAATACTGGTGTGCGTCCCCGCGGTGGGCAACCTTATCCGCGAGTCCAAAACCTTCCAGATCCCCTCCACCATCCAGACGGGCAAGAAGTTTGGGATGCAGTCGCTGGACGACGCCATTCTGGAGCTTTTGCAAAAGGGGTGGGTCAGCGCGGAGGAAGCGTACACCAAGGCGGTGGAGAAAAGCCGGTTCCTGCAGTTCCTCAAGGAGCCGCCGGACGTGTTCGGTTAATCCGGGCCGCCATGCCGCTGGACGCAGTACGCCAGTTTATCGAAGGCGCGGACTCCTTTATCGTTTCCACCCACGTCAATCCGGATGGCGACGGCATCGGGTCGGCCATGGCGATGAAGTGGGCCTTGCTCAAGCTGGGCAAGCGGGCGGAGATCATCATAGACGCCACGCCGCCGGATACGTTCCATTTTTTCGCCAATTATTCGTGGCTTACCCCTTACGCGGAGGGGATGGAACACACGGCCAGCGCGGGGGCCGCCATCATCGTGGACTGCCCCAGCGCGGAGCGCACCGGAAGGGTGGCGCGCGTCGTCTCCGGCGCCCGGACGCTTATCATTGACCATCATATTTCCAACGAGCGCTACGGCGACGTGAACTACCTGGACGACTCCGCCGCCAGCTCCGCGGAGATGGTCTATCGCATCATCAAACATCTGGGTGTACCGCTGGATTCCGATTGCGCCGAGTACATTTATTCGGGCGTGATCGTGGATACGGGCCGGTTCCGCTTTTCCAACACCACGCCGGAGACGCTGCGGACCGCGGCGGAGCTGGTGGCCGCCGGCGCGCATCCCGCCAAGGTCAGCGAGGGAATCTTCTACAGCAACACGGTGGAGACCACGCGCGCGCTGGGGGCGTTCATCGGCTCGATCCGGCTCCACCATGGCGGCCTGGTGGCCACGGCGGAATTCAATTACGAGTACCTGCGCCGGCCGGAATATAAACTGGTTAACCACGAGGGATTCGTCAACCACGCGCTTGCCATCCGCGGCGTGGAGGCGGCCATGTTCCTGCGCGAGGTGGAGCGTAGCGTGACGCGCGCCAGCCTGCGGTCCAAAACCATTGTTGATGTCAATGCGCTGGCGCGCTCCTTCGGCGGGGGCGGGCACGCCCGCGCCGCGGGCTGCACCATCGAAACGCCGCTGGACCAGGCCCGCGCCGCGCTCATCGCCCGCGTGGGGGAGATGCTACCCAAAGGGTGATTCATGAATCGCCCCCGCAAAAGCTGAACGCCATCTTCCGTAGCGCCGTGTGCCGCGCGCTCCTTGCTCCCTCCTCTTCCGCGCTAATACGCGGGTGAGAGTGACGTGAAGATGGCGGAACACCACTCGATTGAGTTATACAAAGCGCCCTCTTCAAAAGCGCGCGGGCATAAAAAAAGCGGGCCGGTTTGACCCGGCCCGCCCAAGGCTGACGCGCCCCATCAAATACTCCGCGGCGGCGGCCGGCGCGGCCTGGCCCTTCGAGTTTCCCCGGCGCAGTGGCGCGGCCTATGTCGCATTTGCGGAACCGGCTTGCGCCGCTCCCGCGAGGACCTCCTCCTCTTCCGCAAGTAGGCCGCGCCCGACTACCAAGACTAAACAACCAAACCCTGATTGGCTCCGGTTGCCGTCTCACCGCCCGTCAGGCCAAGATCCGCGCGCCGAACGCTGGCGGAGTAGTGTTGCAAGAATTACACCGGGCCCCGGCCTCGATAAATGTTAAGTTATCCATGACATACAGCCACAACGGATATACGGCACATGACATGTGTTGTGATTCAGGACGCCACAACCGTCCGGTTTCAGGACACCTGAACAACGGATAGCCAGGCGACGCCATTGGCGCCCCCACAGCGATTATCCGGCGCTCCATGGTGTACACTGGTCGCATGAGATATTTCTCCTGTCTGGCCGCGCTTTTCGCGTTAATGGCCACAGTGGCGTTGGCGCAGCCCGCCGATCCGGTGGCGCGAGCGCGGGCGATTCTTGATGAGATTGACGACCTGTGGCGGGGCGAATCCTCACGCGCGCTGGTGGCGATGACGGTGACCACCGCGCACTACACACGGCGTTTGTTAATGGAGGGCTGGTCTCGGGGGAAGGACAACTCGCTGGTGGTCATCCGCGAGCCGCTTAAGGAGCGTGGCGTGGCCACGCTTAAAACCGGCGACTCCGTGTACAGCTACCTGCCCAAAACCGACCGCGCCATCCGGCTGACCGCCGGGATGATGATGGGGTCATGGATGGGCAGCCACTTTACCAATGACGATCTGGTGAAGGAGTCGCGCCTGTCGGGCGATTACGACCCGATAATATCCTTCGAGGGTGAGCGCGCGGGGCGGCGGATCATCGAGTTCACGCTGACGCCCCGGCCGGAGGCGCCGGTGGTGTGGGGCAAGATCGTGATCGAGGCGTATGCGGATACGAAGCTGCCCATCGTTTCGGTGTACTACGACGAAGACGGCAAGGTGGCGCGGACGATGACCTTTTCCAAGATCCATAAGATCGGCGGACGGCTGATGCCCGGCCTGATGCGCGTGGTTCCGGCGGACAAGCCGGAGGAATCCACCGAGCTTGAGTACCGCGAGATAGAATTTGACCTTCCCCTTGGGGAGGAGTTTTTTTCGCTCTCCAACCTCAAGCGGGGCTGACGGCGCATGAACGCCTTCACCATGGCCCTGCGCAACATCATCCGCCAGCGCGCCCGCAGCCTGGTGACCATCGGCGCGATGGCGTTCGCGGGGGCGATCATGATCCTGTACGTTTCGCTGATCGAGGGGTTCACGGACGCCATGGTGAGGAACATGATCTCCAACAGCCTGGGCGACATGCAGATTCACGCCAAAGGGTACCTGGACGACCCTGACCTGTACACGCTGGTTCCCGATCCAGATAGGCTGGCGGAGCGGCTGGAGGCGAGTGGTTACCACGCCGCGCCGCGCTGGTATGGGATCGGGCTGGCGGCCTCCGGGGAATCCTCGGCGGCGGTGACGCTGCGCGGCGTTGACCTTACGCGCGAGCGGACGGTGACGCGGACGCACGAGCATGTGGCGCGCGGGCGGTGGCTGGACGGCGCCGAACCCAAGGGCGCGGTGATCGGGCGGCGCCTTGCGCGGACGCTGAACGTGGATGTGGGGGACGAGATTGTCTTCCTGAGCCAGGCGGCGGACGGTTCGCTGGCCAACGAGTTGTTCATCGTGCGCGGAGTGCTTAAAACGGTCAGCGAGCCGGTGGACCGGGCCGGATTTTTCATCCCGCGCGAGACGTTCACGGAATTGATGCTGGTGGATGACGCCGCCAGCGAAATCGCCGTGGCGTTGCCCTTGCGCGAAACGCCGCTGGAGGCGGCCACGCGGGAGGCGGCCGCGCTGGCTCCCGGGTTGGAGGTGAAAAACTGGCGCGCGCTTTCCCCCGTGATGGCGAAGATGGTGGACACCGCCGGGGCGGGGACCTACATCATGCTGCTGATCGTCTATTCCGCCATCGGCATGGTGGTGTTGAACGCGATGCTGATGAACGTGTTCGAGCGCATCCGCGAGTACGGGATCATGAAGGCGTTGGGCATGGGGCCGTGGCGGGTGGCCGGGCTGGTGTACGCGGAGGCGGCGCTTACCGCGCTGATCGCTTGCGCGGTGGCGGCGTTGGGCGGCGGCGCGCTATCGTGGTGGGCGCAGACCAGCGGGATTGACCTTTCGGTTTTCGGCGCCGGGGAGGATTTCGCCACTTTCGGCGGCATGGCGTTCGATCCGGTGTGGTACGCGCGGCTCACGCCCGCCTCGGTGATCCGGCCGCTGGCGGCGCTGGCGGCGGTGGTGATGATCGCGGCGTTGTATCCGTGCGTCAAGGCGGCGGTGATCCGGCCCGTGGAGGCCATCCATCACAGGTGACGCGATGACCTTGCGGATGACCTGGCGCAACCTGTGGCGGCGCAAGCGGCGCACGCTGATCACCGCGGCCACCGTGGCCGGCGGCGTGTTCGTGGCGGTGACGTTCACCGGCTCCGGCGACTACGCCTACACCAACATGATCAACACCAGCGCCGCCATGGGCTACGGCCAAGTGACGGTGGAGGCGGGGGGCTACCGCGACAGCCCCACCCTGGCCCATCGCGTGGCGGGCGCGGAACGGGCCGCCGCGCGCCTGCGCCGGCTTGACGGCGTGGCCCACGCCGCCCCGCGCATCCAGGGCCACGCCATGTTCGCCTCCGCCGCCAAAAGCGTGGGCGGCATGTTCATGGCCCTGGACCCCAGGCAGGAGTCGCCGGAGTTCAACCTGTTCCTGCGCGCGCTCACCGAAGGGGAGATGTTCACCGGAACCGATGGGCGCGGCGTGGTGGTGGGGGAGAAGATGGCGCAAACGCTTAACCTGCGCCTGGGCAAAAAACTGGTCTATACCACCACCGCCGCGCATGGGGAGCTCGTCAGCGAAGTGGGCCGCGTGGTTGGCATGTTCAAGACCGGCGTGGATGAAATTGACGGCTCGTTCGCGCTGATCCCCATCGGCATGATGCGCGCCGCATTGCATTACGAGCCGGAGGACGCCACGCTGGTGGCCGTGTATATCCGCGACTACCGCGACGCGGAGGCGATGCGCGGCCGGGTGGCCGCCGGGGTTCCCGGCGGGGGACGCGCGGTGTACACGTGGCGGGATACGCAGCCGGAAATGGCCAGCCTGATCGCCGTGGACAGCGGGATGAACTACCTGTCGCAGATACTGGTGGGGCTGCTGATAAGCGCCGGGATATTGAACACGATGTTCATGAGCGTAATCGAGCGGCGGCGCGAATTCGGCGTGATGCTTGCGGTGGGCCTCTCTCCCGCGCGCCTGTTCGGCATGATCCTGCTGGAGGCGGCATGGATCGGCCTGCTGGGCCTTTTGCTGGGCGTGATTGTTACCACGCCCGTCTATATGTACATGGCGGAGACGGGGTTGGACTTGAGCGTGTTTGTGGAGCCGGGCGCCGACGTGGGGGGCGTGCTGGTGGACCCGGTGATGAAGTTCCGCCTTTTCCCGGAAAGCGCCGCGGGCATCATGCTGGGCGTATTCGCGATGACGCTATTGGCGGGCATCTATCCCGCCTGGCGCGCCGCCCGCGCCCGGCCGGTGGAGAGCTTGCAGACGCTATAGCTCCAATTTCAAGTTAGCAAGGAGTGGCCGTTTTGGCGGATTACGCGAGATATAGTTGATGGACACACTCACACCAGTGGAACGCAGCGAAGCGCCGTGCGGATTAAAGTTGTGCGCGCGCTGGAGGCCATTGGCGACGCCGACGCCGGCAAAATCCTGCGCCAGATGACGCGCGACCCCAACCCCGACGTGGCCGAACAGGCCACCCGCGCGCTCGCGGTTGTCACCGCGGCCAATCCCCCCGGTGGCGTGAAGGGAAAGGGATTGGTAGGGGTCACGAACCGCCCCGAAAGAGGGCGAGGCATGCCTCGCCCCTACCAGACGCCGCGCGCCACAATTCTTCCCCTCTCCCGCCGTGGGAGAGAGGGGCGGTTCGCCGCTACAGGGTGACCCGCGATTTCGCGTCGCCCGCCGCAATGGCGTTCATGGGTAGTGCGGCTAAAAAAACACCGTCACTGTACGAGCGGCGAAACCAGCCGGGCGTAGCGTTGGAACAAGAAGGCCACGCGGTCCGCCTCCGTCTTGAACCGGGCGCGGCCATAGGCGGCGTCCACGGCCCGGTCCAGCGCGTGATGGGCCTTGAGGAGCGCGGGCGGCATGGAGAGCGGATCGTACAGATCCGCCAGCGTGGCGCCGGGGAATTTTTCGCGCGCTTCCAGCACTTTCCTGGCCGCCGCTTCGATGGCTTTCGCTTGTTTCGCCATTGGCTCCGGCCACGGGAAGTTGTTATAGACGAGCGTGGCGGAATAGCGGTAGCGGCTCTCCAATCGCCCGCACACAGCCCGCACCCAAGCCATGTGCATGGCGGAGGAGAGAACGCCAAAATGATACGGCGTGGCGTGGGGAAGGACTTTCAGAAGATTGCTTGATACGGTTTTAGGACTCATAAACCCGATGGGGATATAAACACGCCGTTCCGATGACACTTCCGGAATGACCAGATATTTCGAGGACGGTATGTTCTCCACGTGGAACCGGGTGGGCGTTTCCGCCAGTTTGCGGGTCGGCGCGGATTTGCTGGCGAGCCGGAACTTTTTCACGGCCTCCACCCGCTTCATCGCTTCGGGCATTTTGCGAAGCTCGTTCGGGGGGCAATCGCCCAGCCACAGGAGCCAGCGCTCATACCCATTCAGGAACTCATCCGCGCCGATCCACCGGCGGAACCAATTTTTCGCTTGTGGCTCTTTCTTGAGAAACTCTTCCCTTCCCTCCGGTGTGAACAGGTAATACCCACCGTCAATCGGTTTGTTGCCGATGCCGATGTCCGGCGCCGCGCACAGGGGATTCTCCCGGTTCACCAATACCACGTTAGGGCCGTCCACCAAGTATGGATTAATCCGAGCGGCCTTTCTTGCGTGCGGTTCGGATTTGGGCGTGTCGTAATCGTAAATGACCTTGTCTTTTTCTTCCTGAAGCGCGAAGCCGATGATAACGCAATGGACTGCGGCCTTGCCCCGCGCCTCGCTGTCCCACTGGAACGTGCGATGGCCAAAGTTAATCACGGCGCCCCGGCTGAAAAGGTCCGGCCACAACACCCCCGCCTGCTCGCCCTGGGTTATCGAGTTGGTGGAGACGAAGGCGGCGCGGATCGCCGGGTATTTCGCCATGTACTCCACCGCCTTGCGGTACCAGCAGGTGACGTAATCCAGCAGACCCGCGTTGCGGCCTCCGTTGAACACCAATTCCACGTCGCGCTTCTGCTCCGCGTCCAGGAACTTGGCGCCGCCGAACGGCGGATTGCCCAGGATGTACGAAAGCTGTTTCGGCTCGATGATGGATTTCCAGTCCAGCCGCAGGGCGTTGCCGTGGACGATGTACGGCGACTTTTCCAGCGGCAGGCGGCGGAAGTACTGTCCGAACTCCTCCGACACGCGCATGTTCATCTGGTGGTCGGTGAGCCACAGCGCCACTTGGGCGATTTGGGCCGGGAACTCTTCCAACTCGATCCCGAAGAACTGATCCACGTCAACCCAAAGCTCGCCTTTTATATTCAAAAACCGGGTAGCGAAGCGTGCCTTGTACAGCGTGCGTAAAATTTCCAACTCCAGAAGGCGCAATTCGCGGTAGGCGATCACCAGGAAGTTTCCGCAACCGCAGGCGGGATCAAGGAACCGCAGCTTGCCAATTTTCTTGTGAAACTCGATGAGCGCCTTCTTTTGGGACTTTACCTTGTGGAATTCTTCCCACAGCGCGTCGAGGAACAGCGGCTTGATAAGTTTGAGAATGTTTTGCTCGCTGGTGTAATGGGCGCCGATGTCCCGCCTGCGTTGAGGGTCCATGACGGACTGGAACAGGGAGCCGAAAATGGCGGGGCTGATGCGGCTCCAGTCCAGCGCGCAGCCTTCCAGCAGCATCTGGCGCATCTTCGCGTCGAAGCTGGCGGGAGGCAGGGTCTCCTCAAACAGCTTGCCGTTGACGTAGGGGAACGCGGACAGATGTTCGTCAAGGGTGGTTTGCCGCTTGTCCTCCGGCGTGTTGAGGGTGTGGAACAGGGCGCCTATGTGCAGGCCAAGATCGTGTCCGTCCCCGGCGGTTTTCTGCTCCAGGTAGTCGCGGAACTGGTTTCGCTCGAAAATGCTGGTATCCTCCGCGAAGAGGCAGAAAAGAAGCCGTACCAGATACACTTCCAGCTCATGCCCGGCATATCCGGCGGCCTTGAGCAGGTCGTGGAGCCGCCCCATGTGCTCGGCGGCCCGGATATTGGCCGGGTCCTGCGGCGTAAGCGGCTGGGTCTGGTAGCCCGCCATGAAGCCGAAAAGCTTTATGTTCTGGTGAAGGTTGGGAAGCGTGAACTCATTCGTCGCGCCGGTCTCCAGATCATAAAGGCGGAACCGGGAAAAATCGGAGACGAGGATATAGCGCGGAAGGTTCCGGTCCGGGATGCCGGGGAAATAATCCTTCGCCTGCTGGTGGGCGCGGTCCAAGTCTTTCCCGCGCGATTTCTGTTCGATCAGCAGGACGCCGGGCCACAGCAGGTCAATGTAGCCGTCCTTGCCGTCAATTTTTTTGGCGCGGGTCTCGAAAGTGGCGACGCTGCGGCGGGAGACGCCGAATACGTTGAAGAAGGCGTCAAGGAACGATTTTGCCTCGGCGCTCTCGCTTTCCTCGCCTTCCCATTCCTTTGAGAACTTGAAGGCGCGGTCGCGTATTTCATTCCAGCTTGAGGCCACTTAGAAATCCCCTTTGTCCGGCCCGGCGCTTGCCGCTGATGGATCGTCTGCCTTGTCCATATGGCCCTTCTGCTTTCTTCCCCAAACTCCCCCCGCATTGTACCAGAAGCAGGCGGCGAATCCGGCGGGGGGATCCCGGCGCGTGGCCACGGCATTGACCGGGCGCCAATCCCGCGCCCGCATGGCGCGTTGCCACCTAACGGCGCACGGCATATAATCTCTCCTGACGCACGCTTTATTAGGAGAGGCTCATGCCGGTTGACAAGGAACTGCTGGAAATCCTCGCCTGCCCCAAATGCAAGGGAGAACTGGAATTGACCGAAAACCAGGACGGGCTTGTCTGCCGCGCCTGCAAGCTGGTCTATGAAATCCGCGACGATATCCCCATCATGCTCATTGACGAGGCCAAGCCCCTGAATGAATGAAGGCGCGCCGCGCCGCGTCCGTCTGTCGGCGGCCATCATCGCCAAGAACGAGGAAAAGAAAATCGGCGACTGCCTCGACAGCCTCTCCTTCGCCGATGAACTCATCGTCGTGGACAGCGGCTCCGCCGACCGCACCGCGGAGATCGCCCGCGAAAAAGGCGCGCGGGTGATCTTCCACGAATGGCAGGGCCACGTGGCGCAGAAGAACTTCGCCCTCGACCAGGCGCAAGGGGACTGGATCATCAGCCTGGACGCCGACGAGCGCGTGTCGCCCCGCCTGCGCGGCCAAATCCTGCGCGAGCTTGAATGTCCCCGCGCCGATGGGTACGCCTTCCCCCGGCTGGTGTACTACCTCAACCGCTGGATCCGCCGCTGCGGATGGTACCCCGCGCGCAAAACCCGCCTGGTCCGCCGGGGCGCCGCGCGCTGGACGGGTGAAAATCCCCACGACCGGCTGGAGGTGAACGGCCGGGTGATAAACCTCGACGGCGACTTGTACCACCTTTCGTTCGACGACATTTCCGCGCATCTTCGCACCATCAACAGCTTCACCACCATCGCCGCCAACGAGCGCGCCGCCGCCGGAGCGCGGGCCGGGTGGTGGGAGATATTGTTGCGCCCGCCCGCCACGTTTATAAAAATGTACTTTATAAAACTGGGATTCCTCGACGGCGCGCCGGGATTCATCGCCTGCGCCCTTTCCGCCTATCATGTGTTCTGCAAATACGTAAAACTGCGGGAGCGCGCCGGATAATGACTGTGACAACGTTCCGGCGCGCATTCGACCGCGGACTGGCCCCGGTGTTCACCTTGGCGGCGACCCCGCTTTTGATGATTCCGGGTTTATTCCTCCCGGCCCAATTTTTCCCTTTTCTGCTGGCCGCGGCGCTGTTTCCCGTTTTCTTCTACTACATCCGCTCCGGCAGGCTGGGCATGGCGCTATTAAACATGACGTTGTGGGCCGCCGTCATCCTTGTATGTCTGGGCGGACTCACCGCGCTGGCGCCGCAATGGGTGGCGCTCCACGTGTACGGCGGCGCGGCCCCGCAACGCCCTTCCGCCCCCGCGCCGCTCAAACCCACCCCCGCGGACATCGGCGATCAGGCATGGGAGCGGGCGCGTGACGCGGGTATCGCCGCGGGCCTTGCGGCGGTTTCCGGCGGAGCGCTGCCGCTGGTGACGGAGGCGGTGATCGTTACTGGATTCGCCTTTAACGCCGGCGAGGCCTTCATTAAAGGCGGCGTTCAGGCGGCGGCGCTGGCCATAGAACCGTGGACCTTGACCCGGCTTGCGGCTTTGGCGCTAATCACCTGCGGCGTGGCGGCGCTGTTCTATATGAAAATCGAGCATCGGCCAATGCTATGGAGAAAATCGGCCCGCTGGATCGTGTGGGGATTGTTCTTGCTCGCGGTTGACGTGTATCTGTATTTCAACTTAAGCCACGCCTGGCTTACCGCCTATTCCCGTGCGCTGACTCACTGAAGGCGCCAAGGTAATCGGCGCCCCTGCCCGCGTTTTGGTCATCATTTTGACAGAAATGTCCTGATTTCGGACTTAAATTTCGTCGCTCAGCAACATGCCATAACAGTAACATATTGATATTATTGATAATTTAATTTTGGCATCATCATTGCTAGATACTGGGATCAGAGAACGAAATAAGCTTTATAAAGCCTTGGGCTTCCCTCCAACCCCCCAATAGGCTTAAGGCTTTGTAAAGTATAGCCCGTGGGAGTATCCCCCTCACTCCCACGGGTTTTTCTTCTCTATCCGTTTTTTTCCGAACTCTCGCCGGACCCCAAAATATCCATCACAAGCGACGCTATCGAATATGCCGCCAGAATGATGAAAAGCGCGAGGAAGGCGATGCCGTAGGTGTTGGAGAGCAGTTTTTCCCTGGGATTGTTGGCGAAAAGGAATCCGACGCCGCCGACGCCGAAAATCACACCGAGGACGCGGAACAGGTACGCATCCAGTTTCACCCAGAATCCGCTTTGCATGGCACAAGCCTAGCGGCGCCTCCGCGCCATGTCAACCAGTATGCGCGGGGCGCGCGGAACGATTATCATAGAGCCATGAAAATCCGTCACACCCTTCCCGCCGATGAGCCATGGCTGATCGCCTCCGTGGAGCGCCTTTTCGGACTTCGCGCGCGCGGCGCCGGTCTGGCGCTGGGCATCGGCGACGACTGCGCCGCCATCGTTCCGTCGCGCGGAACGGAGCTATTGATCTCCACCGATACGCTGGTGGAGAACATACACTTCCGGCGCGCGTGGGCCGCGCCCAAGCTTATTGGCGCAAAGGCGGTAACGGTGACTGTTTCGGACATCGCCGCCATGGGGGGGACGGCACGCTTCCTGTTGGTCTCGCTGGTTTTCCCCCATGGTGAAACAAGTCAATGGCTCGGCGCGTTGCTGCGCGGCATACAGGGCGCGGCGCGGCGGCATGGCGTCCGGGTGATCGGGGGCAACGTGGCCGCATCGGACGGGCCGTTGTCCATAACCCTCACCGCAACCGGCGAGATAAGAAAAGGCGCGCGTATTGACCGGTCAGGAGCCAGACCCGGCGACGCGATTTACCTTACGGGAACGCCGGGCGACGCGGGGCTTGGCCTGTGGCTTCTGGAACAGGGTCAACGCGAACCGCGGGGCCTTGTCCGCCGCCACCATTCGCCGGAACCGCGGCTAGCCTGGGGCGCGCTTTTAGCCTACCGCCATATCGCCAGCGCCATGATTGACCTCTCCGACGGCGTGGCGCTGGACCTTTTGCGGATGATGAAGGCGTCAGGCGTCCGGGGAAGAGTGGAGTTGGCGCGGATACCTTTTTCACGCGCCGCGCGCGCGGTGATTAATCACCACGGTCAACCGGCCATGACGCGGGCGCTGACGGGCGGAGAGGATTACGAACTTGCCTTCACCGTCCCGCCGGGCAAGCGGGCGGAATTGACCCGCCTGATCGCTTCGGGGAAAATAAAAGCCTCCCGCGTGGGCGCGGTAATTTATCCTTTACAGACCCTATGCCTCATGATAGGCTTAGCCCAAGTTTTTGGGGAGGCCGGAGCGCCGGCCGGTGGCGTTTCAACACGGAGATCCAATGTTCTTCAAAAGTCTTGAGCTGACCGGGTTCAAATCCTTCGTAGATTCCACCAAGGTAGATTTCGAGTCCGGGGTGACGGCCGTAGTCGGCCCCAACGGCTGCGGGAAAAGCAACATCGCCGACGGCATCCGCTGGGTGTTGGGCGAGCAATCGCCCAAGACGATGCGCGGGACGAAGATGGAGGATTTCATCTTCAACGGCTCGGCCACGCGCCGCCCGATGGGGTACGCGGAGGTGTCGCTGACCATCGGCAACCTCAACGGCGTCATCACGTCGCATCCCTACGCGGAGTACGAGGAGATCACCGTCACCCGCAAGCTGTACCGCACGGGGGAGTCGGAGTATTACATCAACAAGGTTCCCTGCCGGCTCAAGGACGTGGTGGACGTGTTCCTGGACACCGGGGTGAGCGCCAAAACCCTTTCGATCATCGAGCAGGGCCAGGTCACAAGGATCATCGGCGCCAAGCCGGAGGATCGCCGCGTGTTCATAGACGAGGCGGCGGGCATCATGAAGTACAAGGCGCGCCGCAACGCCGCCCGCAACAAGCTGGAGCTTTCGCAGCAGAACCTGTTGCGCGTGCAGGACATCCTTTCGGAACTGGAGCGCCAGCGGACTTCGCTCAACCGCCAGGCGAAAAAGGCGGAGCGGTACATGGCCTTCCGGGAGGAGATAAAGTCGCGCGCCCTGGCCAGCTACGCCGACGGCTACCAGCGCCAGTCCGCCCTGCTGGCGGAGTTGGACGCGAAGGTGGAGGAGCTTAAAGAGCGCGAGGCGGCGCTTCTGGCGGAGCTTTCCACCCGCCGCAACGAGCTTGAAACCCTCGCCGCGCGGATCACGGAAACGGAACGGGCGTCGGGCGCGCTCAAGGAGGAGAAGGGGCGGGCGGAGTCCGCGGCGCAGCGCAACGAGGATCACCGGGCGCTGTTGGAGCGCAACAGCGCCGAGGCCCGGAGCGCGCGGGAGCGGGCGGCGGAAGAGATCGTCCAGGTCAACGGGGAAATCGCCGCGTGCGAGGAGCAGATAGCCTCACGGCGGGCGGCCATGGACGAGGCGCGCGGACGCATTGGGGAAAAGGGCCGCGAGCGGGAGGAGTTGCGCCGCCACGCCGGAGACGCACAGGAGTCGTTGCGCGGCCTGCAGGAGGATTTGCGGCGGGCCACGCAGTCGGCCCGCGAGGCGGTGGACCGGCAGGCGCAGGCGCAGGGGGAAACCGCCTCCATCCGCGCCAAGCTGGAGATGGCCTCCGCCCGCGCGGGGCAGTTGGCCCAGCAACGCGAGGAATTGGACCGCGCCGATGAAGGATTGAACGTCCGGACGCGGGAGTTGCGGGGACGGGCGGAGGAAATCCAGTCGGAGCGCGACAGGGCAACGCAGGCGCTGGAGGAGACGCGCGGACGGCTGGAGGCGCTGCGCGCGGAGTTGGAGGCCGCCGGGCGGGAATTGTCCGCCGCCTCCGACGAGGTGACCAAAACCGCGTCGAAGCGGGAGTCGCTGGAGGAGCTTGAGCGCACCCTGGAAGGATATGGCGAGGGCGTGCGGGCGCTAATGCGGATGCGCGACGAAGGGCGCGGCGAAGTCACGAACCTGCGCGGCCCGCTGGCGCGCGGAGTGCGCGCGGCGCCGGAGAATGAAACGGCGCTGGCGGCGGCGTTCGGCGCGCGGCTGGAGTCGCTGGTGGCGGGCGGGGCGGAGGATGTGGCCCGCGCCATCGCCCTGTTGAAAAGCGGGAACCTGGGCGCGGCGGGGTTCGCCATCGCGGATATGGCGCCCGCGCCGTTATCCACCGCGGCGCCCGCGCATCCGGCGTTGGTGGGCCGGGCGCTGGATTTGGTCATGCTTGACGGAGAGGCGCCCGCCGCGGCGCGGGCCTTGCTCGCGGCCACGCTGGTGGCGCGCGACCTTATGGGCGCGATGGAAATCTGGAAAGCCGCCCCCGGCGCGTTCACCGTGGTCACGCTGGAGGGGGAAGTCATAGACGCCGCCGGGTTTGTCACCGGCGGGCCGGGCCGGGGCCAGGCGGCGGGGTTGGTGTCGCGCCGCCGCGTGATCGAGGAACTGCAAGGCAGGCTGGCGCAGCTTGAAGCGCGCCGCGACGATGCCCGCTCCCTGCGCGATGGGCTTGCCGAGTCGGTCAACGGCGCCCGGGCGGCGCTCGAAGAAGCGCAGAAAAGGGGCCGCGAACTGGAATTGGCCGCCCTGTCGCTGGGCAACGAAATACAAAAGGCCGAGGCGGAGCGCGGGCGCCATGATGACGCGCGCCGTTCCCTGGAGGCCGAGGCGTCCAGAACCGGCGAGGAGCGCTCCCGGCTGGAGGGCCGGCAGGCGGAATTGGCCGCGCGGGCCGAGGAGTTAACGCGCGCGAAGGAAGAGGCGGACCGGGCGGCGGGCGAGTTGGAGGCGCGCATCCACCAAAGCCGCGACGCGCTTGATGAACTTAATGAGCGTTTGCGCGAAAAGGACTTGGAAGTGGCCGGGCTTACCGGCAAGCTGGAAAGCCTGGAGGTGGACCTGCGCCGGCTGGAGGAGAGCAAGGCCGGCGCGGTGGTCCGCGTGCGCCGCTTGGCCGACGGCATCCGCGAGTCGGAAGGCAAGGAAGCGGAGATGCGCGGCGCCATCGAGTCGCTCACCGCGGAGAACGCGGAGTTGGCCCGCCGCGCGGATGAACTCAAATCCCGCGTGGAGGCGTTGACCGGCGAGTTGGAGGAGATGAGCGCGCAGGCCGCCGGGATGCAGGCGCGCGTCCGCGAACTGCAGGGGGCGCTGGACGAGGTTCAGCCCGCCGCGTCGGAAACGTCGCTGAACCGTTCCGAAGTGAAGATGCGCCTGGAGAACCTGATCGAAAAGGCAGACCAGGAGTTCAACATCCCCATCGAGGATCTGCGCGCGGCCGACGTGCGCTCCTTGAACATGGAGGAAGAAACGGCGCGGCTCAACTTCCTGCGCGGCGAGATCGCCCGCATCGGCGACGTGAACGTGAGCGCCCTGGAGGAGTACGAGCAGGTCAACCAGCGGTTCGAGTTCCTCAAGACCCAGCGCGACGACCTGGTGACCTCCATCGCGCACCTGCACAAGACCATCGAAAGCCTGAACGGAACCACGGAAAAGATGTTCCAGGAGACCTTCGAAAAGGTGTCGGTCCAGTTCGAGGCGATCTTCAAGCGCCTGTTCGGCGGCGGGCGCGCGGAGATGCGCCTCGTGATGGAGGAAGGCAAGACCGAACCGGGGGTGGAGATTTACGTGCAGCCCCCCGGCAAGAAGAACCAGTCCATCAGCCTGCTGTCCGCCGGAGAGAAGGCGATGACGGCCATCGCGCTTCTGTTCGCGGTGTTCCAGACCAAGCCGTCGCCCTTCTGCCTGCTGGACGAAATTGACGCGCCGCTGGACGAGGCGAACATCGGCCGGTTCCGCGACCTGTTGATGGAGATGACCCACAGCACGCAGTTCATCATCATCACCCACAACCAGAAGACGATGGGCTTCGCGGACATGCTGTACGGCGTGACGCAGGAGGAGGAGGGCGTCTCCAAGGTGCTGGCGGTGAGCCTGGTGGACGAACGCGAATCAGTGACCGCGGCGTAATCCCGCGTTTCATTGTCCTCGGGCGGTCCGGCTTCATGCCGGGCCGCCTTTTTTTATTTCTGGCTGGCGGACAGGGCGGCGCGATAGACCATTTCGAACGACGCGCCGCTTTTGAGCGCGGCCTTTTTCACCGACTCGAATTCCGGCGCGGCTTTCACGCGCCCGCCGGGCAGGGTGGCGAACTTGACCTCTATGGCGCCGTAGCGGGTTTTGACCTTGCGGATTTCGCGCGGCAGGCTGACGCGCTCCACTTCATTGCGGCGCACGCCCAGGGTGGAGGTGTTCTCGAACAGGATCGCTTCGAGCGCGGGCGCGGTGCGCGGCGCGCACAGGGCGGTCATGGTCACGCCGGGCCGCCCCTTTTTCATCTGGATGGGGCACAGCGCCACGTCCAGGGCGCCCGCGTCGAACAGCATCTCGGCGACGAGCGCCAGCGCCTGGGGGTTCATGTCGTCAATGTTGGTGGAAAGCTCGATCAGCGTTTCCACCGGGCGCGCATCCGCCGCGTCGCCGATGAACAGCCGCAGCATGTTGGCGCGGGGGGGGAAGTCGTGCCCGCCCGCGCCG
>JACQZB010000099.1 GCA_016207925.1 Nitrospinota bacterium
CGGGCAAGTCTATAGTGGCGACGTTGATGCGATAGAACAGGTCCTGGCGGAAGTGTCCGGCGCGCACCTTGGCTTCCAGGTTCTTGTTGGTGGCGCAGACAAGGCGGAAGTCGGACTTGACGGGCTTGTAGCTGCCAAGGCGGTAGAACTCGCGCTCCTGCAGGGCGCGCAGGACGCTTGATTGCAGCTTGGGGCTCATTTCGCTGATCTCATCGAGGAACAAGGTGCCGCCGTCGGCCTCCTCAAAGCAGCCCTTGGTGGCGCCCGCGGCGCCGGTGAAGGCGCCCTTTTCGTACCCGAACAGCGCGGAGGAAAGCAGGTCTTCGGGCAATGCGGCGCAGTTTATGGCGATAAACGGCCCTTGGTGGCGGCGGCTGGCGTCGTGGATGCCGCGGGCCAACAGTTCCTTGCCCGTGCCGGACTCGCCGGTGATCAGGATGGTCAGATCCATCACCGCCAGGTTGCGGGAGCGCTCCAGGGCGGTTTTCATGACGCCAGTCTGGCAGACGATGGCGGAGAATCCGCCGGTGTCCGCCCCGCGGGCGCGCAGGACTTCGTTTTCGCGCTCCAGCCGGGCCACCTTGAGGGCGCGCTGGGTGACCAGTTCAAGCTGGTCGCGCTCCACGGGTTTGTTGAGGTAGTCGCAAGCGCCCCCCTTGATGGCGCGCACGGCGGAAGAGATGTTGCCAAAGGCGGTGAGCATGACCACCTGGGTGTGGGGGAACCGGCCCTTGATCACCTCCAGCGCTTCAAGTCCCTGCATCCGGGGCAGACGCTGGTCCATGAACACGATGTCCACCACGGGTTCGTTTTCCAGGACGTTGAGCGCTTCCTCGGCGTTGTCGGCCACGCGCACACGGATGCCCCATTCGCTTAAATACGTGCGAATGAGCATGAGCGAGATTTTGTCGTCGTCCACAACGAGAGCCAACCCGTTCGCGTCATTCTCCGTGGCGCCCATATCCATATACCCCCAAAATGCCCCCAAAATGGTCAATTCCTAATTCACTACACATTCATACTCGATATGTACAATATTCGAGCCAAGGCATCACAAATAACACAATCAATTATTTCAATATGTTGATAAGCACAATTGGGTGATTGCCAGGCAATTGGCAATGCAAGTGTATTATTATTAAGACGCTAAATGCCGAATTATGGGTCATTATCGTACAGCATTGATTCCCAATACACTTTCACCAATTCCATTATGTATTACCAATAACACATGTGTTGCATAATTAACACATAATTGGAATAAATTAATCTCGTGAGTAGTGATACCCACAACACAATGAATAATAATATGTTTTCAGAATGGCGCGGTGATCAGGATTTTTCCGTTGGATCAGAAGCGATTGAGAGGGAGAGCGTATCGTTGTGGCCGAGCAGGACGGAGGCGGTTTCGGCCATGATGCGGACGATGACGGGCGCGGCGTTTTCGACCTGGGCGCTGTCGAGCAGGGCGCGGGCGATGGCTTGCTTGGTGGAGAGCGAGCCGTCGAGTTTATAGCGGGCGAGCGGGAGGGTGGTGACGGATTCTCCGGCGGCGGCGGGCAGGGAAGCCAGGGGCGGGTCGGGGAGGAGTTCGTAGTAGCTGAGCAGGGCCAAGTCGCGGTTGACGGATTCGAGCTGGGCGCTGATGTCGCTGAAGATGGAGCGCCAGGATTCGTATTCGGGGGGCATAGCGTCCATCCGCTCCATGAGGCGGACGAGGTCGGCCTGGCGGTTGGGGAAGGAGAGTTCCATGGGGCCGAGGTTGTGGCGCATCCGTGTTTCGAATTTTTTCATGGCCATCTGGATGCGGGTGGCGCCCAGGCGGGCGAAGCTCCACAGCATCCGGGGCAGGCTTGCCTTCGAGCGGCTGAAGTGGTCCACGAGGGTTTGTTCGGGGATGCGCAGGGCGACGCAGCGCATGGCGGTGATGACGCGGGCGGTGCGGGGGCTGCTGGAAAAGAGCCCCACTTCGCCGAAAACGCCGGGGGCGCAGATTTTTTCTATCTGCGTCCACACGCGCTTGCCGCCGACTTCGGCGATGACCTCCACCACGCATTCGCCGGCGAGGAGCACCACAAGCGAGTCCACGGAGCGTTTTTCGATGTTCAGCAGCGCTTCGCCGCGCTGGTGCACATGGGGTCCGTCGTGAATAAGAAGGGTGACTTCGTCGCGGGTGAGGTACTGGAATTCCGGCAGGCGCGAAATCATGTCGAGGATGATTTCGCTGGGCGGCTTGCCCGTGGCGGGGGCGGTTGGCCCCGCGTTACCCTGGCCCTTGTTTGCTAGACCCACCTGGCGCTCGTAAAGGATTACCGTTATTTTATCACTGTTCGCCACTGACGGCGCAACTGGGGTGAATCGCTCCGGCGGCGGCGTTCATCGAATGGTTGAAAACCTTGGGAGGCCGCGGAGGCGATGACATTGCTGGACGCGATTCCTTATTCGCTGCTGGTTCCGTTGGCGGTGGCGCTGGCGGTGGCGCCGTTGGCTCCGATGCCGCACCTGGTGGAGAAGCTGATAATGCTCAAGGAGGGGACATTGTCCCGTCCGTTGGATATTTTTGACCTGGTGATGCATGCGGCGCCGCTGTTGTTATTGGCGGCGAAGTTGGCGCGGGATTGGGCGGGGCGCGGTTAGGCGCGCGTGGGGCTGGGGCGATGGTGGCACGGCGCGACGCCCTTACCAAGAGGGCGAGGCATGCCTCGCCCCTACGAAGAAAGAACACCCTCCCCCCTTCGGGGTACTCCCCCGAGTCTGCGGGGGAGCAAAAGATAAGAGCGCGAAGCGCGATTGTGGGGGCGCGGGGCGCATTGTTTCCCTCGCCCCTTGCGGGAGAGGGAAAACGCCGAATGCATGTGAGGCGTAGGGTGAGGGGTTATTCGTTTCTCCCCCTCACCCGGCGGGGGACCGCCACCCTCTCCCGCGGGGGGAGAGGGGAAGAATAGTGCGCGGGGCGGTGGGGGGGGTGGTTCGTGAATCCCGATGTGAAGAGGGCGAGTCACGATGCGCCCCTGCCAAGAGTATAAGAGGGCGAGGCATGCCTCGCCCCTACGAATAAGAACCCCCTCCCGCGCATGGGGCGCGGGAGGGTGATCGGCGTCAGTTGGTCAGGTCTATCTGCTTGACGGCGACGTCGCGATCGGCGTGGTCGGCCACGGTCAATTCCACGGCCACCTTGGCCCCGGAACTCAAGTAGAGGTACGCCAGGCGGGTGTCCTGGGGATTGACGGTGATATAGGAGCCCGCGGGAGCGTTGAGGGCGGCCCAGTAAAAGTAGGTGGGGTCGCCGTCCATATCGTAGCTTTCGCGGGCGTCGAGCAGGGCGAAGCGGGTGCCGGTGGTGGCGGTGAAATTGGCGACGGGGGGATGGTTGCCATTGGTCCCCACGGCGTCAATCTGGTGAGAGGCGGTGGAACTGGATTTGGTGTCTTCGTTGGTGACGACCAGTTCGACGGTATAGACGCCGCCCTTGTCGGCGTAGAAGGTGGTGGTTTTTCCCGCGTCGCCGGAGAGGGCGGCGGCGCTGCCCTGGGGCCGCTGGGTGAGCGCCCAGGTGTAGGTGATGGGGAGACCTTCGGGGTCGCCGCTGGCGTCTGCGTTGACGGAGATCTGGGTGCGGACGGACACCGAGGCGGGGCCGGCGATTTTGGCCGCCGGATTGAACGAGTAGGGTTTGGTGGGGCCGCAGGCGGCGAAGGCCAGGGCCGCCGCGAGGGCGATGGCATATCGTGGCGCCGTGTTTAAGCGGCGTGCGGTCGCTGGAATCATGTCTCCTCCCTTGCTCTTATAATTGGTTCGCATGGTCATGGTCCATCCCCTGGCGTTACTGGTAGAGCGGCGTCTGCATCCGCACGGTGGCGTATGAGACGATGGGAAGGCGCTGGTCCGGATAGAGCGTGCCGAGGTGGAACGCGTTGGAGTCCGTCGCCTTCACGATTTCGATGATGATTTTGTTCACCAGCGGCACCCATAGTTTGTAGCCGTAGGTGGTTTTAACCTTGAGCAGGTTGGCGTCCTGGATGGACATGCCGGAGGCGCCGGGGGCGCTGGGGCGGTAGGTGAGGTTGTCGTTGGGTATCTGGCGCTGGCCGTTGATGATGACGGCGTAGTCGGTGACGGCGGCGGGGGTGGGGCTGACCATTTCCACCTTGGCGTAGGTCATTTCCGCGGCGGCCTTGTTATAGGCGGTGGTGACGGCCTGATAGGTGTCGTCCTGGGTGAACAAGGGCGCCAGGCCGCGCTTGAAGGCTTCGGTCATGGCGGTGGAGCGGCCATGGTCCAGGGCGCCGGCGCGGGCTGCCTCGAAGGAGGCGAGGTTGAGGGTGGCGCGCGCCCAGTAGATAAGGCCGAATTGCAGCGAGCCGAGCAGCAGCAACAGGATGGTGGGCCAAACGATGATGAACTCGGCCATGGCTTGGCCGGCGCGGCGGCGCATCGTGGCGGTCACAGGTTGTCCCCCGCGGCGCCAAACGCGGGGGCGCGGCGCAGGGCCTCGATAATGGCCTGGTTGTCGGCGTACAGGGGGTCGCCGGTGTCAAGGCGGGCCTGGGATTCGAGCAGGGCGGCCAGGCCCTGACGCAGGCGCAGGACCGCCAGGTTGCGCCAGGCGGGGGCGAAATCGGCGCGCAGTTCAAGCGTTTTTTCGTACATTTTCACGGCTTCGTCCACGCGGTTGGCGCGGGCGAGGATGTTGCCGAGGCGGAACCACGCCTCGAAGCCCGCGCCGGGGGCGGCGACAAGTTGGCGGTAGTGGCGTTCGGCCTGTTCCATGTCGCCCTGGGTGTAGGCGCTGGAGGCCATGGCGTCTATTTCGGCCAGGCGCGTTTCGCCCGTGGTGGCGCAGGCCAGAAAGGCGCAGGCCAGAAGCGGGGCGGTCAGCATACGGACGATTCGGCCCATCGCAGCCTCGCTCCGGGGGTCAGGCGCCGTTCGCTGATGGCGCCCTCCCACAGTTCCAGGGTCATGCCCGCGCCCCGCGCCGCGCGGAGGCGGAAGGGGGGTGTGCGGGGCGACAGCTTGACGGCGACGCCGTCGCGCGTGAGGAACACCAGGTCTATGGGATAGCCCATGCCGATGGTGTGGACGGCGGCGCAGGGGTCGAGCAGCATCCCTTCGCCGGGCATGAGCCGGGGGCGGCCCAGCAGACCGCGCATCCGCTCCCATGCGGTTTCGGGCCGCATGACGCGGGCGGCGACAAGGCCGCCCCGCTCGCCGGTGACGGCGCCGATTCTCACAGCAGGCCCTCCTGCATGAACTTCATCACGATGGGGAACATAAGGATGATGAAGGTGACGGGAAAAATGAAGGCGATCAGCGGCATCAGCAACTTTACGGGGGCTTCCATGGCCAGTTTTTCGGCGCGCTGGAAGCGTTCGAGGCGCCGCTGCTGGGCGAGGATGCGCAGCGCCGGCCCCAGGCGGGCGCCCATGCGCTCGGCCTGGACGATGGCGCTGATCACGGAGCGCACGGAGTTGATCTGAAGCCGGTCGGAAAGGGCCTGCAGGGCCTCGCCGCGGGTGAGGCCGGCCTTGAGATCGCGCATGACCTTGCGGAATTCCATTTTAAGCGCGCCGTCCGGCCCCTTGTCCACGGCCTGGTCTATGGCGCCGCCCAAGTTGAGTCCGGCCTCCACGGAGAGGGTGAGGTAGTCCAGATAGGTGGGCAGCGTTTTCATGATTTCGCTGATCTGGCGTTTGCGGCGGTCGTTGAGCCAGATGACGGGGTAGAAGAAGCCCAGGGCGGCGAGCGCGAGCATGATGAGCCAGGAGACCTGGGGGCGCTCCGGCTTGAGCATGGCGACGGTCATCCAGGCCATGCACAGGCCAAAGCCGCCGGTGACGACGCGCAGGCCGATGAACTCCTCGGCGGTGAGGATGGTTTCCACGCCGACGCGGCGGAGTTTTTCGCTGACGCTTTCAAGGTAGTCCACGGTGAGGTAGGATCCCATGAAGCGGGTGACGATGGCCACCAGGGGCATCACGAGGCGCAGGGCGGGCGGCCGCGGTTCAAGGGCCTTGCCCACCTTGGGCAGCTTGCGGTACACCAGGCGCATGGTGACCAGGATGATGACGAGGCTGACCCCGAACATCAGCGCGATTATGTAGGGCATCAGTTCCATGGCGCTACACGTCTATGGCGGTGATGCGGGTGATGAAGAAATAGCCGAGGGCGAGCATGATGGTGATCACCGTAAGGGTGGCGAAGCCGACCAGGGTGGTGACCAGCGGGCGCATCCCGTCCGGTTCAAGGAAGAAGAGCACGACGACGAGAAGTACGGGCAGGCCGGTCATCACCAGGCCCTGCATTTTGCCCTGGGCGGTCAGCCCGCGGATTTTGCCTTCCATGGCCTGCTTTTGGCGGATGGTTTCGGCGAGGGAGTCGAGGATTTCGCCGAGGTTGCCGCCGACTTCGCGGGCGATGCGGATGGCCGAGACGACCAGCACGAAATCGGGTATGGGCATCCGTTTGGTCATGGCGACAAGCGCCTGGTCGAAATCCACGCCAAGGCGGATTTGGCGCAGGAACAGCTCGAATTCCTGCGAAAGCGGCGGATAGGAGGCCTTGACCACGGATTCAAGGGCGACGGGAAAGCTGGCTCCGGCGCGCATGGAGCCGGAGAGCATGGCCAGGGCGTCGGGCAGTTGGGTCTCGAACGAGGCGAAGCGGCGCTGGCGCAGGACACGGTAGAAGATGTTGGGCGCGGCGACGATGACCACGCAGCCGATGGCGGTCAGCAGTAGGCTGGTGGTGAAGATGAACAGGATCAAGGGGCCGATGGCGAGCGCCACCATGTTCATGGAAAACAACTGGGCGCTGTCCACGAACAGGAACATGTCGGCCAGATTGCTGGTGGCGGTTTTTTCGAATTGTTCCTGGTAGCGGGTTTTGGCTTTTTTGGACAGTTCCAGGAGCAGGTACACCAGGATGGTGACCATGCCAAGCGTGGCCACGGCCATGATGGCGAGCATCAGGTTGGCGCCCATGGGTTAGAGTTCCTTGTCCTTGTCGCTGTCGAAAATGCTCAAGTCCACCTCGATGCCGCGGCGGCGCAACTCCTGGTAAAAATCGGGTATGGCGCCAGTGGCGACGAAGCGGCCGGCGACTTTGCCGTCGGGTCCGTAGCCTTCCTGCTTGAACAGGAACAGGTCCTGCAGGGAGACAACGTTGCCCTCGACGCCGGTGACCTCGGAGATATAAGTGACCTTGCGGGTGCCGCAGGCGAAGCGGGTCTGCTGGATGATGAGGTCCACGGCGGAGGCGATCTGCTCGCGGATGGCGAGCATGGGGATGTCCATGCCGGTCATAAGCACCATGACCTCGATGCGGCCGATGGCGTCGCGGGGGGCGTTGGCGTGGACGGTGGTCAGCGAGCCGTCGTGGCCGGTGTTCATGGCCTGGAGCATGTCGAGGGCTTCGCCGCCGCGGCACTCGCCGACGACGATGCGGTCGGGGCGCATACGCAGGCAGTTGCGGACGAGGTCGCGGATGGCCACTTCGCCCTTGCCTTCCATGTTGGCGGGGCGCGATTCGAGCGAGACGAGGTGGGGCTGGTTAAGACGCAGTTCGGCGGCGTCCTCGACGGTGATGATGCGCTCGTCGGGGGGGATGAAGTTGGAGAGCACGTTGAGCAGCGTGGTTTTGCCGGAGCCGGTGCCGCCGGAGATGATGATGTTCTTGCGGTGGAGGACGGACATGCGGAAGAATTCGGCCATGCCGGAGCTGATGGAGTTGTAGCGAACCAGGTCCTCGGCCTGCAGCTTGCTTTTGCCGAATTTGCGGATGGTGACCGTGGGGCCGCGCAGGGCCAGCGGGGGGATGATGGCGTTGAAACGGGAGCCATCCTTGAGGCGCCCGTCCACGTAGGGGGAGCTTTCATCAATGCGGCGGCCCAGGGGGGCGACGACGCGCTCGATGACGGTCATCACCGCCTTGTCGCTGGAGAACACGATGTCGCTTTTGGTGAGGCGCCCCTTTTGTTCGACGAACACCTCATCGAAGCGGTTGACCATCACTTCGGTGACCGAGTCGTCGGCCAGGAGGGCCTCCAGGGGGCCGAGGCCCACGACTTCGTTGAGCATGTCGGTGAGAAGCCGGTCGCGCTTGACGCCGGGGGGCATGGTTTTGTTCGAAATGATTTCCTCGAGCAGCTCCTTGGCGCGGGCGCGCAGTTCGGCGTCGGACATTTTGTTGACGTCCACGCGGCGCAGGTCAATCTGCTTGAGCAGTTCGGTGTGGATTTCGTTCATCAGGCGGAACAGTTCCTTGCGCGCTTCGGCGTCAAGCCCGGACGCGGAGGACTCGGCCCTGGGGGCGGGCGCCGGAGCGGGCGCGGGGGCCGGGGCAGCGGGGGGCGCGGCGGCGGAGGGAAACGTTTCAGCGGCGCGGGACGCGGGGGCCGCGGCGGCATGGGGTTCGCCCTCGCCTTCTTCCACGCCTTCCTCGCGCAGGTAAAGGGTATAGCTGCCGATGGTGATTTTGTCAGATGGCTTGAGCGGGCCATGGCGCTCGACGGGGGCGCCGTTGATGTGTATGCCGTTGGCGCCGCCGGAGATGTTCTTGACGAACACGCCTTGGGCGGTGCGGGCGAATTCGGCGTGGCGCGCGGCGATATCCCAGCCTTGCAGGAGGATGGCGTTGTCGGGCGCCTTACCGGCGATGAGGACTGGCTCCGCGCCGCGGATGATGGTACGGCGGCCCTTGGGGGTGACAACCATTATGTTGAACATGGGGGCCTCAATAGACGATGCCGTCGTTGATCATGGTCTTGAAGTTGGAGCGGATCTGCTCGCCGCGTTCGAGGGAGCGCTTGACCTCGTCGGAAGAGGGGTCAACAATCCGCGGAGTGACGAAGATCACCAGTTCGGTGCGTTTTTCGCGCCAGTTTTTGGACTTGAAAAGCCAGCCGAGCACGGGCACGTCGCCGAGCCAGGGGAATTTATCGAAGTTGCGTGAGGACTCGGTGGACATCAGGTTGGACAGGACGATGGTTTCACCGTGGCGGACGTTGACCTCGGCGGTGGTTTTGCGGGTCAAAAAGCCGGGGATGCCGTTGACGGCCACGGAGGGGTCTATGGAACTTATCTCGGTACCGACCTTGGAGAGGATGTTGTTTTCCTTGTCGGCGACAGGCTTGATGTCCAGCTTGATGCCGTACTCCTTGAACTCCACGTTGGTTTGGCCGGTGGAACTGGTGGAGGGGAGCGGCACTTCGCCGCCTGCGAGGAAGTTGGCTTCGCCGCCGCTGCGGGTGCTCAACGTGGGCGAGGCGAGGACGTAGGCGTCGCCATCGGCCACGGCCAGGTTGATTTTTGAAGTTATGGAGGTGGCGATACCCAGGTAGATGCGTAGGGGATCCACGCGGGTGGGCAGGGTCAGGCTGGGGGGAATGGTGGTGGTGGCGGGTATGCCGGGGCGGAAGACGTCGTTGTTGACGGCGTCGCCGATGGCGGCGGCGCCCGGCCCGTCAATGGTGGACCCCCACTTGACACCGAGCTGCTCCATGGCGTTGGTGTTGAATTCGACGATCTGGACGGCCATGTGGATCATTTTTTCCATGGGCACGGCCGCGACGCGGGTGAGGTTGACCAGGGCGGGGAAGGCCTTGGCGATTTTTTCGATCTGTTCCTTGTCGGCGGGGCTGATGTCGCCTTCGACGACGATCAACTCGCCCAAGTCGCGGATGGTGACGCCCTTGATGCTGGTGAGCAGGGCGGCCATGTGGGAGAGCAGGTTGTCGGTGCTTTCGCCGGTGACGTGGATTTCCAGCGAGCGCTCGGAACCGTCGGCGTGCCAGATGTGAACGATGGTGGCGCCGGGATTCTCACCAATGACCAGAAGGCCGCCGGTGTCCAGGACGGCGGCGCTGACGATGCCGCTGTTGCCGACGGCGACCTGTGAGACGCCGGCGGTGTAGAGTATCTGGACGTCGCCCTTGAACATGATGAGCTTGCTGACAATGTCCTTGCCGAGGGCGGCGGGCTTGGCCGTGGCGGGGGCCGCCTGGGGCGCGGCGGCCCGGGCGGGCGCGCCTTCTTTTTGTGTCTTTTGGGGGGCCTGTTGATCCTTGCCGGCGGAGGGGCCGCTGGCGGTGAGGATGACGATGAACTGGTTGTTCTCCATGCGCGTGGCGCTGGTGACGGTGTCCTTGAGGTAAAGGGTGAGGCGGACCTTGCCATCGGCCTCGGCGATGGCCTTGAACGAGCGCAAGGGGCCGGCGTTGGCGTACTTGACCAGTTCCTTGGCGGAATAGGCGGCCTGGCTGAAGAGGTAGTCAAGCTGGGGCGGGTTGTCCTGGCGGCGCTCCTCGGGCGCGGCTTGCAGGGGAAGGCCCCACGAGACGCGCACCAAGGCGCGTCCGTCGCGCAGATCGGAGAAGACCACGTCCTCCAGAGTGTTGAGGCGCGCGCCCTGGGCGCCCGCGTGTCCGGCGAGGGTGATTATGCCCGCGGCCGCCAGCGCCGCCACAATCGCGAGCGAGATTATGTTTCGTGCCGTCATATCGTCCCTGTCATCTCGCCGGTGGGGGCCATGGGCGCGGGGGCGGCGGTGAGCAGGGTGTCCTTGCGAAGCTGGCCGAGGTCAATATCCACATAGTCATCGCTGTTGCGCATGACGGCGGTGATCTTTCCGGCGGCCTGGGCGAGCACAAGGCGCTGGGCGTCCTTGGGGGTGACTTCCAGTGTGACGGTGTTGTAGGTGGTCTGCGAGCCGGGGCCGCCTTGGCCGGTGGCGAGCTGTTCCTCGCCTTCGACCATCTGGCCGGTGGCCTTGACGGCGACGTTGTACAGGAGGGGGAAGACCACGTCCTGCGAACCTTGATCGGACATCTTGACGAAGATGTCTATACGGTCGCCGGGGCGCAACATGCCGGAGATGGAATTAAGCTCGTCCACGCGGATGGTGATGGCGCGCATGCTTTCGGGAATGGTGTCGGAAAAGTCCTTAAGCCCGGCGAAACGCAGCATGGGGCGCACCAGCGGCTTGCCGGCCTCCGCGTCGTAGCCGAGTTCCTGGCCGACGTAGGTGGAGAAGTTGTTGGCGGTGATCATCAGGCCGGAGACCAGGGCTTCCGGCACTTCGCGCACGGCCATGTTGTCATAGGAAATGCGGGATCCCTTGGGCAGGTTGTAGGAGGGCACCACCACCTGGATCATGGCGCCTTCCTTGGCCATGAGGCTGGCGCGCACCTGGGCCTCTTTCGTCCGCAGGTAGCTTATGGTCATCACGGTGGCCGTGCCGCCGAGGGCGAAGGCGATGACCAGCAATACCCATGGTTTGCCGAGGATGGAAAGATTTGGAAGCTTCATACCGTTATCCCTGTCCTCCCATTGGCCCCGGCGCCTTGTCAGCGTACCGAGACGAAGTTCAACAACACGGTCGTTTGCGATACTTTGTCGGAAATCACGACATTGACCTCCTCGGCGCTGCGCCGGAAGGTCAACAGCCTGGACTTATCTTTTTTCATGGGCGCTTTCTGGTCAACAAGTTTCCACCCCTGGAAACGCAGCGAGGATATGTAATACCGCGCATTATAGTCCACCGAGTGGGAATTGCGGAGCATGACGGTGCGCCCCTGCTTGGGGCCGTCGTCGCTTTCGATGTCGGAGAGCGTCACGCTGCCGTCGGGGGCGGGCAGGCCGTGGCCCGGCGGGGGGAGTGCGGCGGCCATATCGTCGAACATTATCACGCTCAAATACCCGAAGGAGCCGCCGTCCGGTTTGGGCTGGGCTTGTACGGTCATGGCGTAGTTCCCGGCGACGCGCGTCACCACGCGGTAATCGGCGATCTGACTTTCGATGGGCTTGGCTGGGCCGTCCGCCGCCCAGACGGAGAGATAGAAGCGGACCACCGATTCCACATCCGCCTCGCTGGAGAATACGCGGATGCTTTGCGGCACGCCGTTGTGGACAATGCGGTCGGCGACGGTCTTGACGGTGGAGTCCGGCGGTTCGGGGAAGCCTTCCCACGGGTTTTGGGCGGCGGCGGGTTGGGCGAAAAACGCCATCGCCGCGATGACGGCCCAAAAAACCGGCCATACTTCGTATCCCTTCATGCCGCACTCTTTAACCCCTTCCAATCCGGTACATTATGCCCTAGATGCTGAACATGGACAAGAAAGTGTCCACTGACAGCAGTCCTTTGAAGAAATCGGTGACCATACTGCTTAAGGTGTCCTTGAAATTATCCCAGGAGAACAGGTTGGCGATGTCATCGGCGGAGGGCAGGCCGTCGGTGAAGGTGTCGCTGAAACCCGCCATGGTGGCGATTTTCTTTGCGATGTCGCCGGTGTCGCATCCGCCGCCTGTGGCGCAGGAGGTTATGTCGGCCACGACTTGCAGGCCCAGCGGGGGGTTTGGCTCCAGCACGGGCCGCGTGACGGCGAAAGAGTAGCCCCTGTATTTGTCGCGGATGTTTTTTTCCAGGAGTTGCAGGGGGCTGGGATTGCCGTGGGTGAGCACCAGGATCGCCAGGGCGGTGACGACGATGTATTCCACGAAGGCCTGGCCGGAACGTTGGGTGATGATCCGGGGGTTTCGTTGGCTGGCGGCCATAATTCCCCTCATTTGTAGTGCCGGTATAGGCCGGTACAGGAGGCGTCGCCGGGTAGCCGGTCGCAGGGGACGGGGTCTATCGCCACATGACCCCAATAAATGCTTGGATCAAGGGGACCCGCGTTCGGGCTAGGATCCTTAAATTCCGGGAATATCCAGCCAAGGATGCCAATGACGGTGTCAAGCACCGCGTTGTCCAACAGGCTGGTGAGCACCAGGCCGCGGACGCGCTTTTCGGCATGGTCCGGCCCTTGGGCGTTCCAAGTATCCACCAGCATGGTGTTCTTGGCTTCCATGACCAGGTTGGTCCCGGCGGGCAGGATGGCCTTGTGGACTGGCGAAGCGCGGCCGGAGTCCAGCAGGGAGAAACCGCTGCCCAAAGGCACCTTGACGGTGGCGGTATGGTAGCCGTTGATGTCGGGATCAAAAGTGCTGCCCAGCAGGAACTCCAACACGCTGGAACTGGTCACCGCGAGTACACCATCCATAAGGGTGGCGAACAGGCCGGGGGTGCGGTTGTTGACGTTTGAAGAGGTGGGCGTATTGCCGCTCCAGTCCACCAGTTTGCCTTTTTGCGAAGGGGGAGTGAAATCCTTCATGCCGCTTAGCGCGGCGGTTTTGTCGGTAGCTTTGAAAGGGACGGACTGGTCGCCGAAAAAGCGGTACAGGGTTTCGTTGGCCAGCGCGCCGCCGCTTTTTGCGGCGGCGACGGTTACCTGGTTGGGAGCGGCGGGCCACCATGCGGTGCGTTCCCACGCGCCGTAGCGGGCGGCTTGAACGGATTGGCGTTTTATTTCGCCAAGCCGGCCGATGAGGGGGATGGCCATGAAGATGTTGATGAGGATGATGAGAGCCACCAGCGCCTCCACCATGGCTTGGGCGCGGCGCGCGCTTGCGATACCTGCGGCTCCCACTCCGCGTAAGGCTCCCATACTTCCCCTTGTACGCTCCTGACTCTCTAGAAGTCGGCTTTTATCATACCACGCATGAAATATAACGCCATACTCTCGTCAATATTCGTTCCGAACAGTTGCGTAACGCCTAGGGGCGCCAAGCGGGCTTGCCAGAAGGGGCTGAATTCGTTGGCGCGCTCGGTCAACCCGTCACCGCGGGGATAGAGGGTTCTGTCAAAATAAAGTTCGGCCTTGGAGGCGGCGAACAGTTTGGCCGGGGTGTCGGTTTTGAGGTCGAATCGTCCCGCGCCGGTTCCGGCGCCGGAGCGGGAGACGGCTTTATCAGTCCCTTTCTTAAGCTCCACCATCACCGCGGGGGAGGTGTTCCCGGTGTAGGTGATGTCCTTGAGGCCGAGGTACTTTTGAAGGCCGTCGTAGGTTCCGATGGGATTCTTGATCTTGCCGCCGAGAAGTTGGCCGGTTTTAACCCATTGGGATTTAGCCCAGTCGTAAGCCAGGCCGGCATTGGGATTGGCGGGGTCTTTCTCGCCGAAGTCGCCCAGATCCGTGCTGTCTATTTTGTAATCGTTGACGCCCGCGCGCGCGCCGGCCCAGGACAACGGCGCGTTAAGCGGCGTGTCGAAAGGCGGTATCAAGGTAATCTTCCCGATGATGGGTATCTTTATTTTAAGCCCGAAGCCGAAGTTGAAGAGCATGTTGGCGGTGTCTATGGGGACCCAGTGGAACTTGGCGCTCTGCGCGGTTCCGCCGCCGCCACCGGCCAAGCAAGCGAGGTACTCCTGCTCCATTTCATCGTTGATCTTTTGCACTTCGGCGCGCTGTTCCATGCACTTGAGATATTTGTCGCGCACTTCCTCGCGGCATTGCAGGTAGGCGGGCGAGACGATCTGGCGGCATTCGATGGTGGCTTGGCTGCTAACGCCGGGCAGGCCGCGTTCGCTGAAGCAGGTGTTCAGGCAAGTGGTGTAATCGGTTTCCTTTTGCTTGCACTGGGCGTCAATTTGGGCGTGCAGGGCCTTGCCCGCGTCGGTTTCCTCCAAGGCTTCTGGAGGATAGACGATGGGGCGGCACTCGGCGGGGGGCGTACATTTTTTATATGTGGGGCCGTTGGGCGCGGGCGGCAGGGTGGCGCATTGGGCGGCGGTGGTGGCCGGTCCGCGTTCGGCGCGGCACTGGTTGAGACAGCCATTGTAGTTGTTGCAGGAGGCGACCTGCGCGTTATACGTTCCCCAGTCGAAATCGGCGGGCGCGGGGTTGGGCGCCGGGGGCATGGGGCAGGCGCTGGAGGGGGCGAAGCACAGCGTGGGGAAACTGCTGCGGCATTCGGCGGCGGGGTCTATGTGCTTGCCGCGCTCGGCGACACACTCCGCCTCGCAGGCGGGGTAATTGAGGCAGGCGGCGCGGCGCGGGTCGTAAACGGCGTATATGCCGCAATTGGCGGCGTAGTAGCAGGTTTTGGGAGGATTGGGATCGGGGTAATGCTGGCAGACGTATTCAAAGTCCCACCCGCGTTCGTAGAAGCATTGGACGAAGCACTGCTCCTGCTGCTGGTCGAGGGCGCGGCACTCGTCCATGCGGGCCTCGTCGGAGGTCAGCGCGCAATCGCCGGGGACTTGGGCGCAGACGGCGGCGGGCTGGCCGTCGGGGACATAGACAGATTTGTTATCCGACCAGGGAAATTCATCGGGCGCGGAGAGGCAGTAGTTTTCGCGGTTGAGGATTTGGCCGCCGCCACTCCACCATCCACAATTGTTCCACACCGCGTCCCATTTTTTGCACTGTTCGATGCCCTGGCAGGTGGGGAGGGTTTGGTAGTTGGGGGTGGGGCAATCGGCGCTGTCGGTGGCTTCCTCGTCGGGGATCAGGTCGGAGCCGCCGCGCTTGGTCCATTCGAGGACGAGTTTGAAATAGACTTCGAAAATCCAGATGTTAAAAGGCCAGGTGCTTTGGCTTTTTATGATGGCGACGTTGCGGGAGTCATAGGCGGGGTTGCCCTCGAAATACTTGCCGCAGTCCGAGGAACCGCCGATGCAGAACAGGGCGAAGGAGTAGCCGCGGTTCTCGGTCCATGGATCGCGCGATTCCATGACGACGTCGGCGAAGCGTTTGTCGCCGGTGCGCCATTGGGTAAAGTCCATCAGCCAGTTTTTCTCGTGCAAGGCGAGCGTGACGACGCCTAACGAGCTGATGCTGGCGTCGGGGTCGTTATCGTTGAGAACGGCGAACAATGTCTGGACGGCGGTTTCTATGCTGGCGTAGTGGAATATCACCTGGGCATAGCTAAGAAACTTCATGATGATGTTGAGGCCGGAGATCAGGAAGCCCACCACTTTTTCGAACGGCCCCATGGCGGTGTTTTTAAGGAAATCCTCTATCGTGCCAAAGATGGTTTTTAGGGCCTTGCCGATGGCGCCGATGACTTGCAGGCCGGGAATGACGCCGAGGGCCTGGAGCACCTTGCCGGTGAGCGCGAGGTTGTGGGAGAGTTGGTAAACGTAGCGTATCCAGGAAACCAGGCCCATGAACTGGGCGATGGCCACCTGGTTGGCGGCCATGGCGCGGTTGGTGTAGGCGCCGAAGTTAAGGTCGCGCCCCTCGACGACGGCGATGGAATAGGTGACCGCGTCGGCGGTGTTCTGGAGGCGTTCTTTTTCGGTGGTGAGTTGGGTGACGTTAAAAACGATAAGGGTGGTGAGCAGAACCACGGTCATGGTGATAAGGGTGAGCACCATCACCTGCCCGGCGCGAAAGATCAACATGGCCGTTTACACCGCCCAAAAATGTACCCGCGATCAGCCCTTCCCGCGATGACGCCGCGAACGTTGAACCACAACAGCATACCGCCGCGGCGAGGCTTCAAGAAAAACTCCGCGCCCGCCGCGCGCGCCAAGCCATGCGGGCGGGGGGCGGCCTGCCCGCGATGGCTTGAAGCCGCGTGGAATACGGTATTAGCGCCCGGTTTCCGCCTGGCTGTCGAAGGTGGCGAGGCCTTTTTGCTTCTGGCCGGCGGTGGCCGCCGAAGTGGCCCCCGTGGTGGCCGCGGTGATGGAGGCCGTGCCGGACTGGCCGCCAAGCTCCGCCGCCATGCCGCCCACCTGGCCGCGCACCACATCGCCGAAGAAGGTGAATACGGCGATGGCGGCGATGGCGATGAGCGCTACGATGATGATGTATTCGGTCATGCCCTGTCCACTGCGCGTCCCTTTGAGTTTCATGCTCTTACCCCTGCAAATGGCGTTTGTTGATTTTTTTGAAGGATGGGGAATCCGGGAACTCCCATCTCCATCTTGCCTGTACGATAGCAGAATCATGATGAAGTATCAAACCTCCCGCAGGTATGGGCCGCGCGCCCGTCCGTCCGGACGCCAATCGCTATTTCACCGTGGAGCCGCGGCGCCCCAATTGGACGGCGCGCAGGAATGAGACGGCGTCCACCTGCGCGGCGCACAGCGCCGGGTAGGCGGCCATGGCGGCGCCCAGGGCCACGGTCAGCGCCGCGGCCACCTGCACGGTGAACGCGGGGAAAACAAACACCCAGTCTTCCTTGAGGCAGACCCATTGGGCGGCCAACAGCCCCGCGGCGATGCCGGAGAATCCGGCGGCGGCGGTGATAAGGAACGCCTTGAGGCCGAAACGCACCTCCAGGTCTATGGGCCGGGCGCCAAAGACGGAGCGCACCACGATTTCCGGCTTCCGGATGGCGACCTGACCAAGGAAGTAGGTGAGCATCCCCACGCCGCCGGCAAGGAGCGCGACAGCCCCCACGGCGCCCAAGGCGATGGAAAGCGAGCGCGAGTCGCGCTTTAGCTCCGCCAGTTCCTCGTCGCCGTGGGAGACGGTGACGGGGGTGTCGCCGATGGCGGCGCGCATGAGGTTGCGGACGCCGTAGGCGCCCGCGCCGGTCTGGAATCCGGGGAACACCGCGCCGAGGGCCAGACGCGCGGGGTGGCCTGGCCACAGTTTTTCAAAGACGAGGGCATGCACATAGATGGCGCGCGTTTCCGGCATGGGGAGGGTGTACAACCGGTCGGGATTGGCGACGCCGAGGGCCATGAAGGGTTTGCCGTCGAGTTCGAGAACCTGGCCGGGCTTGACGCCGCCGTTGACGGCCTGCGCCAGACTTGCGCTGGCGACGGCGTGGTTCATGGCGCCGTCGAGATCGGTCAGCAGTCTGCCGGATTCGGCGTTGGCGCCGCTGATACTGAAATAATCGCCGGTGACGCCGATGATGGTGGCCTCGCCCTGGAAGGGGCCGGTTTTAACAGTGGCCGTTTTGACATACACGGGGGAGAGCCAGCGGATGCCGGTGACGTCCCGCTTGAAACCCTCCATTTGGCGGGCGTTGGGGGCCTGTTCCGCCTTTGCGCCGGGAAACAGCAGGAAGAAACTTCCCCTCTCGCCAGTGTCATAGCGCTGGCCGGCTTCTTGGCTCACCGCGTCCACCAGCGCGGCCATGGCGACAAAACAGGCTGCTCCCATGGCAAGGGCCAAAGCGGGCACATGGGGGCGGCGAGGGCCGAAAGCTGTGTAGCCGCCGTTGGGTTCCGGCTCGTCCTGGACGCGATGCGAGGGGGCGGCGATGGGCCGCAGGGGCGGCTCGCCCCAGACCTCCCGGTCGCGCCGCCGGAACAGGCGGGCGAGCGTATCGCCCAGGGCGCTCATGGGGCCACCCTCCCCTGTTCGATGCGGATCAATCGGTCGAACCCGCCCTTTCCCGCGGAAAGGTCACCGCAGAAAATCAGGGTCACGCCGGTTTCGGCGCGGATGGAGGCGAAGGTATCCATGAGGGCGGCGGCGCCGGGGCTGGAGCCAAGCAGCCAAGGGTCGTCCACCCACAAGGCTTCGGGAGCGCCCACGATGGCGCGCGCCAATTGGGCGCGGCGCGTTTCTTCGGGATTAAGCCTGCCGGCGCGCAAGCGCAGGAGGCCCTCGGCGCCGACGTAGCGGGCGCTTTGCAGCGCGCGGTCGCGTATTTCGCGGCGGGTGGCGTCGCGCATCCTCAAGGGGAGCGTAACGTTGTCATACACGGACATGCCGTCAATAAGGGGCAAACCCTCGCTGACGTAGCCGAAGACGGCGTTGCGGGCGGAGCTGCGGGCGGCGGCGGAGAGGTTGGTGACGTCGTCGCCGTCTATGGTCATGGCGCCGCCGGTGGGGGGTTCGATAAGGCCGAGTACGCGCATCAACGCGGCGCGTCCCTCCAGGTCGTCCCCGGTGAGCAGCGCCATTTCGCCCTCCTGGATGGCGAGGTCTATCCCCTTGAGGGTTTCAACGAAGATAGGGCCGACTTTGTACAGTTTGCGCACGTCGCGCAGTTCGATGGCGGCGCCGGACATTTATTCGATCACCAGCTCGTCGCCGGGGTTAAGGCCGGCGAGGATTTCGACGGTGTCCAGGGTGGTGACGCCAGTCTGGACGGGGGTAAGGCGGGCGCGGCCCATGGACTGGTCCCACACCTTTACGGTGGCTTGGCCGCCGCGCACGCTGACGGCGGAGATGGGGGCGGTCATGGCGTCGGGCCGGTCGTAGATTTCCACGGTGGCGTCCAAGGATCCCTTGGGATTGTATGAAGCGCGCTGTTCGGGGGAAAGCCCGGCGGAGCCGACCACCACCTGCAACGCGCTGGACGGCTCGGGCAACGGCTCCACCGACATCACCGTCCCGTCGAGGGAAGCGCCTTCGAAAGCTTTGGCGACCACGCGGACGCGCTGGCCTTCGCGGACATAGAGCGCGGCGAGGTGGTCCACGGTGGCGATGAACAGGACGTTGTCCAGATCGGCCAGGGTGACCAGCGGGGCGCCTTCCCTGACGGCGCCGCCGGGGGCCAGCGGGGGAGCGTCGGGCGATTTGACAATGGTTCCCTTGCGCGGGGCGGTGACGGTGGCCTGTTTGAGTTTGTTTTCCAGGTTATGGATGGATTCCGCGGCGGCCTCGAAATTGGCCTGGGCTTTCTGGACGGCTTCGGCGTCGCCGGCGGACTTGGCGGCGGCCAATTCGTCGGCGCGGGTGACGTAGTCCTTTTTCGGTGGCGCCCAGGTTGATGGAGAAGAGCGCCACCATGACAATGACCAGCACCACGAAGGTGGTGGCCATTACGCGCAACGACTGCACCTTTTTGAGGTTGGAGGCCAGTTCGGAGTTGTTGGTTTCGATCTCCATGTAGGCGCGCTGGAGGTCCTGGTGGCGTTGGGACAACTCGCGGGTAAGCGCGGCTTCGGCCTCGCGAAGTTTTTCAAGCTCGGTGACATCGCGCAGGGAGGCGATGACGCCGTTGCGGCTGACGCCGTCGGCGTCAATGTCGGTGTAGAACGAGGTGGTGACGTCCAAGCGGCGCGCGTAATCCCCGGCGGTGACGGTGATGATGCGGTTTCGGATGGGGGCGCCGCTTTTGAGGGTGGCGTCCACAATCGCGGCCAGGGCGCCCGGCCCCTCGCCCGCCGCGAAGGCCTGGTCAAAGCGGGCGCCCACCGAGACGGCGCCCAGCCCCAAGCCCAACATCACCAGCGCGGCGTCGTTGACCGCCACGACGGCGCCGCCGGAATCCATGGTGACGACGCCGTCGCTCATGCTGTCCACGGTGTACTTGTACTTGAGCACTTCGCTGTTCATGCCGCGCAGACGGCCCATGCTTTTGCGCATCACGCCGATGGCGAACTGGGGGCTGTGGGTCATCACCCGTTCAAAATCCGCCTTGTCCAGCCGGAACAGGCGCGCGCCTTCCGGCCCGCCGACGGCGGTGGCGACCCGCTTTTCATCCTCGAAAAGGGCCATTTCTCCGATCAGTTCGTCGGAGCCTATGACAGCGATCTGGTTTTCGCCCAGGAACAGTTCCAGTGAACCGGAGTGGATGATATAGGCGCTGTCGGCCCGTTGGCCCTGGTGGAAAAGAACTTCGCCGGGTTCAAGAATGGCGTTAGGTTGACGGTCTTTGAAATGTTCCAGAAACATGTTCCGGCCTCGCCTTTAACCGCTCGCGCGACAAGCGCCTCCCATCCCCCGCTGGGGCCGCGGGGACGCGGGGGAGCATCCCTCCGCTGGGGTAAAAGTATATCAGAGTATGGAGGTCAAGGGCTAATTGTGGTATAGGGAATCCCCGCGTTGGGGGTAGAGGGGGGCGCGAACCGCTCTTACGGAAGACGTGGAGACGGGGGCACGGTCAGCGGGGGCGATACCAGGTGATTTCGGAATAGACCATGGTTCCGGCGGCATCGTAACTTTGCACCAGGCTGGTGATGACCTCCGGGCCGATGTATTCAGCCAGTGGGGCGCCGTTGGCGCCGTAGATCGCCAGCCCCGCGACGGCGCCGGAAAGGGCCAAGGTGACGGTCAAGGGCGGTTTGCCGGTACCCTCGACGAAGTTGAAGAAGCGGTAGCTGCGGACTTCGCCGCGGCGCGAGATTTCAACCTTGCTGGTGAATTTTTTCTCCCACACCCGCGGGGCGGGCGCGGCGCGGTAATAGATGGTGTGGACGGAAAGGGACCGCTCCTCCAGTGGAAGGAGGTCGCCGGATTCACGGGACGCGCCCGTGGCGCACGCGGCGGTCATGGTTAAAAGGGTAATGGCGGCCATGGTCCGGGCGGCGTTTGCGATCCGTTTCATGCTCTCTCCCCACTCCTTCTATGAACCCTGGAATCGGGTTATACTTACGCGAGGTCAATCATACCGCAAACCGCGCCGTCGCGCGCCGTCAGGAGGCAGTTTTAGGACATGCGCATCACCGTGAAGCCGCGCCCGAAGGGGGCGCTTGTGTTCGAGGGATTGGCGATAAGCGCCGTGGAGGGGGACGATCCGGGCGAAGAGTTCAAGCGGCTGGATAAGGAGCTTGGCGGCGCGTTGTCGCGGCGGGCGAAGGCGGAAAAATTCGAGGGCAAAAGCGGCCAGACGTTGACGATCACGCCGCTGGATGGGCGCCATGCGGCGCGGATCGTGGTGGCGGGGCTGGGCAAGAAAAGCGAGTTGACGGCGGAGAAAATCCGGCGCGCGGCGGCGGGCTGCGCGCTGGCGCTACGCGACTCGGGGGCGAAATCCATCGCGTATCCCCTGGAGGCGGGCGCCGCGCGCACGCTGACGGTGGAGGAGCGCGCGCGGGCGGTGGCGGAGGGCGCGGCGCTGGCGCTGTACACTTTCGACCGGCTTAAGTCTGAAAAGGAGAAGAAAAAAGTCGGCGAGTTAATCGTGCTGGCGCCGGACCGGGCGTCGGCGGGCGGGGCGGAGCAGGCGGCGCGCAAGGGGGGGATACTGGCGGAGTCGGCGGCGCTGGCGCGCGACCTTATCAATTACCCCGCCAACGTGGCGACGCCCACATTTCTTGCGAATGAGGCGAGGAAAATGGCGGCGCGTTGCCGCGTGGCCTGCAAGGTGTTCGGCCCCGCGGAGATACGGCGGATGGGGATGGGCGGGCTTATGGCGGTGGCCAGGGGGAGCGATGAACCGGCGCGTTTTATTGTTCTCGAATACCGTAACGGCCCCAAGGGTCAAAAACCCATCGTGATGGTGGGTAAAGGCTTGACGTTTGATACCGGCGGCATTTCCCTTAAACCAGCGGACAAGATGCACGAGATGAAGTCGGACATGAGCGGCGCGGCGGCGGTGATCGGCACGGCGCGGGCGCTGGCGGAGTTGAAGCTGCCGGTGAACTTCGTGGGGCTGATCCCGGC
>JACQZB010000100.1 GCA_016207925.1 Nitrospinota bacterium
AATCCGAAGACCTTCATCCTTCACGCGGCGTTGCTGCGTCAGGGTTTCCCCCATTGCGCAATATTCCTCACTGCTGCCTCCCGTAGGAGTCTGGACCGTGTCTCAGTTCCAGTGTGGCTGGCCATCCTCTCAGACCAGCTAGTCATCGTAGCCTTGGTGGGCCATTACCCCGCCAACTAGCTAATGACGCGCGAGCTCATCCCCAGGCGGTAGCTTGTAAACAGAGGCCACCTTTAATGCCGAAACCCGAAGGCCCGGCATGTCATGCGGTATTAGCCCGCCTTTCGGCGAGTTATCCCACACCCAAGGGCAGATTACTCACGTGTTACTCACCCTTGCGCCACTTTACTCGCCCCCCGAAGGGGACTTTCTCGTGCGACTTGCATGTGTTAGGCACGCCGCTAGCGTTCGTTCTGAGCCAGGATCAAACTCTCCAGTTTGAAATCCTGTGCTGTCGCCGGTCCGCGCTTGCGCGCGGCCCGGCGCCATTAACGTGTTTGCGCCATCCCTTTCGGGACGGCATAGACCCGCGTTCGCTTTTCTTCGACGCGCTCTCTCAATTTCAAAGAACCACCTCGCCGCCGTCAATTTGGCGACGAATTTTGGATTGTAACCAATGCCAACGTTACCGTCAAGAGGTATTTTGGAAATTTTCTCTTTCCCGCCCGGTCTGTCCGCCGCTTACGGCGACAACAGCCCTTCGAGGGGATTGAGGAATGACCACCTGACGTCAACCTCACCGTCAGCCTAAATATAGTCACATGCCCATCCGGTGTCAATAGCCATTAGGGTGTTTTTTGCGCTTTGCATATCAATGTGTTGCGTGTACCGCGCGGACTTTGGCGCGGGTGGACGTGTTTTCGCGCCGCCCCTTTGGGGAAAGTGGTTTACGGACCTGCGGCGTAACGGGAGAAGCGCAAGCGCGGTGAAGGTCTTTGCGTCCGCTTTGTGAATCATGCAGAGCGGCACGGTTCCTTCGGAAATTCCAGGGCAGGCTCATCACCAAGCGGCGGACGGCGCCTGTTAGGGACAGCGCGCGGTGACGGTGATTGACCGCCGCCGGACGCTAATGATATTAAAAACCGTACTGTACTTTCGCGAACCAGTCGCGGTTGACCCAGGCGTTGTCGAACAGCGGGGGGGAGTACCACTCCATCTGGCGTTCCTTGAGGATGTTGGTGGCCACCAGCGACAGTTCCAGGTCGTTGATGGGCCGCCACGCCAGGCGCGCGTCCTGCCGGTAGTTGCTCCAGACGTTGATGGCGTCGAGCCGCTCCGCATAGTGGCCGGTCAGATCCAGCGTGACGCGGTAGGGGAGCGCCAGGCGCAGGCCGGTCTTGATGGCGTATAGCGGCGTGGAACCGATGAGGTATTCGAGATAATCGTCGGTGCGGTCCTCGCGCAGGTCCGGCTTGCGCTCGACGAAAATGCGTGTGTAGGTGTAGGCGGCGAACAGGTCCAGCCACGGGGTGGGCTTGACGCGCAGTTCCGCGGTGGCGCCGTAGGATTCGGCGTTGTACGCGTTGAGGTAGGACTGGCGGTACCATTCGTATTCCGGCCAGCCCTCCTCGTACACTTCGCCGGGTTCTCTATCCAGGCGGCCTTGGCGTTGGGCTGGATTTCCCAATCGCTCAAGCCGCTGCGCTCGGCCTTGGCGCCCAGGATGAGCTTGAGGCGGTTGTCCAGCAGCCTGATCTCGTCTTGCAGGTACAGGCCCATGACATAGCCGGTTTCGCTGGGCTTGTCCATGGCGCCGGTACCGTGGAAGATGTCGCTGTAGTGGCGGTAGGTGGCGCCGGTGGTGAGCGTCTGGTAGGGGAGCGTCATATCAAGCTGCGCCTCGCCGTCCACCACCAGCAGGTCTTCTTCGTAAAAGATGGTGTGGGTGTCGGCGCGGTCCACGTAGGTGGTGAGCTTGGCGCGGTAGCCGTCGTAGAAGCGCTCGTGGCTCAGCGCGATGTTCTGGCCGCGGTAGCGGTCGTCGTGGACATAGTGGACGGTGCCGATGCCGGGGCGGACGAAATTGGCGCCTTCGGCCATGGCGGTGACGTTGTAGGCGTCGCCGTGGACGCTGGTGGTGGTTGACGCATCGCGCCAGTCGGCCCTGAAGCCGCCCTGGTAGGCCCACTGGTAGTTGTCCTGGAGCCGGAAGTCTTTCGGCTCGTCGCTGCGTTCGCCGCGGACGAAGCGGGCGTCGCCGGTTTCACGGCCCATGGCGTAGGCGCGCCAGGCGAAGTTCTCGCGCTGGCCGCCGTAGCGAAGCGTCGAAAACCCTTTTTCGCGCTTGCCGGCGCCCGCGGCGGCCATCGGCCCGGCGGTGGCGGTGGCCTTTTTGGTGATGATGTTGATGACGCCGTTCATGGCGTTGGCGCCCCACAGGGCGCTGCCCGGCCCGCGGATGACCTCGATCCGGTCTATATCCTCGATGGGATACATCTGCGCGGGCCAGAATACGCGCGAGAAGGTGGGCGACTGCAGCGTGCGGCCGTCTATGAGCACCAGCAGCTTGTCGGTGAAGTAGTCCTGGTTGGTGGCGGCGGAAACCATGTAATTGTTCATGTCAATGCGAGCCACGTGCAGCCCCGGCGCCAGGCGCAGCGCTTCCGGCAACGAGGTCACCCCCGCATGACGCAAATCGTCGCTGGTGATGATGTGCAGCGACGAGGCGACTTCCCACGCGGGTTGGCTGGATTTGGTGGCGGTAACCACCTGCAAGGTCAGCAGTTCCTCAATGGAAAGCTCATCGAGCGCCGACAAATCGGCCACGCGCTCCTGCGCGGTGGCGGGCAAAGCGCAAAGAAGCGCAAACGCCAAAAACGCAGAAAGATGTTTCACGAATCCTCCTCCAACTCACCCGTATCATGAAAACAACACGCAGGTGTCGCCACCCCAGGACGGCTAAAAATATACCATAATTCATTAATTTTCAGTCAAGGATTACTTTACCCAAGTTCAATGATTAAGTGCAACGCTCTGGCTAGGATGGAGGTAAGGAGGCCAGAGTGGGATGAGCAAGAAGGGATACAAGCATTTATCCTCTATGGAGCGGGATAGGATCGCCGTCATGAGAGCGCAAGGGGCGTCG
>JACQZB010000101.1:0-19872 GCA_016207925.1 Nitrospinota bacterium
CTCAAAGCTCCAGCTTGCCCAACTCGATTTCCACGAGGAGTTGCAAAAGGACAAGCCCGACCGCGCCAAGCTCGATAAGCTGATCGCCACCATTGTCTCCGCGCGGGCCGACATGGAGCGTCAACGGCTGACCATGCAAGTCGAGATGAGCCAGATTCTCACCCCCGATCAGCGCAAACGCATGATGCGCCACATGGGCGAGCGTATGATGGAACATCGCCCAGGGATGAGCCCCGGCATGATGGAAGGTGACGAAGGGCCTGGGGAGTACGGCGGCCCCCCATCCGGGCATGGTGACATGAATGGCCCCATGATGCGCTGATTCCCCGGCGCGTCATTTCTCCCCCGGCGGCCGGGACCCCCTTCCCGGCCGCCTTCTACAAACCCCGCCCACGTCAAAAAAACCTCTAAAGCGATTTTCGTTTTTCTCCGATAGAAAGGCCAAGAGTGACGGAGTGTGGAGGTTCCTATGATGAGCGTGGATACGGGCGTCGTGCGCCCATGGTCAGGCGCCACCCCCGTGGGGTGGGATCAACCTTTAAGTTTTCAATCATCTAAAGGCTTGCCGGTACCGCAATCCGGGGCGGATTCGGTCAGTTTTGGCCAAGGCGCGCCCGCAACATTTGGCGGGCAGGGCGAGCAGGGCATGTTCGCCCAAGTCACCTACGAGCGCTATTCCAAGGAACTGCTCAACGCCACCTTTAAGGGTTCCGATGGGCAGGAGTTCTCGGTCTCCGCCGAATATTCAGAATATTTCCGGGCCAGCATGTCGTACCAGTCCACCCAGGCCCAGGCGCCTGAATCAGTGGAACCGCCCGTAGAGTCTGTTAATCCTTTCGGGCCGGAGGCCACCGCGGGCCGGATCACCGATTTCGCGTTGAGCTTTTTCCCCATGTTCGCCAAGGAACACGGCGACATGAGTTATGAAGAGCAGTTGCGCGCTTTCCGCGACCTGGTGGAAGGCGCCATTGACGAAGGTTTCCAGCAGGCGATGGATATTCTTGGCGAACTGCCGGATGAAGTGAACGCGCAAATCCAGGAGACTCGCTCGCTGATCACCCAAAAACTCGACGCCTTCTTCAGCCACGCGGCGGACAAGGGCGCGGCGGGCGCGCAAGAGGCCCTGCAGAGCGGCGACTGGACCACGTTTGTGAAAGACTTCTTCGCCAATGCGGACGCCGCGCAGACACAGGAGGCCGCGGCGTAGTACGTAAAAGTATTTCCGGGGCGTTCGTCCCCCCCGCGTCCCGGAAATTACCACCACCCCCGCATCCGGGCGGCGGCAGGATGGCGATCCATCCACCCGCCGCCCCCGCCTTATGTTATACTTTTTGTGTACCGCCTGGATCCGTTACGCGGACTGGGACGGGAAAACGCGCGTGGAATCCCGCCTTTCCCTGCCCTTGCCGCCCCGATCCAGCCGGTGGATGAAACCATTCACGGAGCGGCGCCATGGATAAAGTCACCGTCAACCGCCTTGCGGAAATGAAGCGCGAGGGCCAGCGCATCACCGCCTTGGCCGCCTACGATTTCCCCATCGCCAGCCTTATTGACGCGGCGGGGGTGGACCTGGTCCTCGTGGGCGACTCTTTGGGCATGACCTTCCGCGGAGAGGAGAATACGCTGACCGTCACCGTGGAGGACATCGCCTACCACACCCGCGCCGTGCGCCGGGGCGTTAAACGCGCGCTTCTTGTGGCGGATATGCCCTTTCTTTCCTGCCACGTCAGCGCGGAAAAGACGCTGGAAAACGCGGGAAAAATGATCATCTCCGGCGCCGAGGCGGTGAAGCTGGAGGGCATTGACGGCGTGGTGGAAACCGTTCCGCGCCTGTTGGCGGCCGGCGTGCCGGTGATGGGCCACCTGGGCCTGACGCCGCAGTCCATCCACAAACTCGGCGGCTACAAGGTGCAAGGCCGGCAGGGCAAGGCCGCCCAAAAACTGTTCGACGACGCGCGGCGGCTGGAGGAGGCCGGGGCGTTCGCCCTGGTCCTGGAATGCGTGCCGGCGGAACTGGCCGCGCGGGTCAGCGAGGCGCTGGCCATCCCCGCCATTGGCATCGGCGCCGGGCCGGACTGCGACGGCCAGATTCTTGTCGCCAACGACATGCTGGGGCTGACGCCGGGCCGCGCGCCCCGCTTCGTCAAGCGCTACGCGGAGTTGGCGGACGCCGCGAAGACGGCCATCGAAACCTATGTCCGCGAAACGCGCGGCGGCGCCTTCCCCGCGGCGGAACACAGCTACCCCGCCGAACCGCGCCGCCTCAAGGCGGTGTAACCGGCGCGGCGCCGGGGCGCATAACCCCGGCGCCTGTTCGCCTACTCCTCCGCCAGGCCGCGCGCGCCCGCCCGCAGGCTTTCCACAAGCCCCGCCGAGGGGCGCGTTCCCCACGCCTCCGCGTGGACCACCTGTTCCAACTCCATTTCCGGCAGCCACCCTATGGCTTTAAGCAGCGGTTGGTGGGGGAAATCCTTCACCCAGCCGGCGCACAGGTAGGCCACCGGGATCACATGATCCGGCAGGTTGAACAGCTCGCGCAGGGTCTCGTTGCGCAGAATGCTGACCCAGCCCACGCCAAGGCCCTCGGCCCGCGCCGCCAGCCAAAGGTTCTGCACGGCGCACACCACGCTGTACGTGTCCATCTCCCGGATGGTGTTGCGCCCGATCACCGCCGGGCCGCTGCGGCTGGTGTCGCAGGTGATCAGCATGTTCACCGGCGCGTCGCGGATGCCTTCGAGCTTGAAGGTCAGGTACTGGTCCCGGCGCGCGCCTTCCGGGAACCCCGCCGCCGCCGCGCGCCGCTCCCCGTCCACATGGCGCCACAGCCGCTCGCGGATCTCCCGCCCGCGGATGATGATAAAGTCCCACGGCTGCATGTACCCCACCGACGGGGCGTGCAGCGCGGCCCAAATCACCCGGCCCAGCAATTCGTCCGGCACCGGATCGGGGAGGAACGAGCGCATGTCGCGCCGCCGGTTGATGGCGGCGTACACCCCCTGTTTCCATTCGGCGGGGAAGGAGTGGGTTTCGTTGAAGGATGATAAGGGAATACTTTTGGATGCGGTCATGGTGGTGAACCTTTAAAAAAGCCGTAACGGCGATAAAACCCGGACCCGTCGCCTGGTGTCCGGGGGTCACCACTCCACCGGCATGGCCGCGCTCCAGGCCCACGAAAGCGGCGGCCACGGGTGCGCGGGCAAGTCTTCTGGCTTCCGGATCGTCCTACTTCCCGAGCCTTCCCATCCCCTTTGGCGGGGGGACAGTGGCGTGTTTCGGGATTCGTCCCCGGTTACAGCGGCGGGTCCGCGATGGTTTTTAACCATCTTCCTTGTTGTGGCCCTTTCGGGGCCGACCCGCGACCCAATGCGGTTACGATAGGGTTTTTTTGGCGTCCCGTCAACTCCGGCGGCGGACGGGCGTCAGAAAGGAAATGACAAACGCCCCCGGAAAATATTATAGTGTTGGTTCGCTTGGGCGGTTAACTCAGCGGGAGAGTGCCATCCTCACACGGTGGAGGCCACTGGTTCGAATCCAGTACCGCCCACCATTTTTCCGCTTAAGTTGCTCCCCGGCGCGCCGCGGCGTACAATCCTTTTGCATGAAGACCTCATCGAATCCGCTCATCGGCGTGACCATTGACGTGGAGCCGCGAACCGGCGACGACGGCCAAACATCAGAGTATTACTCGCTCAAGCGCCCTTACGCCGACGCGGTGGCCAAGGCCGGCGGTGTGCCCATATTCATACCGCCGCAACCCGATGCGCGCGGCGCGAGCCGCTACCTGCGGCTGATTCATGGACTGGTGATCTCCGGCGGGCCGGTTGATGTAGACCCGAAATTCTACGGCGAAAAACCGCATCCCAAATTGGGCGCGCTTAAACCGGAACGCACCGCCAGCGAGCTTATGCTGGTCAAGCGCGCGGTGAAAATGGGTATGCCCGCGCTGGGGATATGCGGCGGCGAGCAGGTCATCAACGTGGCTTTTGGCGGCGCGTTGTATCAGGATATCCCCAGCCAGTTCGCATCAAACCTGGCGCACGACCAGGATCCCCTGCCTTCAACCAAACCGTCGCATAAGGTTCGGCTGCAACCCAAAACCATGCTTCATCGCGTCACGCGCTCCGATGAAACAATGGTTAATTCCACCCATCATCAGGCCGTCAAAACGCTTGGTAAATCATTGAAAGTATGCGCTGTATCTCCAGACGGCCTTGTTGAGGCCATTGAAGGGGTCAACGCTCCTTATCTGTTGGGCGTACAGTGGCACCCGGAGCGGCTTTATGATGATGATTCCGTAAGCCGTTCAATATTCGCAAGTTTCATCAAAGCCGCGCGCGGCTACGCCCGCCGCCGCTGACCCCTTCCTTTCCTGCGCGGACTCAAGTCCACTCAATTGCGGACAGCCTCTTGTCCGGGCATGGGACACCTAACGGTTCCCGCCCTTTGATTCCAGTTCCATAAAATTAGATAACATATTGTAAGCAAGAGTATTACAATCTTGGCACACCAGTTGCTATGTATATGGCTGAAACGCGATACGGATCGCGGGACGAAGAGAGAAGAGAAACATTATTATCAGGAGACATAAAATGATTAACGAGACGCGCGACTTCGATGAAGGCAATAATCTGTTCGGTTTCGTTGGCGGGTTCATGGCGCTTTCGGGCGCGTACATGCTGGCCATGGTGGCCGCGCTGGTCTAATGAATCGGCCATCAAAAGGAGAAACAGCCATGATGACCATCAACGCGCAGCTTGAACAGAGCAAATACGTACTGGGTTTTGTGGGCGTGGTCGCCAGGCTGGCGGGGGCGTATCTGCTGGCCATGGTCACCGCGCTGGCCGCGTAGGAGCGCAGTGGATGCACTCCCCCATTCTGGACACGCTCTGCGCGCTGGCGGCGGCGTACCTGCTGGCGATGCTGGCGGCCAAGGTTTTACTGTAAGGAGACGGCCATGATGATGTTATGGGATTTTCAGGCGCTCACGCTGTTCAGCGTAACGTATCTGTGGCTCTTCCGGAACGCGGTCATATAGACCGCGTTCCGGCGGCGCCTGCAGCGCATCCACGGCTTTTTCCCCCTCCAAAAAAATATTTCCCCGCGGCCCCGTGCGGGTGATCCATGTCCGGTCCCATTAACGCTATGGCGCGGTGGCCGTAAATATTTGGGAAATCAAGGCCGCCATTGCGCCCGGAGGGGTTACTTTGCTATCTTTAGTGAATGTTTTATGACATATGATTGAATGAAACCTCAAATATTCGCGCCGTTCGGGCTTGCCGTCATGGCGATGACGGCGTTGTTCGCCATTGGATGCAACATCCAGTACACGAATGAGGATTTCAACTTGACTATCGCCCCGGACGGCTCCGGCGTTCTGACCATCACCTACAAGAACATCGGCTCGGTCAACAGCGAAAGCCACCTGCGCCAGAAGGACCTGCGCGAGTTGCAGGACGCGGCGCGCGGCGAGGAAAGCGTGAAGGAGGCCGCGTCCAAGGGGGTCGCCATAAAACAGCGGCGCCTGGAGTTCGTGGATTACCGGCTGGACGGCTATGTGGAAGCCGGGGCGAAAAAGTACCGCGACCTGTTCGAGGTTTTCACCAACTACGCGCTGGAAGTGGACGACCGGCTTTATCTCATCCCGCTCAACGGCTCGGTGCTGCGGGCGGAGTTGAGCGAAGGCGGCGAGATCGTGGTTCACAAGGGGCGCTATGCGTTCGCCTGGCCGCTGGAGACGAAGACGATGAAGTTCACCGCTTCCTACAAGGTGCGGGGCACACCCTTCGCCTACGAATACCAGCGCCAATTCAAGAAACGTTAAGCGGGCGCGTCCCCAATTATTCCCCCTGCCGGGAAGAGTTTTGCATAACTCAATCAAGCGGCGCCCGCATACCTCATCTCTTCTCTCTGGGGGGAGAGGTGGCGCTTTAGCGCCGGTGAGGGGGTATGAAAAACAAGTTCGGCCACCCTCATCCCGCTGCCGTCATCCGGCAAGAAATATTGGCTTGGGCGGCGCGACGCTCCGGAGTACACTGTCTGACTTGATCCATGGAACCTTGTCATTGAAATGAAACTTACCGGACAATTCACGGGGCAGGAGAGGAAGGCCATATTCTCCCTTGGCGCGGTCATCTCCTCGCGCATGTTGGGCCTTTCGATGATCATCCCCGTGTTCTCGCTGTACGCCTCCGGCCTGCCCGGCTCGTCGCCATTGCTGGCGGGCCTGGCGTTTGGCGCCTATGGGTTGACCCAGGCGGTGTTCCAGATACCGTTTGGTTATTATTCCGACCGGCTTGGCCGCCGGCCCGTGGTGGCGGCGGGGCTGGCGCTGTTCGGCGCGGGCAGCGTGATCTGCGCGATGACCAGCAACATCTACCTTCTGATCGCCGGGCGGTTTTTGCAGGGCGGGGGCGCCATCGCCAGCGCCTGTTTCGCCTGGATCGCCGATTTGACCTCGCCCTCGCGCCGCACCATCGCCATGGCGGTGATGGGCATCGCGGTGGGCGGCGGCATCACCGGCGGGATGATCGTAGGCCCCATGCTCGGCGCGGCGGCGGGCGTGCCGTTTCTTTTCTGGCTGGCGGCGGGGCTGTCGCTGTTCGGCTTGCTGATCACGCTACTGTTGGTCAAGGAACCGCCGGAAGATCCAAACCGCCCGCGCGATTTTTCGCTCAATCCCCTGGAGGCGATGCGGCTGGCCGCCACCGGCGACCTGTTGCGGCTGCACGTCACGGGGCTGATCGTCAATATGTGCATGATCTGCACGTTCTACGTCGTGCCGCTGCGCATCAACCACCGTTTCCCCATGAACGAGCTGTGGAAAATTTATCTGCCGCTGGCGGTGGTCAGCGGAATGGCGATGATGCTCTCGTCGCGGCACGCCGACCGGGGCGCGGGCCGCAAGGTCATCTCCGGCGCCGCGCTGGCCCTGGCGGCGGCTTTTTTAACCTTGACGCTGGCGGGGGACGTGCGCGCCACGCTGCCGGGTTTCGCGCTGTTTTTCATGGGTTTCTCCGTGCTGGAGGCGTCCTTGCCCGCCGCCGTCTCCAAACTGGCCGACCCCGCCCACAAGGGAACCATCATCGGCGTGTTCAACCTGTTCCAGTTCTCCGGCACGTTTTTTGGCGGCCTGCTGGCGGGTTTTCTGGCGCCGGTGAGCGAGCCGGCGCTGTTCGCCATGATGACCGTCATCGCGCTGGCGGCGGCGTATTTCGCATGGGGCGTGCGCGGGCTGAACCACATCCCCGCGTCCGCCTGACCGCCGCCATGGCGGTTTCATGTTAGGCTTACCCCATGCCGCGCGACAGGGCCGTTGTCTCCAAAACCATGGCGCGGGTGAAGGCCGCCCATACCGCCCCGGAGCTTGCCTTGCGCCGGATGCTCACCGCCCAGGGGTTGCGCTACCGGCTGCATGACCGGCGGCTGCCCGGCGCGCCGGACATCGTGTTCCCCGCGCGCAAGGTCGCGGTGTTCGTGGATGGCGACTTCTGGCACGGCGCCCAATGGAAGCTGCGCGGCTTCGCCTCGCTGGAAAGCCAACTCGCCACCATGTCCAACCGCGCCTATTGGGAGAAAAAACTGCGCCGCAACATTGAGCGCGACCGGCGCGTGAACCGCGCATTGAAAGCCATCGGCTGGCGCGTGGTGCGCCTGCTGGAAAGCGCCATCAACCGCCGCCCTGCCCGCGCGCTGGCCCGCGTCACCCGCGCGTTGGCCGCGCATGAGGCGCCGCCGTCATGAGCGCCCCGCGCTTTTTGGAATTTTTCGCCGGCGTGGGGCTGGCGCCGCCCTTACCGGGTAGCACGTTTCAGTTCTGTCCAATCTGATTCCGCGACAGTAGCGTCATTCCGCACCAATTTTGTTTTCCGTTCTACGTTAGCGCCGTTCATGCGCGCTTCAATGTGAACCAAAGTAATATCCCGCTCATCCCCGCCGAATTCTGACAGTAGCAACTCCGCCAGTTTAACTTCTGTAATGCGCCAAACAGCGGGAGATGGGTTATTGCGGGGATCGGGAATGGTGCGCGGCATCAGGTACACACAAGGAGGAGGAATCATTACTCCATCCCGTTCCGCCCCCCTTCCCTCGCTGATCTTGGGACATGGCCGCCCCAAACCACCACAAAGCATATCCCAAACGATCAAGGCGTCAACGCGCTCTTTCTCGGCAATGATTTTGCCGCCAAGCCTTGTATGCACTCCGGACCATAGGTTATGTTTTGGATCCGCGCCGGGGTTTTGGCACAAAGACCATATCAAGAATTCATCCGCATTGGGCGGGCGTTGATATACAGTCGTATTATTTCCATCAAGGCAGCCTTTGGTCTCAATGACTGATTGAGTCCCATCGAGTAGTTTGACATGGTAATCGTGACGTTCACCCGATCCTGTGAAGGCATAGCCTGCGATTCGCCTGGACGCCTTCATCTGGGAAAGCACACGATCAACAAATTCCCTTTTGTCGGTCATGGAAGCCGCTTGACTGCCCCGTATTTTTTCTATCGCGCTTCGAAACAGACCCGCCCTCCAGAATTCTTCTGTGGTCAGCCCGTGAGAGCCGATAGAAGGGGCGGCTTTGATAAGGGCGTCGGTGTACGATTGAATTTGACTTCGGATTTCTTCCGATAGCTCGCAGGGGATCGCTTCAAGCTTGTTTACGCGATGTCTTCGAGGGGGCAATCTAGGCGGCCTCTTCCGAAACTTTTCCGGCAAGGGATGGTTCAATAAGACACTTTGCCAACCACGAGACTACCGGCACGGCCACGCCATCGCCCGCCAAACGGTATGCGTCGTTATATCTGCGTGGCAGTTGGTAATTTTCAGGAATCCCCATCAAACGCGCCGCCTCGCGCGCGGAGAGCAAGCGGCTGCGGATTCTTCTCCCCTCAACAAACAAGATAATTTGGCGGCTTGAACCTCCCGCGGGCGTTCTCAAGCAACCAGCGATATCATCAAACCGGACTTCCGCCCTTTGCTGGCCCAATCGTGTCCGCCGGTAGATCGCGCCAACAACCCTGCGCGCCATTTTAGAAGTGGATTTTACTTTGCATTTATTTATCGGGGTCATCATCGCTAATAATCTTGCGGTCTCCGCGCCCGTATGCCATGCGACATCTTTTGGATATTCTTCAACAATATCGGATAGTTTTAATTTTCTCCGGACCGGCATTGGTAGATGTACCCAAAGCCACTTTCCCCGCCCTTCCGTTGAAAGCCGGTCATACGCGAGCGAGAAAGCATCGGGATGCCACGGTGATCCCGGCCTATCCATGATGAAATTCCCGGGCGGGCGAGTTTCATGATTAAAGGCGACGATGAATAGCCGGGGGCGGCTTTGAGGGAGAAAATATTCGGCGTCAATTACCATCGGCGCATATGTAAATCCTTCTTCCGCCAACGCCTCGCAAATGATCGCAAAATCTTTTCCTTTGTGCGAGGTGATCGCCCCATACACATTTTCGAGAACAACCATCCTTGGCGCGCGCCGCGATTTGCCGAGGCCGCGCATTAACTTCCAGAAATCCCAAAATGTTCCCGACCGCTCTCCTTTAAGACCTCGCCCCATCCCCGCTAATGAGAGGTCTTGGCACGGAAACGATGCCCATGCCAAATCAACTTGACCTGGAAGATCCAAAGGAAGAATATTGGCTATATCCGAAACGTGAAGTTCTTCGGATGAACTGAAATGCTCTCTATAGGCGGTTGCTTTTGTTTCGTCGAAATCGTTAGCAAAAACACATTGCCAATTTTCTCCCAAGCCAAGGCGGGCCATGCCACCGCCTGCGAAGAATTCGTAAAATTTAAATTTCATCCCCTGTCCGCGCTGGGCAATAGTAGCCGCCGTGAACACTTAGAATAGCAAAGAAATTCCCGTCTGAAAATAGGCAGCTTTTTTTGAAGTGGGAAAAAAGGTCCTTTATCCGCCCGCGAAAACCAGGGGCTTTTCGCCATTGGCGACACCGTATGCGTCCCCGCCATCACATGGATTGCCCGGCGTGCCCTCAATCCGCTAATCCGTCCCGGTTAAAAACTCGCCAGAACTTTATTTGATTAGTCACATTTCCTGAAGTACTATGATCCTCCCCATGGTGGGCGTCATGTTTCTTTCAAATTTTTGAGGAGCGTATGCTGATAGGCGTCATTTCGGATACTCACGACCGGATACCGCAAATCGAGGCGGCCATAGCCATGTTCAACGAGCGGCAGGTGACGGCCACATTGCATTGCGGAGATTTTGTGGCTCCCTTCTCACTCGTTCCATTTCAAAAGCTTGTATCACCGCTGTACGCCGTGTTCGGTAACAACGATGGAGAAAAAAAAGGGCTGCGGGCCATGTTCGAGAAGAATGAATGGACCCTGAACAACCGCCCCCATGCCATGGAGATAGCCGGAATCCGCATCGCCATGCTCCACGAGCCGGAACCGTTGGCCCGGCTTAGGGAGGAAGGCGAATTTGACCTGATAGTGTTCGGCCATACCCACGAGAAATATTTCGAGAAAAGCGGAAAAAGCATGATTGTCAACCCCGGCGAAGGTTGCGGATGGGTAAAAGGAGTGGCTACCGCCGCGATTGTGGATATGGAACAGAAGACATGCGAGTTTTTAGCGCTCTGAAACATTGAAATTATATGCAAATTATTATATAGTTATTATATTATAATGTATATCTTATTTTAGAATTACTTTTAATTAAATATATTTATTTCATTTGAAATATCAATATAGTGTAATATATATTAAATTTTACTAGAAATCTAGAAAAATTATTGACAAATACAGTTAATTGATATAAACTTTACCCTAATTGGATGGTGGTCATTCTATTGAAACCGACAGGGGTGCGGACGTTTCCAATGCCTGTGCAAGGACGGCGGCAGAAAAACAATGTCCGCAAAATCCGTGAATCCAAAATGATGAGCAAGGCCGAGCTTGCCCGCAAGACCGGACTGTCCGTTCAGACCATTGACCGGGTGGAAAAGGGATTCTACTGCCGCATTGACACCAAACGAAAAATACTTGCCGCGCTTGATCTGGATTTGGAGGATCGTGACGGCGTATTTTTCATGGAATGATTCACGCTGTATAATATGCGCTTGAGGTGACAGGGTGTTCGGGTTAGGTCAGAAGCCGTTTTTAGGGATAGACATCGGCTCTACGTCCGTGAAGGCCGCCCTGCTTAAAAAGCACAAGAGCGGTTACGAACTGGCGAGCTTCGGCATGGTTCCCCTGCCTCCGGACACCATCGTGGACGGTGAGATCGAAAATCCCGAAGCCATCGTCGAAGCGATAAAGAACCTCGTCAAGTCCGAAAAACTATCCTCCTACAAGCACGCCGTGTTCGCCGTCGCCGGCCAGTCGGTGATCATAAAGAAGATCACCGTGCCCTTGATGAGCGAGGATGACTTGGCCGAATCCATACAGCAGGAAGCCGAGCAGTACATTCCCTTCGACATAGACGAGGTGAATGTGGACTTCCAGGTGGTGGCCTCCGAGGGCGAAATACCCAAGAAGGGCCAAAAACCGCCCGCCGGCGAGGAGCGCCAGATGGATGTGCTGCTGGTGGCCGCCAAGAAAGAGTTGATCGCCGAGCAGTCGCGCATTATCACAGAGTCGGGGTTGAAACCCACGGTAGTGGACCTGGACGTGTTCGCGTTGGAAAACGGCGCCGAGCTAACCTATGGTGTTGACCGCGGCGACACGGTGGCGCTGGTCAACATCGGCGCCACGGTGACCAACATCAACATTATCGAGCGCGGCGTCACCGCCTACACCCGCGACGTTTCGGTGGGCGGCTCCGCGGTGACCATCGCCATCCAGAAGAACATGAACGTCGGGTTCCGCGACGCGGAGAGCGTCAAGCTGGGCCGCCTGCCCGACGGGATGAACAAGGCCGACGTCATCCGCCATATCAAGACCGGCGTCGGCCAGATCGCCGCGGAGTTGCAAAGCACGTTCGACCTGTTCCACAAAACGTCCGAAAGCCGCGTGCGCCGCGTCCGTTTGTCGGGCGGCGGCGCCATGCTGGAAGGGATAGACACCCTGATCGGCCAGGAGCTTGGGCTGGATTGCGACATCATCAATCCCTTCAAGGGTCTGAAGATCAATACCCGTCAGTTCGATCAGCAATATCTGGACACCATCGCCCCCATGGCGGTTGTCGCCGTGGGCTTGGCCACGAGGACGTTGGACGATAAATGATCAAAATCAACCTTCTGGCCGACCGTCAGGCGAAAGACCGCCTGGTCATCCAGCAGCAGATCATCATGGCCCTACTGGCCATGGCCGCCTCGGTGGCGTTGTGCGGTTTCTGGTGGACGGTCAAGGCCAGCCAGATTTCCGACACCAACGGGCAGATCACCTCCGCCCAGGAGGAGCTTGAACGGCAGAAGAAAATCCGCGCCCAGGTGGCGGTCATGCAGACGCGCCAGGATCAGGTCACGGCGATTCTGGCCGCCATTGACAAGCTTACCGCCGTCCGGCGCGGCCCGACGATGTATCTGGACACGCTGAACGTGTTGCTGCCGCCGGAAATATGGCTTACGCAGCTTTCCGACAAAAATGGCGTCATTTCGCTGCAAGGGTATGCGTTTTCCAATAACGCGGTTGCGGACCTGATGCGCGCCATGCAACAGTCGGATCAGTTCGCCAATATCGAATTGGGTGAAATCAAGAAAGGCTCGGTAGGCAAGGGCAAAGAGCCTATCAACCAATTCACCCTGACCGGTTATACCGCCCTCGGCAAGAAATTGGCCGACGAGAAACGCAAGCTTGAAGAAAAGTCCGGGAAAGACAAAAAAGGCAAAAAGGGTAAAAAGTAAGGGAGTCAACACGCGCCGGACGGGTACGCCCGGCCCGGCGCGCGGATGAGGATAGGAAACGTGGATCTGGACAAGCTTTTTGAGAAGGTGCCCTACGACAGGATCATCCCGATCCCCCACTGGCAGCGCTGGTCCGCGGTGGGCGTGGTCGCGGTGGTGATACTGACGGCCTTCTATTTTCTTGTGGTGCAGGCCAAAGACGGTGAAATTCTCAAACTCAAGGACGACCTGGCCAAGATACAGAAAGAAGTGGACGACACGCGCCGCCAGGCCAAGAAAATCACCGAGTTGAAAGAAAAAATGGTGAAACTTGAAGCCGAGTTGGCCGAGGCGTCGCTGCAACTTCCTTCCGACAAGGAGATACCCTCGTTGTTGACGCAGATTTCCAATTTCGGCACGCAATCGGGGCTTGAGTTCCTGCAATTCAAGCCCGCCAACGAAATCCCCCGCGATTTTTACGCCGAGGTTCCGGTCAGCCTCAAGCTCACCGGCAAGTTCCACAACATACTTATGTTTTTTGACGAGATCGCGCATCTGCCGCGTATCGTCACCATCAGCGACATAATCATGAAAAGCGGCTCGGCCAAGAGCGGTATCACCACGTTGGATGTAAGCCTCCAAGCGGTCACCTACCGTTTCCTGGATGCCGCGATGCTGAAAAAACCCGAAGAAAAGGGCGCGCCCGGCGGCGCGGAGAAATCATCCAAGGCCGGCGCGGAGAAAAAGGGATGAAGCTGGATATCATGGCCCCGCGCCGGGTGGCGGGCGTGAACGTAATGATAGGGACGCGGTAATGGATAAACGGATCACGGTCCTTTTGCTCCTTATAGTGGCGGTGGGGGGATTTTTCGCCTACACCACCCTGTTGGGAGGAGGCGCCGACCGGGACGAAAAAGAGATCCGGGCGTCGTTCGACGCCTTGAAAGCGTCCATAATTTCAGGCAATCCGGACGCGGTTTCGTCCATGGTCGCGCCCGGTTTTACCGATCCGGGGATTAACCGGGAGAACCTGATCCGCGTACTGACCCTCAAGCGCCGGGCGTATGACGCGGTGGTCAATTCCGTCAACATTCAGGGCGACCTGGCTTCCATCAGCTACACACGCACTGACGCGCGCGGCGAAGGGGAGCCGGTCACCGCCCGCATCATCGGCGAGACGTGGATGCGCGATCCGCAAAAAGCCGGCCGCTGGCTGTTGCGCGGCTTGGCCAAGGACGACGCGGGTTTCCGCTCGCTGGCCGTCCCCACGGCGCCCGCCCCGGCCAAGGAGGCCAAAAAAGCGGGCGCCACGGTGCTGGGGACCATCGAGCAGCCGGCGCAGGGCCAGCCTTCGGTGTTGAAGGAAGGCGGGCGCTACGCCTCCGCGGGCAAGCGCGACCCGTTCATGCCGCTGATCGCGGGCATCATGGGTGAAGGCGCGGCCAGCTACGTCGAGGAATGCGATCCGGAGCGCCCGCGCGAAACGCTGGAAGAGTTCGACCTGCTTTCGCTCAAGCTTTCCGGCGTGATTATCACCGACAAGGAGCCGCTGGCGCTGGTCGCCACTCCCGACGGCAAACCTTGGCAAGAGCTGCGGCAAGGTCATCGCCATCGAGCCTGAATACGTGGTGATCCGCGAACAGCGGCGCAAGCCGGGGACCATCCCGGCCAAGTTCGATCCTGTTGAAACTATCATGAAACTTCGACCAGAGGAGGGTTGATCCGTGAACTGGTTCCCTGTGAGAACGATCGCCGTCTCCCTCTCGCTGCTTGTGGCGGCGGCCTCCTGCGCGACTGACGCGGGCCGGGCGAAGTCCGCCGGCGCGCAAAGCGCGGGCGCCGTCAAGATCGTTGACATCTCGGCGGCCGGCTCCGCCCGGCAGGTGGAGCTGTCCATAAAGGCGAGCGGGCCAATCCATAGCACCGTGTTCACCATGCGTGATCCCGCGGCGCTGGTGGTGGACCTGACCGGTGTGGACTTGTCGTCGTTTGGCGCCGCCATTCCCGTGGGGTCGGAGCCGGTTACGGACATCACCCCCATCTACTTCGCCTCCTCCAAGGACGCGCGGCTGCAGGTGGGGCTGACCGGCGAGGTGGATTACCTGCTGGACACCGCCGATCCGAAGGAACTCAAAATCCTGATCGCGCCCAAAGGCTCCGGCCTGGTCGCCCAGGAGGTCAGCGCGCCCGCCCCGGAAGCCGCCCATCCCGCGCCCATGAGCGGCGCGACGGTGGAGGCGCTTGTCTCCGGGCAGAGCCGCGTGGAGGACGTCTCTTTCATGCACAAGGGTTCGCTCTCCCGCGTCACCGTCACCATGTCGCGCGAAAGCCCGGCCTACCGGCTGATCCCGCGCGATGAGCTCAAGCGCCTTACGCTGGACCTACCCGGCGCCTTGGTCACGGCGGATAGCGAAAAGCTGGTCAATGTGGACGCCGAAGGTTCGCGGGTGAAAAACGTGGCGGTGTTCCAGTTCGCCTCCGGCGCGGACCCCGTGGCCAAGGTGGTGGTGAACCTGACGGAGAAGGCGCTGTATAACGTGCGCGCCGAAGGCCGCTCCATAATCCTGGACGTTGGCGACGAGGCGGTGTTGGCCCAGGCCCGCGAGGTCAAGGAAGCGGAATTGGCCCAGGCCGCGCCCGAACGCAAGACGCTGACGCCGTCCGAAAAGGTATATACCGGCGCCAAGGTGTCGTTGGACTTCCAGAAGGCCGACATCCATAACATCCTGCGCATCATCGCCGACGTGTCGGGGCTGAACGTAATCACCTCGGACAAGGTCAAGGGCGACGTGACCATCAAGCTGGCCAACGTTCCGTGGGAACAGGCGCTGGAGGTGATCCTCAAGAACAACAACCTTGACATGATCCGCGAGGGCAACATCATCCGTATCGCGCCCGCCGCCGAGATCGGCAAGGAAAAGAAGGCCATGGAGGAGCTGATGGAAACGGAGGCGAAGATCGCCCCGCTGTACACCCGCATCTTCGAGGTCAGCTACGAAACCGCCTCGAACATGAAGACCAACCTGGAGTCCATCAAGAGCGAGCGCGGGTCCGTGGAGATCAACTCGCGCACCAACACGCTGATCGTCAAGGACACCAAGGAAAAGCTCGCCGAGATGGCGGCGCTGATCGAGGCGCTGGACCGCAAGGAGACCCAGGTGCTCATCGAGGCGCGCATCGTGGAGACCACCCATTCCACCGCCCGCGAGTTGGGCATCCAGTGGGGCGGCCACTTTAACACCGTCACCGGCCAGAACTTCCCCTACACCGTGGGCGTCACCGGCGCGGCCGGGCCTTCGCCCAACATTGGCGTGGGCGGCAGCGCGGTGAACACCGGCATCGAAAGCGCCGCGGCCGGCGCCTTGGGCATAACACTGGGCCATGTGGCGGGCACCGCGCTGCTTGACGCGCGCCTGCTGGCGCTGGAGAACAACGGCAACGGCCGCATCATCTCCATGCCCAAGATAACCACCATGAACAACAAGGAGGCGCTCATAGAGTCCGGGCGTGAAATCCCGTACCAGACCACCTCCTCCGACGGCACCAAGACGGAGTTCAAGTCCGCCACCCTGTCGCTGAAGGTGACCCCCCACGTCACCCCGGACGAGCATGTGCGGATGAACATCTCCGTGAACAAGGACGAGGCGGACTTCGCCAACCGGCTGGCGGGCGGCGCGCCGCCGATCCTGACCAAGAAGGCCACCACCGAGGTGCTGGTGCGCGACGGCGCCACCACGGTGATCGGCGGGCTGTTCAAGGACACCGACACGGGATCCAACCGGCAAGTGCCCGGCATCGGCGATGTGCCGGTGCTCGGCTGGCTGTTCAAGAACAAGATTAACTCGAAGTCAGGCGAAGAGCTGTTGATCTTCATCACGCCCAAGATCGTGGAGTGATAGCATGAGCATAAGGACCGGCGCAATGAACCAGAACCTGACCTTGGCCAAGATACTGCTGCTGGCCGCGCTGTTCGTGGCGCCGCTGGTGATGGCGGGCTGCGGGGCCGCCCCCGCGGAGGAGTCGGTGGCCAATTCCAACCCCGTGACGCGCGGCCCCTCGAAACCAAGCGGATACTACGTCGAAATGACCCTTACTCCACACACCGTACAAACTCCCGGCACGGTGGCGGTGCGGGTGCGCGTGTGGGACGCGCGCGGCAACATGGTGTCCGGTGTGCCGGTGACGGTTGTCGGCGCGGTTGACAAGGCGGGAACGGGAACCACGGACGCTAATGGCCTTATGATTGGTACCGTTGAAATCAAGGGCGACGCGGGCGGCGTTGATTTCATTTACGTCATCGTGGAGGATCTGGAGCTTTCGCTCCCGGTTCAAATCGTCGCGGCGGCGGCGGCTTGACGACGCTTGAAAGGGTTGAAAGGCGCGCGCCGGCGGATTGAGAAAGTCAGTCTTGGCGAGCGTTCGTACGATATTGTGATTGGCTCCGGCGTATTGGCCGGGGCTGGCGCCAGGGTCCGGCGGATGTCGGGCAGGGCGCTGGTTGTTTCAAATCGCCGGGTATTCGGTTTGTACGGCGGGCGGCTGGGCGAAAGCCTGGAGCGCGCCGGCGTGGCGTGGGAAGCGGCGCTTCTGCCAGATGGCGAGCGCTACAAGACCATGGCCTCGGTGGCGCGGATTCATGACCGGCTCGCGCGGGCGCGGCACGACCGCGGATCGGCGGTGGTGGCGCTTGGCGGCGGGGTGATCGGCGACATGGCCGGCTTCGCCGCGGCGACGTACATGCGCGGCATACGGCTCGCGCAGGTCCCCACCACGCTGCTGGCCCAGGTGGACAGTTCGGTGGGCGGCAAGACCGGCGTGAACCACCCGAAAGGCAAAAACCTTATCGGGGCGTTTCATCAACCGTGCGTGGTGCTGGCGGACATGGACACGCTGATAAGCTTGCCGCGGGAAGAAATCCTGTGCGGCGTGGCGGAGATCATCAAGTACGGATGTATTTCGTCGGCGAGGTTCTTCGGCTACCTGGAGCGCCATATAGCGCGGTTGGTGGCGCTGGACCCCGCGGTGACGGCGGAAGCGGTGCGGGTGTCGTGCCGGACAAAGGCGGCGGTAGTCGGCGCCGACGAGCGCGAGGTGGGGCTACGGGCCATTCTCAACTTCGGCCACACAGTGGGCCACGCGCTGGAGGCGGTGACGGGCTACCGGCGGTGGCGGCACGGGCACGCGGTGGCCATGGGTATGGCGGCGGCGGCGATCCTTTCACAGTTGAAGGGCGCCTTGGACATAAAGCAGATGGACCGCGTCATCGGGCTTATCGCCGCCGCGGGGTTGCCCGCGGGCATACCGCGCGGCATTAGTGAGCGCACGCTGTTGGCCGCCATGGCGCACGACAAAAAAGTCCGCGCGGGAAAAATACGGTTCGCGCTGCTGGAAGGATTGGGAACATGCCGGATACGCGACGATGTGACGGAAAAGGAATTACGCGAGGCGTTACGACGCTGCAGGATATGAACGGAACACAGTTGAACATGGGCGCAGGCCCATCCGGAGGAGGTGAACGTATCGTGAGCAAAGCCTATCTGCGCCAAAAGGCGCGCGCGCTGGCCCTGGTGGCGGTGATGGCGATGTCGCTGGGGGCCGCGGGGTGCGGCAAAGCGGTGGATGAAGGCGTTCCGCTGCAAAATACTTCGTCCTCGCTCGCCATCAGCACCTACAATCGGTACGTCTCCCAGGCCGACGCGTACCTGCCTTATGTGCGTTACGATCATATACTTGAAATTATCGTGACGGTCACCGGCTCGGCCAATCGGGTCGGTTTCTTTGTCGCCGACTGGTTCGGCACTTGGGAGCAATGGGGTACCACCACGGCGGCCCAGATCACCGCGGCGTGCGATGAAACGTACAGCAATCTGCCGTGCGTTGACAAGGACCTGTACACCTATTATGCCGCGGACAAATATGGCGTGGCGCGGGGCCTGGTGCTGGCCACCGGCACGCGGTTGGGCGACGCCACCGTGCATATCCGCGCCGTGCTGGCGGGCGGGGTGGAGTTGGAGGACTCACTCACGGTCAGCTTCAAGGGATCATATCCCTATCAATGACCGGCAGTTGAAGGATATTCCGCCCCGGCGCGCATAACGCCGGGGCTTTTTTAAGTAGTGTCTCAATTTGAAATTTGAACCGCAAGGCCCTTCGCACCGCTCAGGGCGCCGGTAAAGGCATCTCACGCTTATTGTTGAAGTCCTGAGGCAAAGCCGAAGGACCTTGCCGCACACTTTTCCAAAAATAATTCAAACTGACGCACTACCCTTTTTTAACGCCTCTTTACACCGCCAGCCGCGCATGGTATTCATAATGCCACGGTGGTTGGGGGAATCTCATGCTTCGCTATTTCGCCATAGTTGCGCCGATCGCCTTTGTTCTGCTCGCGTGCGGCAAGGCGACGTATTCAAAGGCGCCGGAAGGCGTTCCCCCTTCCCTTTCCATTGTAGCCAATGGCCCGCGCGGCGAAACCTTCACCGAATCCGGCGGCGGCGCCACGTTGCGCGCCAACGGGCGCGACGCCCTGACCGTGGCCGCCTCCGTCGCCGGACTTTCCACCGACGTGGCGTTTTTCATCCCGGAGGCATGGGGCGCCTGGCAGGGGGGCCAAACCGGCGCCGACGGCTTCATCCACTACGCCGCCGATGTCTCCGGCAAGGCCCGCGGCACGCTGGTGGCCGGCCTGCGCGCCGGGAAGCAGCAAATCATCGTCCGCAGCCGCGACGCCGAAACCCGCCTCACCGTCACCTTCGACTTCGCCACGCTGACGCTGTTCCCCTCCGTGGTGGTCATAGACGGCGCGCCCGGCGCCAGCGCGGTGGTGGAAGCCCACGGCGCCATGCCGCCGGTGAGTTGGTCGGTCAGCCACCCGCAATCGCTCCGCATCTATGAGCGCGACGCCACCTCGATTTACCTGTCCGCGCGTGATGAGGACAAGCCGCTGCCCTCCGCGTCGTTGCCTTCTGGCGGCGCCACTTTGTACGCGCGCGACGCCGAAGGGCAGATCGCCACCGCGCCGGTGTATGTCATCAACCGCGGCTGCGCCGCCGCCTCGCTCACTATAAGTCCTTCCACCG
>JACQZB010000101.1:19909-23275 GCA_016207925.1 Nitrospinota bacterium
GGACACTAACTGCGCCCCCGCCACCCTCTCGCGCCAATTCACCGACACGCCGTAGGCGTGATGATGGATACGGTTACCTTTCAGGAGTGAACTATGCCGCGAAAAATTCGTTTATCCGTTGACGCCATTCTTCCTCTTTAATCACGGAAAACCTCACCTTTTTTTCAGGAAACTCCAGGCTAAGCTCACTCCAGCTTTTTTCCTCGTAATGATCCTGGCACAGCTTGAAAATGTCCTTCTTGTAGTTGGTGTCATCATTATTTTCCAAATGAAACCCCTTGGTTTCCACGATGAACACCTTGGCGAAATCCTTCTCATTCTTGGGGTGTATGTCCGTGAAAATAAAGTCTGGCCACACGCGATGCTGGCGCCAGCCCTGAATGTAATAGTCCACCCGCGCGATGCCCTTGTACCAAAACAGGAGCCTCTCCTGCTCCTCCAGATACCACGCGACGGATTTTTCCAAATCATTAAATCCATTTTCAGGCATTATCTCGAAAAGGCTTCTTTGCAACGGCTCGCCATTTTCTCTCGTCAGCCGTTTTACTTCCTTGGGCGCCATGAAACTGGAGCGTAACCGTTGAGTTTCCTTCTCATCCTTGAGCATAAAAAACCGGAGCGTTTTCTTTTCCAGCAAATCGAGAAAAATAAGCCGCGACAGCCGTTCCTTCTCCTCTTCCGCCCGCTTCCGCAACTCCTCGACGATAGTCACCAGATTGTCCGCCATGACGGGCGGCTCCGTCTTGACCGCGATGGTTTTCAACACCCTGTCGCAAATCTGGTAGCACTCCCACGGGTTGGGGATGATGTCCGCCAAGTGACGGCTCAAGAAGGCGGGGTCTATCGAAAAATTCCCTTCCCGCAGCATCTCGCTCCGGTAGCGGATGACTTCTTTCTGGTCCTCGCTCAAATTGACCAGAATTTCACCGCCCGTATCTTTCATCAGGGAAAGCTGAATATCGGCCAACGGCGAAAAATCCGCCTTGCTCCAATCTATCCGCGAAATAATATCGGTCTCGTACTTCACCTGCCGCCAGCGATGATCCGCCCGGATGGCGAACACCGGCAGGTATATCTTGTTGGCCCAATGCCGGAACCGCTCCCGGTATGCCACAGGCTCTTTATCCCCGGCCATATCCTCGACTGATTCCTGCAGTTGATAACTGCTGGCGAGGTCGCCCAACCCGTCCCGCGCGAAACCGTCCCGGATGCTATCCAGCAATGTTTTGCCCTTTTGCTTGAAGCAAAATACATAGCTTTCGTCCAGTTCCTTGACCCCGGTTTTCCGGGCGTAAGGCTGGCGCAATATGCGCCCCACCAGTTGCGTTAGGCTGTTTTTCGATGACGGGTTGGTGAGAATCGCCAGCACATAGGCGAAGGAGCAGTCCCAGCCTTCCTGCAGCGCCTGCTTGGTGATGATGTACCGCACATGGCAATCCCGCGCCAAAAGGTCTATCCCCTCGATGTCATCCTTCTCGCTGGACTTCACCGCGACGCGCTCCGGCGGAATGTTGCAAGTGTTTTTCAAGTACTCCACCGCGTCCTCGGCGTGGATAAAACGCCCGCCGCGCTGCTCTTTACCCGTCCGCTCCACCTGGATAAGGCAGATGGGGCGGATATACGCGCCTTCCTCCGCCGCGTGCTTATTGGATTTCTTCTCCAGCGCGTCGCGCTGTCTCACCGCCTCCAGCAGCGTGTCTTTCCAGTCCGGGCTGGTTTTGTTGATGATGTGAAGGTCCAGCTTTATCATCCCCTCCCGGTTCAACTCCACGCCGGAGATTTCCACCAGTATGTTGCTCCGGGTTTTATCCGGCGTGGCGGAAAGTTCCACGATGCCGCACGGGTTGAACCCGTACAGGGTACCCTGCGCGTTTTCGCTGTACGCCTTGTGCCCCTCGTCCAAAATTATCAGCGGGGACAATATCCGCAAGGTGTTCCCCAACGACGTTTTGATTTGCGCTCCCCAAAATCCATCGCCGCCGTTGAACGCATCCAGATTGGGGACTTTTTCCAGCAGAGCCTTGTGTCTCGGCGCGTCATCCTCCGGCGGAAAGAAAATATCGAACCCGCTGCTGTCCTTGAAAACTTTCAGCGTTTCCTTGTTCTGCCGGGCGGCGGAGGGGAGCATCAACAGCATCACCACAAGGTTTTCCAGCGTGTCGCTTGGGGTGAACTTGTCCCACTTTTCCAGAATCATCGTCCGTCCGGCGCTGGCCATGTCCAGATGCTGGCGGTACGGGTGATCCCGGTCCCGCAAGGCTTTCAGGGTCTGGTTGTATATCTGCGTGGTGGGGACAACCCACAACACCACGCCGGTTTGTTTTTTAAGGCAAGTGGTGAAGAACTGGTCAATGATTTTCACCGCCAGCAGGGTTTTGCCGCCGCCGGTGGGGATTTTCACGCAGAAATTGGGGATGGACTCACCCATTCCGTTTTTTCTGGAATGATAGGGGCGTTTGGAAACTTCTTCCCACGCCCTTTCTGGCACGTTCAGCGCCGCCTCTTTCCCGGCGGCCGCGATGACCACCCGGTTTTTCTCCCGCCACTTGCCCAGCGCTTCCAAGTAGGCGCCCACCTGCTGGAGCGCTTTTTGCTGGTACTCGCGCAGTTCCATGGCGCTATTTTACCCGGCGGTAAATCTGGTACGGCAACTGGGCAAAATCTATCTTGAACTCCGCCAGATACTCCTGATCGAGGTATTTGGTGGGAGCGAATACCAGCCGCCGCTTGCCACGGAATGGGCCGAACGCCTTGGCATGATCCAAGGTCAGCGCGGTGGCTTTCAGATAGTCAACATCGGGTTTGTAGAAAAGGTAAACCTCGTGCTCCTTCGTTGCGCCGATGAAATACTTTTTCTCGTTGACCTTATTCTCGTCGAACTCCTGCCCGGTGGCGGTGTAAAAAACATACCGGGCCAGCTCCAGATAGGTGGGCAAATCCACCCCTGCCAGCAGTTTTTCTATTTCGATGGGCGCGCCAAGCTCGAAGAAGCTGAACGAACCGCCCAATCCTTCGCGCAACGCTTCGTTCTTGGCGGATGGTACACCCTTTATTACGCGGCGCACCCGCTCGGCAGTGACGGAATCGGCATAATCCTCACACTCCACCAGGATGAACCGCCGATTGCCCCCATCTTCCTTGTTCAACGCCAATACCGCATGAGCCGTAGTCCCGGAACCAGCGAAGGAGTCGAGGATGATGTCACTATCTTTCGTGAATTGGCCTCCCAAGTTCAATGATTAAGTGCAACGCTCTGGCTAGGATGGAAGTAGGGAGGCCGGAGCGCGATGAGCAAGCAAGGATACAAGCATTTATCCTCTATGGAGCGGGATAGGATCGCCGTCATGAGAGCGCAGGGGGCGCCGT
>JACQZB010000082.1 GCA_016207925.1 Nitrospinota bacterium
ACCCCGCGCTGAAAAATCCGGCGAAAGCGACAATCGCCAGCAGTAGCGCCATGGCGCCGCCGCCGATCATCAGCTTGTTGCAAATTGTCCATACGCCTCCACGCTCCCGCACAGCGTCCCTTGCCGTGGCGCGCGCAGGTTCCGCGCGGCCTGCGGCTGATGGCTTCTCCCGTTCCTTGAAAAATCCCGAATATCTCATATCGGTCTGCATGATGTGGTTCTGCAACCAGCCGACCAGGAAGTTCAACAGGTCCACGCCGACCGATATGTGCCCCTCCTTGAACTGCTTTATCAGCCCGCTGGCGTCGGAGATCAGCTTTTCATGCTCGCCCCGGTGGGCGGAGAGGCCCGAATATCCCGCGGCGGCCATCTTCGCCTCCTCGGCCTTGAAGTGGGTCACGGTGTAGTCCACCAGTTCGTCGAGGATTTTCTGAAGCGCTTCGAATCCGTGATCGGCCTTCACCGCCGCGTGCAATTCGTTCACTATGTCGAACAGTCGCTTGTGCTGGTTGTCGAATTCCACCACGCCGACGCTGAACCTGTCTTCCCATTCGATGAATGCCATTGTCGTAAACCCGTCCTTTCACCGTCTGTGTTATTCAGGGGCCAACGCCCGCGAAACATCCATAAGCATCATCAGTTTCCCTTCGAGCAGGGCCACGGCGGCCACATATTCCTCATTGACTCCCGCCAGGTTGGCGGGCGCCGGGCCGACGCTTTCCGCGGCGGGCGCCACCACGTCGCCGATGCCGTCCACCACCAGCCCCACGGTTTCTTCCGGCATCCCCGCCGCGAATTCAGAGCGCCCCGCGGCGGCAAGCTCGGTTGACGTTTTCAGGATCACGCAATGCGCCGCGGCGCCCGGCGCGCGTTCCCCGCCGCCGATCCTCGGCCCAAGGTCCAGCAGGGTGACAAGCTGGCCGCGCAGGTTGATAAGCCCGCGCACAATATCCGTCGCGGTCTCCACCGGCGTGGCCTCGAAATCATGGATCACCTCGCGCACCAGCAGCACGTCTATGCCGAACAGGTTTCCGTTAAGCTCGAAGGAAAGGTACAGATTGCCGGGCGCCATTCACTTCCCCTTCCCGAAAATCCCGCGCAGCGTCTCCAGCAGCCGCTCCTTGTCCAGCTTCAGCTCATAGTGATCCACACCCGCCTCGTAGCCCACTTTCTTGTCCCGCTCCAGCCCCATGGAGGTTAGCGTCACGATGGGCAGGCCGGGAAACTTGCCGGACGCCCGGATTTTCTTCGTCAACTCCAGTCCGTTCATCCGCGGCATGTTGATGTCGGTCAGCAGCGCGTCGAACTTCTCGCCGGCGAGCAGGGTTTCCCACGCGTATTGCCCGTCAATGACGGCGCGCACCTCGCACCCTTGTTCCTCCAGGTACTTGGTGGTGACCGTGCGGAAAAACGCCGTATCCTCCGCCAACAGTATCCGCCGCCCCGCCAGTTTCCCCTTGACCGCCAGGTGGGCGTGGATTTCCGGTTCCGCCGCCTCGAACAGGCCGTAGATGTCCAGGAATATGACCATCTGCCCCTCGATCACCCCCGTGCCGAAAATGCCCGTGCCCTTCACCTTATCGCGGTCAATTTTCACGTCGCTCTTGATGATGTCCACGATCTCGGACGCAACGATGCCCATGGGGTTCTTCACCAGCTTGGGGATCAACGCGAAGAAGCGTTCCGGGCGCTCCGAGGGCCGCGAGACGGGCAGGTACTCCTCCAGTCGCAGTATCCGCATCGAGTAGTCGGCGTAATTCAGGAATTCCTTTTCGCCAACCGGCTTGATCCGCTCCGCGGATACGCGCTCCACCCTGTTCGCCAGATCCAGATTGATGGCGAACACTTCCTGTCCCCCGGCCTTGAACAAGAGCAGACTTTGCCTTTCGGCCATCTGCGCGTGTTTCTTCGCCCGTTGCGCGGCCTCGAACTCCTTGTCCACCGCCTCGAATTTCATCTTGGTGAACGAGGTGATCCCCGCCGGGTCCAAGATCATGGTCACCTTGCCGTCGCCCATGATGGTGGCCCCCGAATAGCAGACGCACTTCTTCAGGTACGAGGAAAGCGGCTTGACGACGATCTCCTCGGTGTCCAGCAAGGTATCCACGATCAGGCCGAAGCGGTGCGCGCCCACTTTGAGCGCCACAATCTGCAACGCGTTGGCAAGGCTTTTGCGCCGGTCCGGCCCGCGCGGGCGCTCCGCCGCGGGATCTTCACCGCTTTCCCCGGCGTTTTGTTGGTCCAAGGGACGCTTGCGGCGGTCCACAAGCTGGCCGCGCCGGTCTTCCCGCGCCCCGCCCGCCTTGGGATCGTAAAACGTTTTACGCAATCCAAAAAGGCCCGCCAGATAGACCAGGGGCAGCAGGCGCCCCTGGCGGCGGATCACCGGCGCGCCGCCCAGGTTTTCTATGCTCGAAGAAATGTCGCAGCCACGCACCCGCGTCAGTTCGTCTATGCTCGCCTGCGGGATGGCGTAGCGGCGACCCTCCGCCTCCACCACCAGCGCGGGGATGATGGCCATCGTCAGCGGCAATTTGAGCAGCAGGCGCGTCCCCTCGCCCGCCACCGAGTGAAGCTCCACCGACCCGCCCAGGCTTTCGATGTTGGTCTTGACCACATCCATCCCCACGCCGCGCCCGGAGACGTCCGTCACCGTTTGCGCCGTGGAAAATCCCGGCGCGAAGATCAGCGCCTGCGCCTCCGCGTCGGTCATCTCCCCGGCGCGCTCCGGGGTGAGTATGCCCTTTTCGACGGCCTTGCGGCGCACCGCCGCCGGGTCAATGCCGCGCCCGTCGTCGGTGATCTCGATATACACCTGGCCGCCCTCCTGGTACGCGGCCACCCGCACCCTGCCTTCCGCCGGTTTGCCGGCTTTCTCGCGGACATCGGGCGCCTCGATGCCGTGGTCGCCGCAATTGCGGATGATGTGCGTCAGGGGATCGGAAAGGGTTTCGATGATGGATTTGTCCAACTCCACTTCCTCGCCGTGAAGTTCGATGTTGATCTGCTTGCCCAGCGACCGGGTAAGGTCTCGGATGATGCGCGGCAGTTTGCCAAATACGGTCCCCACCGGTTGAAGGCGGGTACCCATGATGCTTTCCTGCAGTTCGGTGGTGACAAAGTTCACCTGCCGCGCCGCGCCTTTGACCACCGGTGTTTCGGCCAGCGGGGCGGAAACCGCTCCGGTGAACGCGCGCTTGAGCGAATCCAACTCGCGCTTGACCGCCTTCTCAAACACCGCGCGCCCCTCCGCGCCGTTCGCCCCGGCCCGGACCGCGTGCGAAATGATGTTGCGGCCCGCCTCGCCCGCCGCCGCGTCCACCACTTCCATGACGCGCGCCCTGTCCAGCGCCTCGATGGCTTTCACATTCAGGGCGCTGATCATCTGGTTGCGCGCGAACACCAACTCCGCCGCCAGATTGACCAGCCGGTCGAGCGTGGACACCTTCACCCGCACGGCGTCCCCGCCCTTGGGCTGCTGGCTGTGTTTCCCCTCGGACGGGGGTTTCACCGTTTCACGGACGGGGGTAACAGCTACCGGCTGCGGCTGGGCGACCGGAGCTTCCTCCAGCACACTTTCCACGGCAATGGCGGTAACTTCTGGTTCCGCGCCCCCGCCCCCATGCTCCCCCGCGAATGGCGCAAGCTTTTCTTTTATCTCTTGGGTGGACATGGATTCGGACACAGAGGCGTTGTCTATCATCTCCGTAATCTTGTCCACGCCCGCCAGCAACACATCCACCAGACCCGGCGTGACCTTTATCTGGCCGTCCCGTAGGCGCGCCAACACGTTCTCCAGCGCGTGCGCCAGTTCCGAAATGTTATGTAGCCCCATGAAAGCGAAGCCGCCCTTGATGCTGTGCATGGTGCGGAACAGACGATTGACCAGATCGGCGGAGATTTCCTGGGTGTTTTCCTCAAGGCTCAACAAATCAGGCTCTATGCGGCCAAGATGCTCCTTTGACTCAAGGATAATCTCGCCCAGCAGTTCTTGATCGTCCAAACTCATTTGTAACGATACAGGCTAATTGTTAAAGTGTTTCATGAGTAGCACATTGTCACAAAACAAGCAACCCAACAATTTTAAATATGTTGAAGTTGGATACATCGCGAACGGTATCTTAAATAGCGGATTGGCCATGCTTTTCATGTTCAAGCACGAGGCCGCTGACAAAATGACCTTACTGAAAGCAGTCCCGATCTTTTTCGGGAGACTGAAGAGGAGCGTTTACGATTCGCCGTGAAACTCCCCCGATGCCGCCATCGCCATCACACCGCGAAAATGAGATTGACGCAAAGGACGACGAATTTGAAAAGCTGGTAATGGACACCGCCACCGGTACACAGAACAAATCAGGCATCGCGACGTTATTCCGTGCGCGCTCACGGTGCAATCCAAAATAGCGCGCAAGGGCTGTCATATTATTGGGCCACGGACGCGGACGGAACAGCGCCAGAATCAGATGTAACCGCTTGCGAAGATGATGTGTGTGATTCACACAGATGTGTGATTCATAGACATCATTTCAATTAAAATTGTCTGATGTCAAAGGAAGAAAAGGCTCGTTTAAAGTGGGTTCTTCTGTACGAGGAACTTCAGGACGCTGGTTTGGTTTGCAGGCGTTGCGGTGTTAGCAGTGACCTTCCCCCGGTGATTGGAGCGGATTCAATGCGAGTTTTCCTACAATTTGAGCCTGCCCCCAAAACTGGACCGGCCAGCCTCACGCAATTTCGGCTTCTTGCCTGAGCGACGCCGCGGCCGTTTTCGCCGCAAATTCCCTCGGAGGAATGTCCCCCAAGGAACTGTGCGGGCGAAATTCATTATACTCTTTTCTCCACGCCTCGATCTTCTCCCGGGCGTCCTGCAGGGACAAAAACCAGTGAGCGTTCAGGCATTCGTCCCGGAACGACCCATTGAACGACTCGATAAAGGCGTTATCCGTGGGTTTCCCCGGCCTCGAAAAATCCAGCGTCACGCCATTCTCGTAAGCCCACCGGTCCAACGCCTTGCCGATGAACTCCGGGCCGTTATCCAAAAATATCCGCTCCGGCGCGCCTCGCCGGAAGCTCACCCGCCGTATGAACTCAACGACGGCCACGCCGGTGATCGATTGATCAACCAGAATCCCAAGGCATTCCCGGCTAAAAGTATCCACTAACGTGAACGCCCGGAACCGCCGCCCATTAAACAGGCTGTCCGACACAAAGTCCATGCTCCAACTCTCATTCATCCGTGTGGCCAGAGGGCGGTTGGCCCGGTGGGCGGCCGACACGCGGCGCTTGGGCCGCTTCGCGCGCAGATGAAGGCCCTCTTCGCAGTACAACCGGTACACTCGCTTGTGATTCACTGTCCACCCCTCCCGCCGCAAAAGGATATAAAGCCGCCGGTACCCATACCGCACCCTGGCCGCCGCCAGTTCCTTGATCCGCTCCCGCAGCGGCGTCTGCGGAGGACGGATGGACTTGTAGTGATAGCTGGAGTTCCCTAACAATACGGCCCGGCAAGCCCGCCGCCCGCTCACGTCGTACGCCATCTTCAAACGTTCCACGAGCGGGCGTTTCTGGCCGGGCCTTAGAGCTTTTTTGAGAGCACGTCCTGGAGCATCTTCTTGTCAAGGCTCAGGTCGGCCACGAGCTGCTTGAGCTTGCGGTTCTCCTCCTCAAGTTGCTTCATGTGCCGGAGTTCGGACACCCCAAGTCCGGCGTACCGCTTTTTCCAGCGGTAAAACGTCTGTTCCGTGATCCCCATCTTGCGGATAACCTCCGCGACGGCCGTTCCTGTCTCCGTTTGCCGCAAGGCGAACGCGATCTGTTCCTCGGAATGCTTCTTTCTCATGGAAATCCTCCCAGCCAAAGTGTTCAGCCCATGCCGAATACTAACATTCAGGCTGGTCCAGTTTTCTGGGAGGAGGTCAATTGAACACGGCGGGGCGGAGGGGAAGCGTACTTAACCTCCAGTGGGCGGATGTGGATTTTGAGAACCGATGGGTAGTTTTCCGGAAGACGAAATCCGGTAAACCTGTTGGCGTCCCCATGACCGGACATTGCCTGCAGACGTTTTTGGAACTTCGTGAAGCGAGAGACCGGATGATTGCTCAGCCGCCCACGGACTACGTGTTCATCAAGGATGATGGCACACCGCGAAAGCTCAACAACGTTAGCGCAGCATTCCGGAAACTGTGCAAGCTGGCCGGGATCGTTGACTTTCATTTCCACGACCTGCGGCATGATTGCGGGACCAAGCTCCGCAAGGCGGGTGTCCCCCTTGCGGAGATCAAAGACTGGATGGGACACAGCGACATTTCGATGACCTTGCGGTACGCTCACGCATGTGGCGACTCGGGGTTGCGGGATGCCGCCAAAAGGCTGGAACAGGTGAGGGAACGGTAGCAAAATGGTAGCAAGCGGGGATTTTGGGTTGGGATTAAAACTCCAACCCATTGGAAAAAATGGTCGGGGCGACTGGATTTGAACCAGCGACCACCTGAACCCCATTCAGGTACGCTACCAGGCTGCGCTACGCCCCGACAAAAAGTTAATTTTAAATCTTCGCTCGCCAATTAGCAAGACAGATACTCTCCTAATATAGAGTAAATCCGCATGGCGCAATGGAAGCTTGCGGCCTATAATTAAGTCAGCCATCTGACTTAACCAATGAACGAGCAAACAAGCCCCATTCGCCAAAAGCTGCTCGATGTCGCCGAAGACCTGGCCTTGCGTAAAGGTTTTTGGTCAACCAGTTTCGCCGACATCTGCCAAAAAGCCGGCATCAATCGCGGCAACTTTTACTACTACTTCAAAACCAAGGAGGCGCTGCTTAACGCCGTTATCGAGCGGCGGCTGGAAATCGTCGCCGTTAATCTTGCGGCCATTGAAAAGGACCGCGGCGACCCGCGCCAGCGCGTGTTGGGATATATAGATAACCTCAAGAACAAAGCCGATGTGTACTCGCGGTTCGGCTGCCCCGTGGGGTCGCTGGTAGTGGAGCTTGCCAAGCGCAGCCCCGCCCACGTCCCCACCTTGGCCCGCGCGTTCGACCGCACCATAGATTGGCTGGAGGCGCAGTTCGTCCATTTCGCCTCCGGCCCGCGCGACAAGGCCATGCACGTCCATCAAGTGTTCCAGGGGGCCATCGTGCAAGCCGCCGCGTGGAAGTCCTCCGCTCCGCTGGAGTTGGCCCGGCGGCATCTTTCCGGCTGGGTGAGTTCGCTGTAACCCGGCCAGGCGGGGAATGGACTGCCGGGCGGCGCCGTGATGTAATGATGGCGCGTATGCTTCGTGTCCGGATTGGTTCCCGCGCAGCGGAACCGCAAATTTGGTATTGAGCCGGGTGATGGACAACCTTGACCGCACGCCGCCGGGCGAAGAGAGCGGGCCGCCGCGGGTTTCGCCGCTGGCGCGGCTCCGGCGCCTGTTGATCGGTCCGCCGCGGGACATCACCGACCGCTCCGTGTACCGCCGCATCTCGCTGGTTTCGTTCCTGGCCTGGGTGGGGTTGGGGGCGGATGGCCTTTCGTCCTCGGCCTACGGTCCGGAAGAAGCGTTCAGGGCCTTTGGCCCCCATACCTACCTGGCGCTTGCCCTGGCCGTGGTGATGGCGTTCACGGTGTTTGTCATCGCCGTCGCGTACAGCAGGGTGATCGAGCATTTCCCCTACGGCGGCGGCGGGTATGTGGTCGCCACCAAATTCCTGGGCGGCCGGCCGGGGATGTTTTCGGGCGCGGCGCTGCTGGTGGACTATGTGCTCACGATCACCATATCCATCGCCGCCGCCGGTGACGCGCTGTTCAGCCTGCTCCCCCTGGGGTGGCATGAGGGCAAACTCGCCGTGGAGGTGTTGTTGATCGCGTGGTTGACGTTGCTCAACCTGCGGGGAGTGAAGGAATCCGTTCTCACGCTGGCGCCGGTCTTCGTCATCTTCATCGTTACCCACGCGATACTGATCGTGGCGGGCGTCACGGTCAAGGCGCCGGGGTTCCCGGGCATGTTGCAAGAAGCGGGCGACGGTTTTTCAAGCGGCCTGTCCATGCTGGGCATGGGCGGCATGTTCCTGATATTCATCCATGCCTACTCGCTGGGCGGCGGCACCTACACGGGGATCGAGGCGGTGTCCAACGGCCTTGCCATCATGCGGGAGCCTCGCGTCCAGACGGGGAAGCGCACCATGCTGTACATGGCCGTATCACTGGCTTTCACGGCTTCCGGCCTTCTTTTATGCTACCTGCTGTGGGGCGTGGAGGCCGTCGAGGGGAAAACCATGAACGCGGTTCTTGCGGAGCGCTTCGTTGAAACGGTCCCCCTGGGCGGCGCGTTCGTGATTCTTGTCCTGCTCTCCGAGGGGGCGCTGCTGGTGGTGGCCGCCCAGGCGGGTTTCGTGGACGGCCCGCGGGTGCTGGCCAACATGGCCGTGGACTATTGGGTACCCCGGCGGTTCGCCGCCCTTTCCGACCGGCTCACCGCGCAAAACGGGATTTTGATGATGAGCTTGGCCTCGTTGGCGGCGTTGTTTTACACGGCGGGAAACGTGCGCTACCTGGTGGTGATGTACAGCATAAACGTGTTCATCACCTTCTCCATGACCGAGGTCTCCATGGTCAAGCTCTATCTTGGGGTCCGTAAGGAGCAGCAGGATTGGAAAAGGAAAATATCCATCCATGTGATCGGCCTGTGCCTGTGCCTTACCATCCTTTCGGTGACCCTCCACGAAAAATTCCTTGAGGGCGGATGGATCACCATGGCGGTGACGGGCGCCGTGGCAGCCCTGTGCCTGCTGATACGGCGTCACTACGAAGCCGTGGCCCGCAAGCTTGAAAAACTTTACGCCATGCTTACCCACACACCGCGCGCCGTCATCCCCTCCGCAAGGACGCCGGACCCGGCCCAACCCGTGGCCGCTATTTTGGTGGGCGGGTACGGTGGGCTGGGGCTGCACACCTTTCTTGGCGTGTTGCGGGATTTCCCCGGATACTTCAAGGGAGTGGTTTTCCTCTCCGTGGGGGAGATAGATTCGAAGGGATTCAAGGGCGAGGGCACCCTGGAAGCGCTGCGATCCAGCGTGGAAGCCAACCTGGATAAATATGTGGAGTTCGCCCACGGGTTGGGCATCCCCTCCGCTCGCCGTATGACTTTTGGCGCCGACGCAGTTGAGGAGGCCGAGAAATTGTGCCTTGAAACCGGAAAGGAGTTCCCGAAGGTCACGTTCTTCGCGGGCCGGATATTGTTCGAGCGGGAGAAGTGGTACCAGCGCATTCTGCACAACGAAACCGCGTTCGCCATCCAGAGAAGGCTGCAGTGGGAGGGCAAGACGGTGGTGATCGTTCCGGCCAGAGTAACGTAACCCCCTCCGGTTTCGTCCGCGCGTCCCGGAACGCTAATATGGCGGGGCCAGACGGCGCAGTCCGTGGACCAACACCACCAACAGAAAAAATAGATTCCGCAGCGGCAACACTGGCGTGAATAGGTGGACGGGCAAACCTGCCTTCCCTGCCTCCGAGACTTGGGCCAGCCGCCGCCCCACCGCTTTCATGTGCGCCACACTCCGGGGCCATTCAAACAACCGTTCAAGCCATTCGGACGGTATTCCCTCCTCCCCCGTTCCCGCCGCCGTGATCGCCCCGGTGATCGCGGCGATGGTGTCCGTGTCGCCGCCCAGACGGATGGCCTGGGTGACGGCGTTTTTCACATCCCATTGATTGGCGAGCCACGCATAAAGCGCCGCCGGCGCAGTGTGAAAAATGTAGCCGCCCGGGCCGCGCCGCGAAAGGCCCAAGCTGGCCGCGAAGTCCGCCACGGCAATCCCTTCGCGCTCCGCCTCAGCCATGTGTTCCATCAGCGCCATGAACTCGCCGGCAGGCTCGCCCGCCAAAAGCGTTCCCAACTCGTCCACAAATCGCCGGGCAGGAACACGCTTTGCCGTCCCTGTTTCCGCCGCCATCGCCGCCGCCAGCGCGCACGCCAGGGCGCCATGGAAAGCCCTGGGATCGGAGTTGGTTATGGTGACGCTGGCCTTCACCAGCCGCGCCATCAGCGCGCGGTCCGCGCCGAACGCCGCCCCGATCACCGGCGCGCGCATGGCGGGGCCGTTGCTGGCCGACCACACCGCCGAGGCTCCGGGGGGGTACCCCATCCACAGCCGCGCGGTGGCGCGCAGGGTTGTCGGCCCCGCCCCGGAGGGCAGCGCCAACAACCACCAGCGCAGTTTTCGCGCCAGCAGCACGGCGAACAATTCCGGGTCGCCGCCGGATTGAATGAGCGCCTGGGCGGACATGAGCGTATGCTCGGTGTCGTCGCTGACCATGCCGCGGCCAAAGAGGAAATGGTGGCCTTCAAGCGAGGGGAACAGCCGCGCTTGCCGGCGCGGCGTCATTCCTTCCATGGGCAGGCCCATGGCGTCGCCCACCGCGCAGCCGAGGATGGCGCCAATCGCCGCCCGTTCGATCATCGCAAGCCGCCGCCGTGTCATGCCATGATAAGTACCACAAAAACCCCCGCCCCGGCGCGGGGTGAATTCGCTGTAACCCATCCGCGCCTTCGGGTATAGTGGCGGTGATTTTTTCGCGGGGCCTGCCGATGCAGTACGTCATCATCGCCTTGTATATCGCGTCGCTGGGGTGGACCGCCTGGCTGGGCTGGCGGCGCACCCACACCTTCGACGACCACCTTGTCGCCGGGCGGCGGATGCCGGTGTGGCTGGCCTCGTTCACCATCGCCGCCACGCTGATCGGCTCCGGCGTCGTCATCGGCGTAAGCGAGCTTTCCTATAAGGTGGGCGTATCGGCCATGCTCTACCCGGCGTCGCTGGCCGTGGCGCTGGCGCTATCCATTCTCGCGGCGGCGTCCCGGTTCCGCCAAAGCGAGGCGCTCACCGTGCCGGAGCTTTTGGCCCGCCACTATGGCGAAGACGCGCGGATGCTGGTGGCGCTGGCCTCCGCGCTCAAGTGGATGGGGCCGACGGCGGCGCAGTACCTGGCGGTGGGAGCGATCATCAAAAGCGCCACCGGCTGGAGCATGGAGTGGTCCATCGCTCTTAGCGCCGTTGTGATCGTGTCCTACGTGATCATCGGCGGCGCGTGGGCCATCGCCTATACCGACATGGCGCAACTGATTTTTGTCTATCTGGGCCTGACGATGCTTTTCATTGACGGGTATTCCGAATTCGGCGGCGCCTTCACCATCGCGCGCGGCCTGGGGCCGGAATACCTGGACTGGACAGGGGCGGGCGTGGGTCAGTTGACCACGTGGATCGGGGCCATTGTGGCGCTGTCCTTCGCCGACCAGGTGTGGCTGCAGCGCTCCGCCTCCGCCCGCACCCCGCGCGAGGCGGTCACCGCCGGCTTGTGGGGCGCGGCGCTGGTGTTCCCCATAGGTTACCTTGCGGCCTATGCGGGGCTGGCGGCGGCGGCCACCCTGCCGGGAATCGAGCCGCGCGAAGCCGTACCCGCACTGATCTTCCACCGGTTCGATCCGCTGTCCGCGGCTTTGTTTGTCACCGCCGTGGTGGCCGCCGCCATGAGCTCGTGCGACTCGTGGCTGCACTCGTCCGCCACGCTGCTGGTGAAGGACATTTACGCGGGGCGGATCAATCCGGCCGCCACGGGGCGGCAGATGGAACGCATGATGACGCTGGCCACCGTGGCGCTGGGGTTTGGTTCGGTGGTGATATCGCTGCTGTGGCAGGGAGGCATCATCACACTGGTGTTCCTTACCCTGGTGTGGGGATCGTGCATTTACATCGGGCCGCTGCTGCTGATCTGGTATTCGCCGGTGAAAATCAGCCCGCGCGCCGCGTTGTGGATCGTGTCAATCACGCTTGCCGCCGGAACGGCCCTGTCGCTCCATCCGCCTTATGGGATCAGCCCGCTTTTGATCACGTCGGCGCTGGCTACCTGCTCACCGGCGGAGCGTACCTGGTGGCGCGGGGCCGCCCCAGCGTCAAGAAAGGATGAACGCTTTTTCTTCCCCGTCATCCGCGGATTCCACGGGAAGGGTGATGGTGAACGCCGCCCCTTGGCCATACACGCTGGAAACTTCCAGCTTCCCCTTCATCCGCTGCAGGAACAAAAACGCCACCGACAGGCCCAGGCCCGGGTTCCTTCCCGGCCCCTTTGTCGTGAAAAACGGATCGAAAACCCTGTTGAGGATTTCGGGCGGAATGCCCGGCCCGTTGTCCGAAATGACGATACGCACCGTATTCTCCACGCGCCCGATGCGGATCGTCACCCGGTCGCCGTATTGGGTTTTCATCGCGTCCCTGGCGTTGTTGAGGATGTTCAGCATCACCTGGGCCAGCTTGTCGGCGTCCACGAATATCAGCGGCACATCCCCGCCGAAGTCCCGCTCAATCGAAATGTGGTTCAGTTCAAACTCATGCTCCACCAGCAGCGCCGTTTTTTCGGCCAGCGCGCGGGGATCCACCGGCTCAACCGCCGGTTTGCGCGGATGGGTCAGCACCCGCAGGGCGTCCACGATCTTCACGATCCGGTTCACCTGCTCCATGATCGTGGCCAATCCGTTCTGGATGCGCGGATGCCGGTCCTCGATCTGCAGCAATTGCGTATTGTTGCTGATGATGTTGAGCGGGTTGAGAATTTCGTGGGCCACCCCCGCGGACAAGGCGCCCAGGGACGCCAGTTTCTCCTGCCACATCAAGGTGGTCTCCGCGTTTTTGCGCGCGGTGATGTCGGTCAACGTCCCCACATAGCCGGTGACGTTCCCTGCCCGGTCGTGTTCCGCCAGGGCCGTGGCCAGCACCCACACCGCCGCCTCGCCGGGGCGCGCGAAACGAAATTCAGAATGGAAGGTTTTCTTCTCGCCCAACGCCGTGTTCCATTCCTCAAATACCCGCGTTGTATCCTCGCCGCTCAGGGTATGCAGCCAGCCCTTGCCCAGCGCTTGTTCTATGGCGACACCCGTGATATTCAGCCACGCGGGGTTGACGTACCTGAAGTTCCCCTTGGGATCGGTATAGAATACCCCCACCGGCAACAGGCGCATCAGGGTCTCCAGGCGCCGCTCATTCACCCGTAGCATTTTCTCCGATGCGGTCCGCCGGGAAATCTCCGACTCTATTTTTTGCAGCATGGCGTTTATCGCCAGCGCCAGAGAAGCGATTTCGTCCCGCCCTTCAGCGGGAATCCTGCCGAGCGCGTCCTGTTCCAGGCTGATGCTTCCCGCGGCGGACGCAAGCCCCAACACCCGGCCGACCACCTGCCGGTTGAGAAAATAAGCCGCCGCGCCGGTCAGCGCAACGCCGCCGATAATAAGAAGAGTGATGAAATACCAAATGGTGTTTTTTCCCTGACGCAGCACTTCCCGCGAATTCGCCGCCTTGATGATAAGCGCCGGCTGGCCGTGAATATCGTCAAGCGTGGCGTAGGCCGCGACATTATGTTCATCCAGGGGGATGACCGGCCGCGGCTCGCCGGCTTGAATGGCGCCCAGCGCCCCGGCGAAGTCCGGCGCCATGCCGGGCTTGCGCAGATCATGGATGGCGACGGAGAGCTTGAGCTGGCGGGCGATCCTTTCCACTTCCTCGCCGCTTAGAAACCTGGCCCAGAACAGCACGCCGTTCACCGGCCCTTCGCCGCTGGTGCGCAGGATCGGCCGCGCCGCCACCAGCAACAACCCCTCCGGCAGCGACAATACGCCTTCCAGCGAGGCGCGTCCGGAACGGCTCACCTTTCCGATAGGCGAGGCGGGATCCGCAATCTCGCGCAGCAGCGCGCCGGGGACGGCGATTTCGTTTCCAGCGGACAGATCCTCGCCACGCGCGAAAACCGGCGCAAGATTCTTATTGGTGATGATTATGAAATTGGTCTTAAGCGTTGCGAATGAGTCGGAGGCGAAATTGCTTTGAATATAGCCTTTGGCGCCGCCGGAGGCGAACTCGTAAGTTTCGTCCCATTGGGACCAATCGGAAAGCGCAAGCCCCATATTTTTGGATTCATCATTTATATGGGATGCCGCTTGGTCCAGATGGTGGGAGACTTCGGCCGCTTCAAGCGCTTCAAAAGAGGGCAGGAACACCAATTGAGAGGCGGCAAGCGCAAAACCCAAAAAAATCAAAACAAATACGATGGCCGCCGACAGTGTTTTTGTTTTCAGCGACACGCCGCCCTCTCCTCCCACTGGACCATCGCAAAAACGCCGGGAAATCAGGCGGTCGCATTCCGCCGGCGACCTCCCCGCCTGATTAGGGCAATTCTAACTCTTTTCTCCGCCCCCGCATTCAACCGGCAAGCGCAACGCTCATCCCGTTAAAGACTTCCAGCGGCGTTTTGTAGCCAAGGCATTTCCTCGGACGGTTATTGAGCCAACGCTCGACCTCCACGATCTTATCGTCACTCACGCTATCCACGTCC
>JACQZB010000083.1 GCA_016207925.1 Nitrospinota bacterium
GAACCGCCCCAACAGAAGAGGGCGCAGCATGCTGCGCCCCTACCGCCATGACGCGCGGATGGTGTGCAAACGCCGCAGGGGCTTGTAGCCGCTTCGCCCCATGATTCGCGGGGAAAAAATGAACCCGCCCGCCACCTTGCGATGGCGGGCGGGTAGAGGGTGAAGCCTTCCAGCGAGGAGGACTTCGGGCAAAAGCTAGAATTTGACCTTGGCCACGGCGGAAACCACGCTGACATCGTACGAGTTGTTGGTCACGCCCAACAGCAGGTTGCCGTTGACCGCCGCCGTGCCCGTGGTGGCCCCGGAGGGGTTATACACGTTCACCTCGTCCAGCGCCCAGTCCACGATCTCGAACTTCTCGTACAGGTACTCAAGCCCCAGCGAGAACGCCTTGGTGATGTTGTAGTCCGCCTTGGCGTTGACCGTGGTCAGCTTGTTGGTGATCTCCGTCAGGTACGAGGTGTCCAGCGCCGTGCCGTCCTTGCCCGCGGCGATGCCGGCGCCGATGGCGAGAAACGGCCCGTAGATGCGGTGCGAACCCTTGCCGTCGCTAAACGAGTAGTCCAGCGAGTAGGAGATCGCGTCCACGCCGCCGGAGACGCCCAGGCCGTACACGCTCACCGTGTCCTCGCCGTCCACCGACCAGTCCATCTTCTCAAACGGCGTGATGCCGGTGTAGGGCGACGCCGTGGCGGCGTTGCTGCGGCGGGAGGATTGCGTGTAGCTGTACTTCTCGTAGTTGTACATCGCGTTGAGCGCCACCATGCTGTTGATCATCCAGTCAACGCTCAACCCATACGTGCTCATCTTGTTGCTGGTGAGGCCGTACAGGCAGTCCGCGCACTCCAGCGCCGGGTAGCCGTTGAACGCTGGCCGCTCGGTGTTGGTTGGGATGTGGCGGTCCATGACCTTGTAGTCTTCGTTGGCGTTAAGGTACGTCAACGTGGCCGACAGGTCATCGGTGGGGTCAAGCTTGGCCAGCAGGTTGATCTCGCCGCGGTCCTTGTCGCCAATGTCATATTTTTGCAACATCGGCAACTGGGCCACCGTGGCGTTACCCTCGGTCACCTTGCCGCTGGCGATGGTTCCGTAGCCCTCCTCCTCGGTGATATCCACGTAGTGGTCACCGCGGCGCTGGCTCATTTTATAAGAGGCCTTCACGAACACCCAGCCCATGTCCCCCGTGGGCCGGTAGCTTGCGGATAGCCGGTAGTTGGTGTCCTTGGAGCTGTCAATCTCCCGGTGGACCCGGTTGTTGGTGATCTGCTCGTAGGTAAGCCCCAGCTTGAACCCTTGCATCAGGTTCAGGCCCAGGTCGCCGGCCCACGTGGTGTACTCGAAGGAGAGCGGCAGGTTCCGCCGGACCCCGGCGCTGGTGCTGCGGTCAGCGGTGGCGTACTGGTACCAGTCCACCATCTCAGTTTTGTTGTCGTAGTGGTAGTAGTTGTACCGCACCTTGACGTCCAGCAACTCCACCGGCGCGAAGGACAACACAAAATCGCGGTTCTGCACGTCCGCCTTGCCGTCCAGGTTGTCACGGGACAGCGCGGCCTGCTTCACCAGCGGGTTGGCCGTGCCCGCCAGGATGAACGGATCGGTCTGCTTGTGCTGGCCGACGCTCCATAGCCCCGTCAGCCGCCCGTTCATCGGCAGGTTGGCCGCGCCGGACAGCGAGTACTGCATGGCGCTGTTGTCCGGTACCAGCACATACTCCGCCGCGGGCGACAGGTTGCCGCCAACGGCGCTGGTGGAGGCCACCCACGGGTTATCGTACCGCGCCGTGTCAATGGCGTTGCTGAAAGACGAGGTCTGGTAGTTGAACATCAACTTGTAGTCCTCGTCCTGGTAGCCGATCCGCCCGTTCATGATCGTGGAGGTGTAATCAATCGGCTCCTCGGTTTCACGGATGAACCCGAAGGAGTAGTAGTTGCTCCACGGCCGGGCGCCTTCCCGCTTCTCCTGCGAAACGTCGGCGCTAAAGCGGATGTTCGGCGTGATGTTGAAGAACACATTGGCCTCGGTGGTCTTGCGATCCAGTTCGAGGTCAATGGGGTGGGTTTGCGCCGCCATCGCCTTGATGGCCTTGTCCGGCGCGCCGGCCTTGATGGGCGCGGTGTTGGCGGCCTGGATGGCGGCCTGGATGCTGTCATCCACGGTGTACACGCCGTCCGACGGGTTGTTGAAAATGGTCTGGGCGCCCTCATAGAAATTGTGCGGCGTGGCGTCGTAGTTCAACCCTACCTCCCACTCGCCGTACTTCCCGCCGGACAGGCCGAACTCCTGCGTCCGCCGGCCGATGTCGTCCGCCGTAAAGCCGATATGGAACACGCTGTCCTTCTCGGCCGTGACCGAGGCGGACGCCGTGGCGCCGTCCTTGATGTCCCGGTACTCGTTGAACTTGGACATCTGGCTCGACTCGTTCACATTGTCATAGCGCACGGAAGCTTCGCCGCGGGTTTCCCAGTCCCCCGCAAGGGAAGCGGACGGGAACGCCAGCAAGGCGCCCGCGGCGAGCAGGCTCATCAATTTCGTTCGCATTGCGCTCCTCCATGGCGCGCCCGCGCTCTCGCGGGCGGCGCCGGTCACGTCATCACGCTGATTGATCGTGTTCATGGCTTCCTCCCTCGATTAGCGGTGGAACCGCGGGCCAGACGGAGAGTTGGACCCGTGGATCTGTTGGTGACAGTTGAGGCATCCCCTGTTGTACATGAACTGGCCCGTGCCGGTGGTCACATACGCCCCGTTGGCGTCAACCGCGCGCGGATCGGTATAGGCGTTGGAGGGATGGTTGGTGTTCGCATGGCACCGCTGGCACAGGAACGGAATCTTGGCCTTGAGCGCCTTGTGGTTGTTCGTGCCGTGCGGGTCGTGGCAGTTGGTGCAGTTCTCGCGCACGGGGGCGTGCTCCCACAGGAACGGCCCGCGCTTTTCCATGTGGCAGGTGTAGCAGGTTTCATTGACCGTCAGGCCCACCAGCAGCCGCTGGCCGGCCGAGCCGTGCGGATTGTGGCAGTTGGTGCAGGTCATCTTCCCTTCACGGAAGGGCATGTGGTTCGTGCGCTGGAACTGCGCCTTGCGCTGGGTGTGGCACTGGAAGCAGGTGTCCTCCACGGTGCCCTTGGCCATCTGGCGCGTCTTGCCCGTTTTCTTCATGATGGTGTGGCAGTCCACGCAGGCCACGCCGTTGGACTGGTGCTGCGACCCCTTCCAGTACATCTTGTAATCGTCGTTGGTATGGCACCCCAGGCAGACCTCGTTCTTCTGCGCCGCGGTCAGCGGCGAATGCTTTTTAAACGAAGTGATCTTGGCCAGGTCATTGCCCCGTCCGTCCTTGGCGTCGGCCATGTGGGCCTCGCCGGGGCCATGGCAGGCCTCGCACCCCTTGGCCTGCATGTCGTTCCGCGGATTATGCAGCAACACCTTGCCGTGCATCGTCTCGGAGAACGATTCAAAAAAATCCTCGTGGCACAACCGGCAATCTTGCGCCGTGGCGGCGTCCGCTCCCGGCGGCGCCCACAAAACCCCCGCGGCCGCCCCCATCAACAGCGCGATGAAGGCAAGCCTCCCCAAACATCGTGGCATGATTCTCCTCCTCAATAATTGAACTTCAGCCCGCTTTAATACCCCTGAAGTCACCCCGCCCAAGGGTTCAGCTAAGACTAAGCAAGGGCTGTGCCTTCGCCGGACATGCCCCGCGCGGCGCGCGATTCTGGCAAGCATGGACAATTCAATCAGATTAGGCTGGTCCGCAAAACCACGTTCGTATGGGCCGGGTGGTGGATTATCAGGCTTGAGAAAACAGGCGGGTTATTTTCTTAAAACGGATATTGCGCGGGATCAGGCATTCGGGCGCCGCGGGCTACTCACCCGCGCCGCCTTCGATTCCCAACTCCCGGACTTTGCGGTACAGCGACGGCAAACTTACGCCCAGAATTTCCGCGGCGCGTTTTTTATCGTTCTCCGTGGAGCGCAAGGTATCGGCGATCAGGGTACGCTCGTAGCGATCCAGGGCTTGGCGTAAAAATTGGGGGGAGGGGGACTGGGAGCACAGTTGCCCGAACCCCGCGGGCAGATGCTGTTCATTAATCCATTCCCCGTCGCACATGATCATGGCGCGCTCGATGATGTTCTTGAGTTCGCGCACGTTGCCGCGCCAGTCGCAGGCCAGGAACGCGGCGATAACCTCCTTGGCGGCGCCGCGCACGTTCTTGCCGAAATCCGCGTTGAACTGGGCGACGAACCAGTCCACCAGCGGGGGTATGTCCTCGCGCCGGTCCCGCAGGGGCGCGATGGCGATCTCGAACATCGAGAGGCGGTAATACAAATCCTCGCGGAACCTTCCGGCGGCGGCTTCCTCCTTGAGGTTGCGGTTGGCCGCCGCGAGGATGCGCACGTTGACCCGCTCCACGCCCCGCCCGCCCAGGGGGATGATTTCGCGCTGCTCGATGGCGCGCAGCAGCTTGCCCTGAAGCTCCACGGGCATGGAGCCGATTTCGTCAAGAAACAACGTGCCCCCCTCGGCCAGCCGGAAGTACCCCTCGTGCCGCGCCTCGGCGCCGGTGAACGACCCCTTGTAGTGGCCGAACAACTCGCTTTCCAACAGGGTGGGAGGGATGGCGGCGCAGTTGACCGGCAGGTAGGGCTGGTCGCGCCGGGGGCTTTTTTCGTGGATGGCGCGGGCCACCAACTCCTTGCCCACGCCCGACTCGCCGGTGATAAGCGCCGTGCTGGCGGTGGGGCCGATGCGTTCGATCAGGGCGAACACCTCGCGCATGGCCGGGCTGGCGCCCACCATGTGGCTGTACATGCCGCTGCGGCGCAACGTCTCGCGCAGGGACTGGTTCACGCGCATCAGCTCACGCTCCCGGAACAGGCGGCGGGCCTTGAGCAACAGCTCGGAAAAGTCGAAGGGTTTGACGATGTATTCCGCGGCGCCCAGCTTGACCGCTTCCACGGCGCTTTCGATGGAGCCGAAGGCCGTCATGATGAACACGGGGGCGCCGGGCAGAACCGTCTTGAGCCGGCCCATCACCTCCACCCCGTCGGCGCCCGGCATCACCATGTCCAACAGCACCAGGTCGTAGCCGCGTTCGGCGGCGTGGCGCAGCGCCTCCTCGCCGTCGGCGGCCACGGTGACGGCGTACCCTTCTTCTTCCAGCAGCTCGCGCAGCGAGTCGCGCAGGGCGGTTTCGTCGTCCACCACCAGGATGGTTTCAGACATGGGCCGTCTCCGTGGCGGGCGCCGCGGGCAGGCGCAGGCGGAACACGGTCCCCGCGCCCTTGCGGCTTTCCACGGTGATGTCGCCGTCGAGGCCGCGCATGATGTTGTAGCTGACGAACAGGCCCAACCCCACGCCGCGGCCGGGGCGCTTGGTGGTGAAGAACGGCTCGAACACGCGCCGGGCTTCTTCCTCGCCCATCCCCTCGCCGTTGTCGGCGAAGGTGACCAGCAGGGCGCCGTTCTCGCGGGCGGCGGTGATGGACAGCTCCGCCCCGTCACGGCCGGCAGTGGCGTCGGCGGCGTTGAGGATCAGGTTCATGCACACCTGTAAAAAGCTTTGCGGCGCGCCCATCGCCGCCGGAAGGGTTTCGTCAAAATGGGTGACGATGGCCAGCTTGCGGGCGCGGTTGTCGTAACGCGCCATCTGGATCGCGCCGCGCACCGCCTCGGCCACGTCAAAGCGCTCGCGCAGCCTTCCCTTGGGCCGCGCGTAATCCAGAAAGTCGCTCACCACGCGCGTCAACCGGCTGATGTGCTCGCGCATGAGCGCGATCTTCTCGCGGGTGAACGGCTCCGCGGTGCGCCGCTCGATAAGCTGGGCCACGGTGGAAATGGAGGCCAGCGGGTTGCCCACCTCGTGCGCCAGGCCGGTGGTCAGCGCGCCGAGCGACGCCAGCTTTTCCGCCTGCCGCAGTTTTTCCTCCATCTTCACCCGCCCGGAGACCTCCAGGATTTTTTCCACCACCATCTCCACCTGCCCGTCCGCGCCGAAAATGGGGTAGGAAGTCAATTCTGCATAGGTCACTCCGCCGTCCTTGGCCTGGCCGGTATGCTTGGTGAACGCCGGTTTGCCGGTCACGAACGTTTCCGCCACGGCGCAGTCCTCGCACCGTTCCTGCCGGCCATGGATCACCTCATAGCAGTGCTGGCCCAGCACTTCCTCGCGCGGGCGCTTGAGGACGCGCAGCACAAAGTCGTTGGTCATCACCATGCGGTAGTCGCGGTCAAGCACGGTGACTCCTTCGCCTATGCTGCCAAGCACCGTGCGCAAAAAGGCTTCCGTGCGCTCCAGCCGCTGGTAATTATCCTTCAACCGCGCGGTCATCTGGTTGAAGCTTTGCGCCAACTCGCCGATTTCATCCCGCCTTCCTTCCAGCGCCGCGTCCTTGGCCGGCCAGCCCTGCGGCGTGGTGCCGCGCGCGATCCCCGCCAACTCCCGGATCGGCTCGGTGACCGTCCGGCGCAGGGCCACCCACAGCAGAACGGCCACCACCGCCATGACCATCGCGAACCCCGCGGTGAGCTTGATGACCAGCGCGCGCAGCGCCGCCTGATCCTCCGCGGTGGACATGGCCACCAGCAAGAAACCGCGCACGGCGCTTGACCCGCCGTGGCAGCGGTGGCAGCGCTCCTCATTGAGCAGGGGGAACAACATGGCGTGCGAAGCGCGATCCGGGTCGTAGGCGGTCACGGGCAGGCGCGTTTCCATCGCCTTCTGGAGCATCGGGTCGTTCTGCGCCAGCCCCGCGCCCGCGGGGCGCGGCTCCCGCACATATACGTCGCGGTCAATCCGCGCGGACACCGAATTCAACGTGGAAAGGTCGGTAAACGCCGCCGCGCCGTTGGCCTTAAGCGCCTCCACCCGTTCCACGGCGGGGAAACCCTTGAACTTTTGGATGAGCATGGAGGCGGATTTCATCTCGCCGTTGAGCATGTCCTCGGTGATGTGCGAGGCGATGCTCTCCGACAGCAGCGTCAGCCGCCGCAGTTGCTCCTCGCGGAACAGATCGGCCACCCACGAGATCAAAGGGACGCCAATGACGGTAAAGCCCACCAACAGCGCGGCGATGATAAGCGTGATGATTTTTTTCCGCAACGATTGGTTCACAGCGCCCATCTCCCCATGCGCGGCCCGCCACCGCACCGGAAGTATAGTACCATGGACGGGCGGCGCGGGAACGCCGCGGTGAATCCGTCCGCTAGAATCCGCCCCGGCGCGCCACTTCGGCCAGCGGCTTGCGTTCGTTGGGCGACTCGCGCTCCCGCAATGCCTGCGGCAGCGTGGCGGGGTCGCCGTAATAGCCGATGGCAAGCCCCGCCATCACCTCGTACCGGTCGCGCGGGATGTTCAGCGCCTCGTACACCCGCTCGCGGTGGACTCCGGCCATGGCGTGGGCGTACAGCCCCAACAGGCGCGCCTGAAGCGCCAGCGACATCCAGGCCGAGCCGGTGTCGAACTGCGCCCAGCGGTTCTCCTTGCCATCAAACGCGCTGTGGCGGCGCGCCAGGATGAACGCCAACACCGGCGCCCGGTCGCACCATACCCGGTTGCTGTCCACGAACAACGGGCGGAACCGCGCCAGAAGCGGCTCCTCGCCGGCATATAAAAATAGCCATGGCTGCTCGTTGTTGGCCGAGGGCGCCCAGCGCGCCGCCTCGAACAGCGACATCAGCGCCTCGCGCGGGACAGGGCGCGATGCAAAAGCGCGTGGTGACCAGCGGCCGGGGAACAGGGGATCAACCGGCGCCTCGGTGACGCGCTTGTTTTCCGGTGGAGTGGTCATGTTCCCGCTTTCCCCAGTCATGACGAATCCTTATAGAGGCGGGTAAGGTGTGATGGCGTTTGTCCGCTCATGACAGACAATGGCGGAGAGGGTGGGATTCGAACCCACGGTACGGTTACCCGCACACTGGTTTTCGAGACCAGCTCCTTCAGCCAACTCGGACACCTCTCCACGGCGTTTTCGGGGCCGAAAGCGCGCATTGTACCATGGGCCGCGCCCTTGCGCTTGCCTTCCGCCCCGGCCGCCGATACACTATTCCATTCTACACCTTACTTCTCATATAGGCAGGCGGCGTTAATGCAACCTCGTGTCATTGCGGTGGTTCTGGTTCTTGCGGTTTCCCTGGGGCTTGGGTATTACGTCAACAGCGCGCTCAAGGCCCGCGTTCCGGAGCCGTCACAGGCCGCCCCGGTGAGCTTTTCCCTGGACGCCCCCATCAATATAGACTACGACGCCATCCCGCGGGTCATCGCCGAAATCGGCGGCCAGCCGGTGGACCGGGAACGCTATGTGCGCGCCCTGCGCGGATTCGAGCGCAACGCGCGCCGCGTGGGCCATGGCGGCCCCGCGCCGGACATGGTCGCCCGCGTCAAACAGGACATCCTCGACACGCTTATCAACACCGAACTGTTGCTCCAGCGCGCCCAACAGAACGGCGTCACCGTGGCGGACAGCGACGTGGACGCCCAGATTGAGCGTATCCGCGCCAATTTCCCCGACGCCGACACCTTCGAGCAGACCCTTGAGCGCCAGGGATTGACCGCGGCGGACCTGCGGGAGGAAATCAACCGCGGGCTTCGCATCCAGTTGTTGCTCGAACGCGAGATCAACCCCCGCGTGCAGGTAAGCGAGGAGGACGCGCGCGCCTACTACGACGGCCACCCGGATGAATACAAGGAAGAGGAAAAGGCGCACACCGCCCACATCCTCGTCCGCGTTGACCCCTCCGCCACCGCGGATCAGCGCGCCGCCGCCCGCGCCAAGGCCGAGGCCGCGCTCGCGCGCGTCACCAAGGGGGAAGACTTCGCCAAGGTGGCCGCGGAGATCAGCGAAGATCCCGGCAGCGCCCCGCGCGGGGGCGACGTGGGCGCGCTGGCCCGCAACGACGTGGTTCCCGCTTACGGCGACGCGGCCTTCGCGCTGGAACCCGGCCAGATGTCAGGCGTGGTGGAGTCCCCCTTTGGCTACCACATCATCAAGCTGATCGAGAAAACGCCGGGGCGCGTGGCGCCCTACGAGGAGGCTCGCGGCGCGATCCTCAACGCGCTTAAGGGGATGAAGACCAACGAGCTGACCCGCGAATACCTGGCCCGCCTGCGCGGGGAGGTAAAGGTCAAGATTTTCCTGCCATCGTAGGCGCGGCGCCGCGTTACAACGCCGGGCCACGCGGCCCGCGGCGGAAATTTTCCAACGCCGCGGCGGGCGAACGATTGGCGTAGCAGTAGGCGCAGCCCGCGGGGCAAGTGTCATACGCGCCGATGTCCTTGCTGGCGGCGCACCGGCAGCCGAACCGCGTGGGACGCGGCGCCGCCTCCAGCATTTTTCCCGTAACATCCCCCAAACGCGCGGCGTCCACGCACGCGCCCGGCGGCGCCTCGATAACATCCGCGAATTCCGGTTCGCAGCAGGTGGCAAGCGCCACCCCCGCGGCGCGCGCCCGTCCCGCCATTTCGCGCAGCAGGCCGCGCAGTTCCGTCCGTTCCGGAGAAAACAGTCCGACGCCATTTTTTTTTAGCAATGGGTAAAAGTTGCGGTCCAGCTTGCGGTAATGATCCACGAAGGAGACCACGCAAGTGTCCGCCGCTCCCTCAAGCCGGTCAAGGATTCCCCCGAAGTTTCGCCTGTGCCACTCCGCATCGGTGACGCTGGTCAAAATAACCGGATCGTAGCGCCACACCAGCGCGCGCGGCCCGAACTTGCGCGCCACCTCCCGCGCCGCCGCCGCCGCCTTCTCCACGGGAGGGCAGCGCGGATCGAAAAGTTTGGGATAGCCCAGAATCGTCTGCTGGACGTAGAAGCCGTAGCTCTGGGCGCGCAGTTGGCTGAATTTTGACTTGAGCATCGGGCGCGGATCGCGCGTCCAGAACACGATCCCGTCCACGCTGGCCGCGTCCAGCGGCACGCGCTCCGTTTTGCCGTTGAAGGGGTTGGGCACCTCGCAGAAGCCCGCCGCGGCGCGCTCCATGAACCAGCCCGAATACCAGGCGGGAATATCCGTCCGGCGCGACGCGGAAATGATGGTCATGGGCGATGCGGCGTCAGCCGCGTTTGACGCTGGCGAGGGCTTCCTTGGCCCACTTGCGGGCGGCCTTGTCCGCCTCCTCGCCCGCCGCGCCGCCGGCCATGCGGGCAAGTTCGGCGATCTTTTCCTTCTCGCCCAGGCGGGCGACGGTCACGTTGACCCGGCCGTTTTCCTCGCTTTTGGTCACGCAAAAGTGCAGGCTGGCCCAGCGCGCCACCTGGGCCAGGTGGGTGACGCAGAACACTTGGCTGCCGCGCGCCAGCGCCGCCATTTTGGCTCCCAGCCGGTCGGCGGTGACGCCGCCCACGCCGGTGTCAATCTCGTCGAAGATCATCACCGGCGCCGGCTGCGCCCCGGTGATCACCGATTTGAGCGCCAGCATCAGCCGGCTGATCTCGCCGCCGGAGGCGATTTTGGTCAGCGGTTTGACCGGCTCGCCGGGATTGGCGGAGAACCGCCCGTCGAGCGCGCAGGGGCTGGCCGGGTCATCCTCATGGCTGATCACCGCCTCCACCGTGGCCTTCTCCAGCGCCAGTTCGGCCAACTGCGCCCCCACGGCGCGGCTGAATTTGGCGCCTCCCGCCCGGCGCTTTTTATCCAGCGCCAGCGCACGGGCGGCGGCCTTCTCCCCGGTTTCCGCCGCCTGGCGGCGCAGATCCTCCAGGTGGTCGCGGTCGAACTCCAGCGTGGCAAGCTCGCGGGCGGACTGTTCGTGGAAATGTTGGATTTCCGCTATGCTGTCGCCGTATTTTTTCTTGAGGCTTTTGATCAGCGCCACCCGGTCGTCAACGACTTCCAGCCGGGCGGGGTCGGCTTCTACGCCATCGGCGTAGGCGCGCAGGGCGGCGGCGGTCTCCTCAAGCTGGATAAGCGCGGCGTTCGCCGTTTCCGCCAGGGCCGCGGCGGAAGAATCCAGGGCGGCGATGGCGTCCATTCCGGCGCGCGCCTGTCCGGCCAGGTTGATGGCGGAGCCGTCGCGTTCGTCGAGCGCGTCCAGCGCGCGGCCCGCCAGTTCCAGCAGTTTTTCCGCGTTGCCCAGGCGCGCCTTTTCGGCGGCCAGTTTTTCATCCTCGCCGGGGATCAATTCTGCTCCGGAGATTTCGGCGCACTGATGCCGCAAAAGGTCAATGCGCCGCTCCATCTCCTTCTGCCCCGTCTCCGCCGCGTCGAGGCGTTTGCGCGCGGCCTGATGCGCCTCGAAGGCTTCGCGGTACGTTTCGCGCTCGCCGTCGAGCCCCAGGAAGCGGTCGTACAGCGCGCGGTGGGCGCGCGGATCCAGCAGCGATTGGCTTTCATGCTGGCCGTGCAGGTCCACCAGCATGGCGCCCGCCGCGCGCATCTGCGCGATGGTGGCCATGGCGCCGTTGAGAAAAGCGCGCCCCTTGCCTCCCCGCGCCAGCGCGCGCCGGACCAGAAGCTCGCCGTTTTCCGTCTCGAACCCGTTCTCGGCCAGCCACGCCGCCGCGCGCGGCGCGTCCGCCAGATCGAACACCGCCTCCACGGAGGCCGCGGCCGCGCCGGAGCGTATCATCTCCTCGCTGGCGCGCCCGCCCAGGGCCACCTCCAGCGCGTCTATCAGGATGGACTTGCCCGCGCCCGTCTCGCCGGTGAGGATATTCAGGCCCGGCCCGAACTCTATCCGCGCCTCGCCGATGATGGCGAAATCGGTGACGTTAAGTTCGCGCAGCATGGGCGGCGGCGAGGTCCTCGCCGGTTTTGACCTGGTTGCGGCCGGAGCTTTTGGCCAAATACAACGCCTCGTCGGCGGCGCGCTGGACGGAGTCATCCGTCATTCCGGCGCCGATCATGGCCAGACCGGCGGAGATGGTGATACGCTCCATCTGGTCGCGCACCACAAATTCGTGTTCCCCCACTTCCAGCCGAAGGGCGTTCATCACTCCGGCGGCTTTCTTGGGCGAGGTGTTGCGCAGGATGACGGCGAACTCCTCGCCGCCGTAGCGGAACACGCTGTCGCGCACGCTCACCCCCGCGCGCAGTTGGCCCGCTATGGCTTTAAGCGCCTTGTCGCCCACCATGTGGCCGTAGGTGTCGTTGATGCGCTTGAAATGGTCAATGTCGGCGATGGCCAGCGCGGATTGGCCCCCCTCCCCGCCCGCGCGGCGCGTCTCCTCGGCGAGGGCCTCGTTAAAGGCGCGGCGGTTGAGCAGGCGCGTCAGGTCGTCGGTGCGGGCCTCCGTGCGCGCGGTTTCCAGGTTGTGCCGCAGTTCGTCGAGCTGGCGGGAGGAGCGCCCCATCTCGTCGCTGATCTCGCGGTTCTGCTGCGAAATCCGGGTGGTCTCGTCGGCCAGGCCGCGCACGATTTCCGACAGCGTGCGCGCGTCCTGCGGTTCGGCGAAGCGGGTGACCATGGCCTGCAATTTTTGACCGTAGGTGGCCGAGGCGCCGCTCCACCCCTCCAGGGACTTGACCATCGGTTCGATGATCTTGCGCGAGGCGCCGCTGGCTTCGTCCACGGCGCGCATTTCATCGGCGATCTTGCGCTCGCTCTCCTCGCGCAGGTCGCGCCGCAAGAACCGCCGCGTCAGGTCTTCATGCGTCTTTTCGTTGAACACCTCGCCGCGGTTGAGCAACTCGTCAATGGCCTGCACCAGTTCCGTCATCGTTCCGCGGAAGTACTCGAACCAGATGCGGTAGTTGTCCGGCGTCAGCGGGATGCCCTTGCGCGACATGAAGGGGATCGTGCGCTTGGCGATCTCGGTGGCCCCGGCAGGGGGGCCGCTATGTTGTTCTTCCACGAAGCCTCTCCCCCCATTTAAGTTTGCCGCGCAACAGCTCGTAGTAGCTTTTATACGGCGACTGGATGATGCGCGTCGCTTCCCGCGCCTTGCGGATGCGCAGCCGCATCCCCGGCGCCATCGCCAGCGCCACCTGGCCGTCGAGGGTGACCGCCGCCTCCCCCCGCGCCGTGGCCGACATGGCCACGCTGATCTCCACGCCGTCGGGAATCACAATGGGCCGGTTGGAGAGCGTGTGCGGGCAGATGGGGCTGATGATGATGGCCCCCAGCGACGGATACACGATCGGCCCGCCGGAGGAAAGGTTGTACGCCGTGGAGCCGGTGGGGGTTGCCAGGATCAAGCCGTCGGCGGTGTAGGAGTTCAGGAACACGCCGTCCACCTCCACGTCCAGATCCACCATCTGGCTGTGCGGCCCGCGGTGGATGACCACGTCGTTGAGCGCCGTATGCGTTTCGCCGGACTCGCCGCGCTTTTCAACATGAAGGCGCAGCATGATGCGGTCCTCGCAGCGCATCTTGCCGGCCAGCGCCATTTCCAGCGCCGGAATCATTTCCTCGTAGGTGAATTCAGTCAAAAAACCAAGGCTCCCCAAGTTCACTCCCAACAGCGGGGCCGCCGCGCCCTCCATCAGGCGCGCCACGGAGATCATCGTCCCGTCGCCCCCCAGCACCACGATCAGCCCCGCGCGGCGCGCCACGTCGGCGCGCTCCAGGGTGGAGGTCAACCCCGCCGCCTCGGCGGAACGCCGGTCAATGATATAGTCAACACCCCGTCCGGCTAGCCACGTGGTAAGGCTCACCACCCCCTCCGCCGCCTGCGGGTGAGTGACTTTGGCGACAATGCCGACCAGGCTCATGCCGCGGCGCGCCCGGAACTTTGCCCCTGTGGTAACGCCATGCTCACCTTCGGCCTCACGTTTTGGAAACAAATCAATTATACTAGGCGGGAAAAGACATGAGCAACAAACGGTTCCGCATTCTTACCCGAAGGCTGCTTCCCCTGCTGGCCTTGGCCGCCGCTTCCGCCTGCCAAAGCGCCCCGGAAGCGCCCAGCCCCGACTCGCAACTGGTCAACAAGGCCAACGAGTCCTACGCCGATGAGCGCTTCACCCAGGCCGCCGAACGGTACCGCCAGATCAACGACGAACATCCGGATTCCCCCTATCTGCGCCTGGCGCTCCTGGGGCTGGCCGACTCGCTGTACAAGGACACGGAATATGTCGAGGCATCGCTGTATTACGAGCGCTTCATCCAGTTGTACCCCCTCGATCCGCTTACGCCGCGCGCGCTGTTTTATCAGGGAATGAGCGCCTATCTGGATACCTCCACCAGCGACCGCGACCAGACCAATACGCTCAAATCCATCGAACTGTTCAACTCGTTCCTCGCCGCCTATCCCGCCCATCCGCTGGCGCCGCTGGCGCGGGAGCGTAAGGGGAACATGGAATCGCAGTTCGCCGAAAGCCATCTGGAGGTGGCCCGCTTCTACTACCGGATCAACCAGAACAACGCCGCGCTGATCCGCCTGCGGGAGTTCATGCAGGCGTACCCCGCCTCGCCGCTTATGCCGGAGGCGCTGTTCCTGATGGGCGATTGCTACTACCGCGAACAGGCGTACAAGGAGGCGGGCCGCGCCTTTATCTCCCTTATGGAAAACTATCCCTCCAGCGAATACGCGCCCCAGGCGGCGCGGCTGGCGGAGACCCTTAAGCTGGAATCCAAAGCGCCATGACGCCCCCGCGCAGCGTTCTGTTCGTCATCGCCCCCGACAAGTTCCGCGACGAGGAATTGCTCCACACCCGCCAGGTTCTCGAAAAGGCGGGCGCCGAAACCCTCACCGTGTCAACCCGCGCCGGCCCCGCCAAGGGGATGCTGGGGCATGTCGAGCAGGTGGACCTTACCCTCGACGACGTGGCCGGACGCAATTTCGACGCCTTGGTGGTGGTCGGCGGCTCCGGCTCGCCCGTGGCCCTGTGGGACAATCCGCGCCTGCGCGAGACGATCCAGCGGCATCACGCGCTCGGAAAGGTGGTGGGCGCCATCTGCCTTGCGGGCGTGGCGCTGGCGCGCGCGGGAGTTTTGAAAGGGACGCCGGCCACCGTATATAAAACCGATGAGACCATGGCGGCCTACCGCGAATGCGGCGTGAAATTCAGTGAGCAGCCGGTGGTGATAAGTGGAAACGTGATAACCGCCAACGGCCCAGCGGCGGCGCGGGCTTTCGGCCAAGCCATCCGCGACGCCGTGATGGCCGTGAAATGAAGTATCGGGAAACCGCTACGCCGCGTTGCCGTGGGGGCCGGGGCCGCGCTTGATTTTTGAGTAGTGATCGAGGAACTGCGCCACCGCTTCGCTGGTCAACGAGCGTGCCTGCGCCTCATCCGGTGAAATGCGCCGCGCCTCGTCGTAGAAGATGTTCACCAAGTCGTAATACCCGGCGCCCAGATTCTCCGCCAACGTTTTAGGACTCATTTTCCTGTTCTCCTTGCCCTTATAACTAGCATGATCGGCGCCAAACAAAAATCACATTACACCAATTATGCAACTGATGAATAATCATAATATTGCAACGATCAGGACATCTGGCCGGTGTCAGGAAACATAGCGATGCCAGGGCCGGATTTTCCCTTTTACGTCACTTGTCCAGTCCCGTTTTGCCGGGTGTCAAAAATCCAGCGTCAACATTGGAAGGGGCGCTACCGCGGTGTCAACAGCTCCGCCACGCGCTCCGGAGCATGGAGAAAATACGGGTAGTCGCGGGCCGACGCCGCGGCCCATTCCGGCTCGCGCGCGCGCTGGAGAGTTATCTCTTCTTCTATGGCCCGCCGGGCCGGCGCCAGGGTTTGCGCCATGAGGGCGTTGAGCGCGCCGATGCGGGCGCCGATGGATTTTTTATCCGCGCCGGGCGCCGCGATAGCCCGGGCCAGTTCATGTTTCTCCCGCGCCAATTCCGCCGCGGTGGCGTCCGTGAATTTTTCCGGATGCTGCTCCCTATCCCGCTTTTGCGCGGCGAGTTGGGCGATGGCTTTATGGGGGTCGCGTCCGCGCGCCGTTTCTATCCATCGTGTGCCGGTGGCCAGCGCGTACGATCCCGGTTCCAGCCCGTAGTACCGGTGGATGATGTCATCGGTGATCTGGTCGTACTTGGAGCCGCCCACGCCATGGATGAACAGATCGCATACCAACAGACGCAGGTACAGCGACAGGGTGATGGCCTTGGGCCGCACGGCCAACGCGCCGCGCGCAAGGTCCTCCAGGGGATGCGCCGCGCCGCTTTCGGTCATGACGCGCCCGCCATCGGCGGCCATAAACCACCGTTCGCGCCCGCGCGCCGTGGCCAGCCAGAAGGGGGCTTCCCACGCGCCGTCCTCGCGCCGGGTCAGATCGGGGAACGGGTTGGCCGGGTAGCGCAGCTTGTGCTCCTTGCGGTAGCGGGCCAGGGCGCCGTTGTACGTTTCCACGAAGCGCGGCAGATCGCGCGCGATGGCGGCGGCGAACGCCGTAAAAGGACGTTGGGCGCACAGGCGCGACACAGGCAATTCCAGGTACCCCCGCGCCAGGGCGCCCGCCTCCCATGCGCGGCGCATCTGGATGGCGCGCGCGGAAAAAGAATCCCCCGAGGGTACCACGCGCTCCCAGCCGCCGCGCCACCGGGCGAAGGCCGCGGCGGGGACGGCGAGCCGTTCATCCGCCATCAGGCGCGCCGCGCCGTCGAGCCGGGCGCGCAGCGCCCCAAGAGTTTCCACTACGGCGGACTCGTACGTCGTGCCCGGTTGATGTTCATGGAACAGATATTCCACGCGCGCAAGCGCGCCCTCGCGGACGGTTGGCATGGGAGCGGCGGCGGCGGTGAATTCGTCGGAGTCCACCGTGATATGCAGCGCCGCGGCGCCCAGCGCCTCCGCCCGCGCGGCCAGAACGAAGTTTTTGACCGCGATACCGGGATGAATGAGCAGCGCATCCTCCAGCGCCCCGCGCCGCGCCTCCGCCGCCAACTCCGCCATCGCCTCGCCGCCGATCCGCGCGCCGCGCGCCAGAGCGCGGTTCGCGTCCAGCGCGCGCCCATAATTTTCAAGTGAAGGGATGAGCAGGGCGCTCCCGTCCTCCTCCGGCGGTTTGAGGCCGCGCAGGGAAACAGGGGAACCGGGCAGCGGCACGGCGGCGCCTTTCCGGCTACACCAGGTCGCGCAGGCCGGTAAGGCCCACTGGCTCGTCGCTGATCACCGGTTCGCCGAACCGCGTCCCGATCAGCCCGCCGAAATACGCGGCCTGTTCGGTGAGGCGCTGGACGATCCATTCCTCCCGGCCCTGCCAGGCGAATTGCGACTGGTAGGCGCGCACCGCCTCCAGTTTGAGCGCGAACGTATCGGTGACGTCCAGTATGAACGCCGGGGTGACCGGCAGTTTAAGGTGCGAGGCGTGGTAGCGCAGCAAACGTGGAATCCACCATGGTTCGCCGGGGATGGCGCTCTTGGTGAGCTTGGCGTCGAACCGGGCCTTGTTCATCACCTTCGCGCCGTCAATATGGTCGGGGTGGGCGTCCACCTCGCCCTGGATGAACAGCAGGTGAGGGCGCAGTCGGCGGTACACGGCGGCTACCATGTGGCGGGCGGCCACGGTGTCGGTCAATTCGCGGTTGGGCAGGTCCAGGGTGACGCGGGCCGCCGCGCCAAGTATCCGCGCGGCGCGCGCGGCCTCCTCCATGCGCGTGGCGGGGTCGCCCTTGGGGGTCGGTTCGCCGTTGGTAAGGTCGAGCAGGGCCACCTGATGGCCCTGGCGGGCGAGCAGGGCCACCGTGGCGCCCAAACCAAGCTCTATATCGTCGGGATGAGCGCCAACGACGAGGACATTGACCATCGCTCCAGTTCCTTTCGCATGACGCCAAGGTAGTGCCGCAGGCGGCGTTGGGGGTCGTCCATTTCGCCGCCGAAGGTGCGGTCCAGGTTCTTGTAGATACGCGGAACGGCGATTTCCCTCACCGTCAGACCCAGCCGCCATGCCTGTATCCAGAATTGCAACGGCATGGCGTAGCCCGGCTCGTCCAGGGCAAGGCGCGCCAGCGCCGCCGTTTTGTAGCACTTGAAGCCGCAGAACGAGTCGGTGAGGCCATAGCCGGTGATCTGGTTGACAATGGCGGTGATGCGCTGGTTGATAAAGCGCCGGTCTTCCGGCGGCGCGTCCCCGGACGGATCCTCCTCCAGGTAGCGGCTGCCGGAGAGTACATCGGCGGCGCCGATCTCCTTGAACAGGCGCGGGATCAGGCAAGGCTCGTGCTGCTCATCGCAATCAATGGTCAGCGTCAGATCGTAACCGCGCTCAACGGCGAAGGCGAAGCCGTCAATCAGGGAACGTCCGTAGCCCAGGTTGGTCTCGTGGCGGATAAGGTGGCACGGGCGCACGGATTCGATGATCGAAGCGGAGCCGTCGGTGGAGCCGTCGTCCACCACCAGCGTATGGCCGGGGTTGAAGTGGAGGATGCGTTCGAACACGTGGCCAAGCGTGGCGGCCTCGTTGAACACCGGAACGACCACGAGCGCTTTCATGGTGTCCCGCCAGAGGCGCTACTGGTCAAACGAGGCTTCGACGACGAACTGGAATCCGCCGTCAATGGTGAAGGGCATGGCGATGGTGGGGCCGGAGGTGATGCTCTCGATGATGTGGCCCTTGCCGGAGACGATGGTGGGCAGGCCCGCCTCGAAGGTGTAGCCGACCTCCACGAGCTTGCGCCGCGCGTCGCCGGAGATCATGTTGGTCAACTCCCCCACGGCGTCGGAGACGTCGGGGCCAAGCTCCGTATAGGATTCGCCGAGCATGGAGCTGACGATCTTGCAGATCGCCCCGGTGGTGAAGGTGAGCACCACCACCCCCTTGCTCGAGCCGGTCATGCCGATGATGCCGGAGATGTCGCCGATGGCCTTGCGGTCCGTTTTAAGGAAGGGTTTTCCGGCCACCGGCTTGATCTGCGCCATGGTGGACAGCACGTTGATGGTGGCGGCCAGAAAGGGGTTGATCATGTCTGATTTCACGTTGTCACCTTTTCGGCGGCTAGCGGAACGAGCCGGCCTCCTCAATGCGGGTAAGCGCCACGCCGACCAGCGCCACGAACTGTTCGCGCTGGCCCTCGTCGAGTTTGTATAAGAGATCGGCGGCGATCCGGTCGGGTATGCGTTCCATCAGCCCCGCCAGCGCCCGTCCTTTTTCATCAAGCGCAAGCCACGTTTTGCGCCGGTCCCCGGTGTCGCGCGCGCGTTTGAAAATTCCGCGGGAAACCAGGTTGTTGACCACCCAGGTGGTGGTGCTCGGCGGGGCGTCCAGCGCCGCGCCCAGGGCGCCGATGGTGATGCGCTCCGCGCGGGCCACCACCTTAAGCGCCTTGCGCTCGGTATCGGTCAACTCGCGGCTCAACAGCGGCACCGTGCTTTCAATTTGTTGGTAGCGGGTCACAATCAGGTCCACAAGCTCCTTTACCTGGCCGGATTCCCGCGTTGGTTTCATGTCCTGTCCCGTTACACCCGCCTGCTCCGAACCTGCATGATACCGGCCCCATGAACGGGCGTCAACTCGCACGGGGGAATTTTTGGGCGGAGCCGCGCAACTCCGGCGCGGAAAAGATGCGATCTGAGAACGGCTGCCGCTTTTCCCCTTTGCCCGCCAACAACTCCGCATCAGGATCAAGCCAAGCGCACGCTCTACCCTTCCACCGCCGGGAAAGGTGGCTAGAGAATTAAGCGGTTTTTGTTGTGCTTAGCTTATTGTGTTGCGGGCGTCATTTCCTGATCCCCACATTTTTATGACACGTAGCTTTCCCACGCGCCCCAGGTTCCCCTAGTATATGCGTGGAAACGGTTCATGGGCGATTAACACGGTCAATTGCCCTTGTCATCGCACGGTAAACCCAATACAATTCCTCGCTGTCAGGGAGGGAGCGTGGCTATGCCCATGGAGTCGTTCGAAAGCAGCGCGATCAGCGAATACGAGCGCACACTCGCCCGCGCCCTGTTGCGCAACAACATCATCAGCGCCGAGCGCTTTAAGCATTTCATTTCACTGCGCGCCGGGCTGGACCGCGACGGCAGGCGCTACCTGGGCGACATCCTGCTGGAGCGTAAACTTATCTCCGAGGCCGACCTTAAGGAGTTTTTCCAGGAGAACAACAGCGCGTACCTGGACTTCATCAAGAGCCTTAACAAAAAAGGGTTCATGTCCAACACGCAATTAAAGTCCGTGCTCGACGACCCGGAATCGGCCACCAGCGCCGTGACGGTGGTGGAGCGGCTGGGGTTCATGACCAAGGACAATTTCGTGCGGCTGTTCGCCAAGAGCGGCCCATCGGTGCGGCTGGGGGAATGGCTGGTCAAGCGCGGTAAAATCACCCAGGCGGCGCTGGACGACGCCTTGGAGGAGCAGGCCATCCATACCCTGGAGGATTACCTTTTGTATCACAAGATCCTCGACAAGGGCACACTGGACAAAATCAAGGTCAAACTTGGGTTTGGCGACTGAAACCGTGTAATATGGAACGTCTTTTCCGCCGCGCGCGGAGCCTAACATAGATAGGAGACCGTCCTGATGGGATTGATGGAGGGTAAAAACGGTTTGGTGGTGGGCGTCGCCAACGAGCGCAGCCTGTCGTGGGGCGTGGCCGAGGCGCTGGCCCGCGAGGGGGCCAAAGTGGCCTTTACCTATGCCGGCGAGGCGTTTGAAAAAAGGGTGCGCCCGCTGGCGGAATCGGTGGGGGCGGATTTCATCGAGGAGATGGACGTTACCAGCGACGCGCAGATGGACCGGGTGTTCAAGCTGTACGCGGAGCGCTACGGGAAGATGGATTTTCTGGTCCATGGCGTCGCCTTTTCCGACAAGAACGAGCTTAAGGGCGCGTTCTACAACACCAGCCGCGGCAACTTCCAGATGACGATGGACGTTTCGGTGTACTCGTTCGTGGCCATGGCGCGCCGCGCGCAGGCGATCATGCCGGATGGCGGCGCCATGATCACGCTGACCTTTTACGGCGCGCAAAAAGCCGTGCCCAACTACAACGTAATGGGCGTGGCCAAGGCGGCGCTGGAGGCTTCCGTGCGCTACCTGGCGGCTGATCTGGGGACGCGCGGCATCCGCGTCAACGCGTTGTCCGCCGGGCCGGTGAAAACGCTCGCCTCTTCGGGCATCGCCAATTTCAAGGAGATGCTCCACCTCGGCGCGGAGGGGGCGCCCATGAAGCGCAACGTCACCCAGGAGGAGGTGGGCAAGGCGGCGCTGTTCCTGCTCTCCGACCTTTCCACGGCCACCACGGGCGACTGCCTGTTCGTGGACGCGGGGTACCACGCCACGGTAAGCTGATTTTTCCCGGCCGCGCGCGCTTTTCATGAAACTGCTCGCCAGCGTTATCAGTGTCACCGAAGCCGGACGCCTTGCGGATGTCGCGGCGCTTGTGGATGTCAAGAACCCCGCCCGCGGTCCGTTGGGCGCGCCCGATCCGGCGCTGGTCCGGGAGATTCGCCGCGCATTGGGGCCGTCGGCCCCGCTTTCCGCCGCGCTGGGCGATCTGGTTCCGGACCGCATGGAGACCGTGGAGCTTGCCCGCCAGATGGCCGAAGCCGGGGCGACCCACGTCAAGGCGGGCCTTGCGCGCGTGAGCTTTGATCAGGCGCGCGCCACGCTGCGGATGGTCAAGAACGCGCTCGATCCGCGCGTGGCGGTGATCGCGGCGGCGTATGGCGACGCGGAAGAACTCGGGCTATTCCCCCCCGGTCAATTGCCGGAGCTTGCGCTGGAAGCGGGGATTGACGGGGTGATGGTGGACACCTGCCGCAAGGACGGGCGCTCGCTGTTCGACCACCAGAAGCCAGAAACCGTGGGCGAGATCATATCGCGCGCCCGCGCGCTGGGGCTGCAAACCGCTCTGGCCGGCGCCTTGGGCGAGGCCCATCTCCCCAGTCTGGGCGAGTTGTCGCCGGACTGGGCGGGATTCCGCACGGCGCTTACCGCAAACGGCGACCGGGCGCGGGAAGGCGTGGACCGGATGCGCGCGCTGGCGCTTTCGGGGATGCTCGCCGCCGCGCGGGCCACCGCATCGGCGCGGCGCGCCTAGCGGCCCGTGACCCTTGCGGCGCCGGGCGCGGCGCCATTTTTCAACACCATCGCCATGGCGTCCGGCCGTCCACCGTTGACCACGAACACATCCCACCGCGGGTTGATGAACCTTGGGAACAACGGATCGGTCAAGGCGCGCGCTCCCTTCGCCGCGGCGCGGGCGGAGAGCGACGGCGCGGGGGCGTCCGCGCTTTTCACCAGTATCAGGCCGCCGAACCCCAGCCGCCGGCACAGCCGGGCCGCGATGGTGTCGGAAGTGGCGTCCCAGCTTGCGGGGATGGCGCGGTCGCGCGCGGCCAAGGGATGCGGGGCGATCACCACCATGCCGCTTTTGGCCAGCGCGCGGCGCGCGGCGGCCAGGGTTTGCGCGATGGTCACGCCGGGAATGGCGCGCGCGACATCGGCCCCGTACCCGTTCATGGCGAGAATCGCCAGTTCGTGCGCTTCCACCAATGAAAGTTTGCCCCGCGCATACCAGCGCCGGACTTCATCGGCGTAGCTGCCGCCGCCGGGAACGATCACCAGCGCCCGGCCGCGCGCCAGCCGCGCGATTTCCTTTCCCACCCGGTCCAAGGCGCCCGCGCGCGCCAAGCTGCCGCCGAGCTTGATGACCCAGCGTATGCGCCGCATGGCGGCTACTTGAGCGTCCGCACCTGCACGGGGGCGCTCGGTTCGCTGGCCAGCCCTTCCTTGTCCACGGCCGTCACCACGAAGGTGTAGCTGGAGTCGGGCTTGAGCTTTTCGGCAAGGAACGAGGCTTTCGCCGTTTCGCCGATCTTGTCCTTGCCGAAGATACCCGCGGAGTACACGACGTACTTCACCACGTCCGCTTCGGGGTTTGGGTTCCAGGACAACGTCGCCGACGTGGTGGCCGCGGTGACTTGCAGCCCTTCGGGCTTGGCCGGCGCCGGCTTGGTGGAACCTTCCGCCGGCAGGCTTTCCGGGCTGAGCAGGTTGTCCTTGTCTTCCGCGGCGACGCGGTAGAAATAGGAGGCGCCGTTTTTAAGCCCCTCGTCCACATAGGCGGCGGCGTTCACCGTGGTGACGGAACGGTAGGGGCCGTCCTGCGACTCCGAACGCAGCACGCGGTAGCCCGCGATGTCCGTTTCGGGATTGGGGTTCCAGGACAGCGTCACCTTTCCCTTCAATCCCAGGCTGGCCGTAAGGCCGGTGGGCGCGGAGGGGACGGGCTTGGTGACGGCTTTGACGGCTTCCGGCAACTGGCTCTCCACCCCCACGCTGTTGATGGAGGCGACGGTGTAATAGTATTCCGCGCCGTCGCCAAGCCGCTCGTTCCATCCGCCGGCGTCCTTGAACTGCGCGGTCTTGGGTTCGCGGATCACCTTGATCTGGACCAGCTTCTCCTGCGAGGAACCGCGATACACGGCATAACCGGCGATTTCCGGATCGGTCAGCGGCAGCCACGACACCAGCACCTGCTTGACCAGCCCGGAGGCCGCCTGTACCCCCGTGGGCGGGGCGGGCGGGCCAAACGTCTGACCGTTTACCGCTGGAGACAGGTCGCTTTCGGCGCCGCCTTTGTTCAGGGCGGACATGCGGTAGAAGTAGGCGGCCCCGTCCTTGAGATCAACGCCCTTCTTGTCGGCATCGGTGTATTCGGTCACCGTGCGGTCGGTGATTTCCTTGATCATCTTGAATTCACCATCGCGCGCGGTGTGGCGGTAGATGCGGTAGGCGGCGATTTCGGAGTCGGGATGCAGCGTCCACGACAGCGACACACTGCGCACCCCGGAGGAGACCACTTGCAGGTTGGCCGGCGGCTTGGGTTTTTGGCGCGAGGCGGCGTTCACCGGTTCGGTCATGTTGCCGCGCTTGTCCGCCTCGTTATAGGAGACCAGTTTGTACCAGTACGTCACCCCGTCATCCAACGCATGGCCGCGGGTGGAATCCGGCTTGTCGGTGAAGGAACTGGTGTCGGCGCCTTTCAGGCGGGCGATTTCCTTGTACTCGCCATCCTCGGCCCCGGCGCGATACAACAAGTAGCCGGTGGCTTCCGGATCGCTGCTGCGCTGCCAGGTGAGCGGTATCTGCCGGATCAGGCCCGATACGGCCCCGGCCATGGTGGGGGGATTCGGCCCGCCCTTGGCGATGACCACACCCGGCTCGGAAAAGTCCGAGAGGGTTTTTTCGCCGTTATAGGCGCGGACCTTGTAGAAGTAGCGCTTGCCGTCCTCGAGCTTGACGGAGCGCGAGCCTTTATCCACCACCTCGATCTCATCCCGCTTATCGGCGCGCTTGAATTCCTCAAAGGGGCCGTCACGGTTCTCCGCGCGGAGGATGAGGTAGCCCTCCACTTCCGGCTCCGGATTGCGCGTCCAGGTGACGATGTTCTCCCGGAACTTTTCCGAACGCCCGCCAACGCCCGTGGGCGGACTGGGCCGGAAGCGGATCAGGTTGCCCTGGGCGACGGGGAACTTGGAGTCGAACTCCTTGGTGATCTTCGCCTCGCTGGTGGCGGGGCCGGGGATGGTGATCTTGATTTTTCCGGTGAGCCTTTGGTTTATGGCCAGCACTGTTTTGGTTTCGGGATCCACGATGCGCTCGTCGGCGTTGAACGCATAAAATATTTGATCCTTCTGGTAGCCCTGCAGCGTGCCCACGTTGATGGTGACATCCTTGGTCAAATCGCCGTCGGACTCCTTTTTGCGCTCGATGATATAGCCGTCCTTGAAGGGCAGCACGGGCAGGGAGCGGGCCACGTGCGGCGCGTCCTCGCGCCCGGAATACTGCACGTTGCCCGTCTCGTCGGTGGCCTCGATGTAGTAGTTCAACTTGCCCGGCTTGAGGAACAGCGGCGGAATGGGCGCGGAGTAATCGCCCGAATCGCCGGGGTCGCGCATCCGGTCCTCCACCCACTTCTTGTCCCCCTCCTTGCGGTAGTACACTTTCACGGAGGCCAGTTTCTTGTTGTCCAGCACGCGCGCCTGGATGACAAGCTCCGAAGCGTCGGACGTGGTGAGCATGGGGGTGTGGAATATGGAGGGCGGCTCCTTGTCCAGTTCGATCACGCGCACGGCGAAGGGCGACTGCGCCGAGCCTTCGGTCACGGCATTGCCGCCGATGTCGCGGGTGGAAAGGTAATACTCCAGCCCGGCGGTGGTCACCTTCTCGCGCGGGATAACGCCCTCGTACACCCCCTTTTCCACCTGCGTCATGGGGATGGACTCGTACTCCGCCGAGCCGGGGGCGCGGAACAGCAGGCTGGCCTCGGTAATGCTCTGGTTGTCCTGAATGGCGGCGCGCGCCCTAAAACTGGCGCCCTCCTTGGCCGATTCCACCGCCTGGTGGGAGATGGTGGGCGGCACGGTGTCCGAGATTGTCAGCTCCAGGTAGAACTCCGCCCGGCCCGGCTCGAACACCTCAATCTCGCGTTCTTCCGGTTTGTAGCCCTGCTTGACCACCTTGAGGATGTGGCGGCCCACCAGCAGGTCGCCGACCGTCACCGGCGAAAGGCCGCGCAGCTCGCCGTCCAGCACCACTTCGGCGTCCGAAGGCGCGGTCTGGACGATGATGGAGGCCAACGAACGCGCCCGCGCCTGGTCGTACAGCTTGAGCACATGCGGAGGATATTCGGCGGCGGTGAGCTTGCGCTTGGGGTCAAGCGTGACGGCCATGGTGAAGGCGCGGCCGGCCTCCTCGGGCTGGTTCAGGCCCAGGTAAACCATGCCCAGCAGGATGTGGGCGGTGGCTTGTTGCTTGGGGTCGTTGAGCTGCGGCAGAGCGCCGGTCAACGCGGTCAGCGCCTCCTGGAACTCGCCCCGCTGGTAATGCGCCTTGCCCTGCGTGACAAGCTCCGGCCCCGTTTGCGCCCAAGCCGGATGCGCCCACAGGAGCGCCGCCGCCAACGCGGCGATGAAAAATCTGCCTGCTGACACCATGGATACCCCTTTATTCAACCGCCAGCCGCATCGTGAAATCCTCGATGACGGTTATCTCGCGTTTGTAGTCCGAAAGGCCCGGCCGGCGGATAATCACCATGTGCGGACCCGCGGCCAGTTCCGTGATCAGCTTGGGTGTTTCGCCATACGCCTTGCCGTCCACGAACACTTGCCCGGCGGGCGTGGAGGTGATATTCAGCGATCCGGTTCTCGCCGGCGCGGCGGCGGTCCCCTCGGCGGCCTCCAGTTCCGTGTCGGTGAACGCATGGCTCACCGCCGCGGTTTCATTGGGGGCCACCTTCACCGTCTGCGAAAACGGCTTGTACGCGGGATTGACCAGTTTCACCGTCACCTGCCCTTCGGGGATATTTTCCACCACTTTCGGGGTGGCGCCCACTTTTTCATTGTTCATGTAGATGTCGGCCCAGGGCGAAGCGGCGAAGCGGATGGCGCCGAAACCAAGTTTTTCGAGCCGGGCGGCGATTTCCGTCTTCTGCCCCGCCGTGATTTTGGCGGATGCGGCGAAGGGTTTGTAGCCCTTCATGCTCACGGCGACCTTGTGCGACCCTTCCGCCAGGCGGCCCTTGAAAGGGGCCACGCCCACGGCGGCGCCGTTGCTCTCCACCGTGGCGCCCTTGGGCGCGTCCACCACTATGTCGCCAAAAGCGCTGGCCAAGGCGATGTTGAGGGTGAAGGGCTTGTCCTTGACGATCTCGAACTCGCCGCGCGCGTCCGCGTGTCCGGGGAGCATGGCCACGTAGCGATGTTTGCCCGGTTTCAAGTCCCCGCTTTCAAAAGGGGTGACGCCCGCGCGCTGGCCGTCTATGAACAACTCCGCGCCCTCCGGGCCGGAAACTATGCGGGCGAGCGCCGGCTCCGGCGCGGGCGCCAGAGCGGGGGCGGGCGCCAGAGCGGGGGCGGGCGGTCGCGTCCGATTCGGTCAGGCCGCCGAAATCATCCGGCAATTCCGCCATCGCGCGCAGCGCCGTGACCACTTCGTGGCAGGATTTGTAGCGGTCCTTTCTGTCCTTGGCCATCATCTTCGCGATGACGGCGTTCACCCGGTCCGGCAGCGACGCGTCGAACTGCGTCACCGGCGGCGGCGTGTCCTGGATGATCTTGAAGATGATGGAGGTCAGCGTCTCCGCCTCGAACGGCTTCTTGCCGGTGACCATCTCGTAGAACATCACGCCCATGCTGAAAATGTCGCTCTGCCCGTCCACCGTCTGGCCCTGCACCTGTTCCGGCGACATGTACAACGGCGAGCCGACCGCGTGGCCCGTCTGCGTCACCGACCCCGCGGATTGCAGCCGCGCCAGCCCGAAGTCGGTGATCTTCACCGTGTTCTTCTGGGTGAGCATGATGTTGCCGGGCTTGATGTCGCGGTGGATGATGCCCTGCTCGTGGGCGAAGGCCAGCCCTTCGGCCACCTGCATCACCAGCCGGGCCGCTTCCTTGTAGGGGAGCTTTTTGCGCTCCTTGAGCAGGCTGGCCAGGTCGCGCCCCTCGACGAACTCCATGGCGATGAAGCTCATGCCGGCTTCTTCGCCCACGTCGTACACAGTGACAATGTTCGGATGCGTCAGTTTGCCGGCGGCGCGCGCCTCGATGAAGAAGCGTTCCAGCAATTCGCGTTCGCGGTCGGAGTCGCCCACGTCGGCGAGCTTGATGATTTTCAGGGCGAGGAGGCGGTCTATTTTCGGATCGCGGCCCTTGAGCACGATGCCCATGCCGCCGCGGCCGAGTTCCTTGACGATTTCGTACCGGCCAAGGCTTTTGATTTGATTCATCGGTTACATCCGGCCTTGGCGGGCATGACTACCCCCACAATCCCTCTCCACAATAAACGCCCACCCTGTCTCGCGGTTGACTGCCCAAGTATAGGATATGCAACGCCATATGTCCACGTCATTTGAGGGGCGATTCGGGGGTACAATGAGGGTGACAACCTGGCGCCCGCGCGCCGCATTTTCGAGGTGGATCATGCCGCAAGCGAAAAAACGGATGAACCTGGCGATTGACCTGCCGGAGGACATCGCCGCCATCGTGGAGCATCACGCCATCATGCGGGCCAAGGATCCCGCCGACATCCTGCAAGAGATCGTCCAGAAGATGTTTGACGACAACGCAAGGGAGATCGCCCAAGCGCTCAAGAAATAAACAGCGCCATCAGCTCCCACATCCGCCAGGCGGCGATTGTAAACGCGGCGTAGATAATCCCCAGCCGCATCTCGGCGAAGCCGATCTTCATGGGGTCCTCCGTCCACGGGCCCGCCGCCACGTCGCCCGCGTTGCGCAGCGTGGCCGCCAGGTGCGGGGCGATGGCCGCCGCGGGCGCCGCCCCGCCGGAGCCAAGCACGATCCCCGCCACCAGTAAAAGCGCCGCGCCGTGTATCGCCAGCGGCGGCGCGAAATACGCAAGCCGCGCGCCCAGCGTCACCTGCGGCGCGCCCGTCCGCATCGCTTCCAGCGTCCGCCGCGCGGTGAGCATCCGGTCAACGAACCACAACGTGAACAGAAGATACAGTATAAGCGCCTGCGCGGTGAACCGGCCTTGCTGGACGTACACCGCCGCCGGGCCGCACAGCGCCAGCCCCGCGATCCCCGCGATCTCCACCGGCAGCGTCCGCGTGGCCCGCGCCATGCTCGACTGAAAATATCCGCCCGCCAGCAGCGCCGCGGGGACACGGAACCACAACAGGCCCCACCGTCCCATCGCCACCGTCAAAACCGCGAAGGAGGCCAGCGCCGTTCCCCCGAAGAGCGCAAGCCAGCCCCACAGGCGTTCGCGGTCCGCCCCCGCGGGCGTCCGGGCCAGCATTCGCATTGGCGTGAAGGCCAAAAAGCCTCCCAACGCCGCCAGGGTAAGAAGAACGAATCCGGGCCGCCGGCGTGGCGAAGGATCCCGCCGCCAGCGAGACGGTGAGCACCATCCACGCCCCATGCTCCTTGGGCATAACCGGCTTACCAAGTTTCATCACACGCCTCAATCAACCCACCGGTTTCCGGAAGGCCGCTGAAAATTCAAGTTCCTGTCATTGCGAGGAGCGATGCGACAAAGCGATCTCAAACCTTTTTATATGGGGCGCGATTGCTTTGCTTCGCTCGCAATGACGATAAATAGAGTAATCTCACAGTCTGCTAGAGTATACTTGCCCCTGCCATGGGGGCGATGATTTAAGTCACAGCATAAACCATGTCACGCATAACTTACGAGGAAGCGCTGGCGCGCGCGCGGCGGATCCGGCTGATCGCCATGGATGTGGACGGCGCGCTCACCGATGGGCGCATCATCTACTCCTCGGGCGGGCGGGAGACCAAGTGTTTCCACGTCCGCGACGGCTACGGCATCGCGCTGGCGATCCATCGGGGATTGAAGATCGTCTGGATTTCTGGGCGGCAGTCGCAGATCACCACGGACCGCGCCGCCGAGTTGGGCGTAACCCATGTGATCCAGGGCCGGTTCGACAAACTGGAGGTTCTCACCAACCTGGCCGGCGAGTTGGACGTCGCGCTTGATGAGGTCGCCTTCATCGGCGACGACGTGATAGACAACGCCGCCATCGCCGCCTGCGGGCTTGGCGTGGCGGTGGCCGACGCCCATCCCGACACGCTCGCGGCGGCGCGCTGGGTCACCACCCATCCCGGCGGCAAGGGCGCCGTTCGTGAACTCGTTGACCTTGTCCTGAAAGCCCGCGCGTAACGGCGTGATACACGCCCACCGGCATCCGCTGGGCGGGAAATTATCGCTTGCCCCCGGCGTAAAACTTTACTGTTGCCACGGGGAAACTCAATATGTATCATTTCGTAGTATTGGTGGAAAATTACTTCTCGAAAGAGGATGGCGCGCCGGTAAGTTATGGTTCTTGCCAACACGGACCCTGAACGAAAGCGTATAGTGATCCAGCGGGTCAGCCAATTGCCGACCCTGCCCACCACGCTGGTGAAAATTCTTCAGGCGGCGGAAAACCCTTCCACCTCGTCGGGCGACATCGCGCTGGTGATCAGCAAGGACCAATCCATCAGTTCGATGGTGCTCAAGCTGGTCAATTCGGCGTTTTACGGTCATTTCCGGAACATCTCCTCCATCTCCCACGCAATCGTGATTTTGGGGATGCAGACGGTGAAAAGCCTGGCGCTGGGGGCGACCATTTTCCGCACGCAGCCGGGCGCCGGCGTGGCGGCGTTCGACCGTAATGCGTTCTGGATTCACTCCATCGGGGTGGCCACCATGGCGCGCCGGCTGATGACCAAGGGGGCCGAGGCGCCGGGAGTGGACAAGGAGACGGTGTTCGTCTCCGGGCTGCTGCACGACCTAGGCAAGGTGGTGTTCGACAACTATTTTAACGAAGAGTATCGCGAGGCGGCGCGGCAGGCCGAGGAAAAGAAAATCACCATCCGCGAGGCGGAGCGGCTGCTGCTGGGGCTGGACCACTGCGAGGCGGGGCGCTTTCTGGCGCAGAAGTGGCAATTTCCCGCGCCGGTGCTGGAAGCCATCGAACTGCATCACGACATGGAGCGGGCCGCGGCGGCGGGGGCGCGGGTGGCGGCGCTGGCGCACATCGCCGATTTCGGATGCCAGAAGATCAACCTGGGCAAGAGCGGCAACGGCAAGCCGTCCGCGCTTGACCCGCGGGCGCTGGAAATTCTCAATATCCCCGAATCGCTGATCGCGGAGACGTTCTCCGAGATAGAGGGCGAGAAGGAGATGATCGAGGGATTCGGCATTGACTAGGCTGGGGGAGGATCCCGCCCTGGAGGCGCGCCTGGCGGAGGTGGAGCGCGAACGGGACACCTACGCCCGGGCGCTGGCGGAGGCCAACGCGGCCTTCATGGAGAAGGTCAAGGCATTCTCCATCCTCAAGCGCATCGGCGAGTCCAGCGGCGCGCTTCTTCGGCGACAGCGAGAACAGCGGCACGCGGCTGGCCCTGGGCGAAGGGGTGGCCGGATGGGTGGCGCTGCACGGCTCCTCCATGCTCATCAAGGACGTCACCAAGAGCAAGCGGTTCCAGAAACTTGAATCCAAGGTGAGCGACCAGATCAAGTCCATCCTATGCATGCCGATCCAGGGCGAGGAGGAGGTGATCGGCGTGATCAACATGTCGCACCCGGACATCGGCGCCTTCTCGCGGGAGAACGAGCGGGCGCTGACGCTAATCACCCACCAGGCGGCGCTGGCGTTCAACAACCTGTATCTGCTGGAGCGCATCAAGAGCTTCAACGAACGCCTCGAACACGTGGTGGCGGAACGCACGCGGGAACTGCGCTACTCGGAGAGCAAGTACCGCTCCTTCATGGAGCAGGCCGGCGACGCCATTGTGGTGGCCGAGCGGGGCGGCGAAGGGCGGATCATCGAGGTCAACGACCGCGCCTGCGCCTTCACCGGGCTGATGCGCGAGGAATTGGCCGGCAAACCGCTGGCCAGCCTGGTGGAGCCGGCGTCGCAGAAGGAACTGAAGGAATTGCTCCACGGCGGCGAGGGAGCGCGCTCCGACATCCGGGTGCGCCGCCATTCGGGCGCCTCGCTGTATGCGGACATCTCCGCCAACACCATCGTCACGCCGGGGGGCGAGGTGACGCACCTTATCATCCGGGACGTGACCTTGCGCAAGGAACTGGAGGCCAAGCTCAAGGAGTATTCCGAGCGGCTCGAGGAACTGGTGGAGCAGCGCACGCGCGAGTTGCGCAAGGCGCAGGGCGAACTGGTGCTGGCCTCCAAGATGGCGGCGGTGGGCGAGTTGGCCTCTGGCGTGGCGCACGAGATCAACAACCCGCTGGCGGTGATCAGCGGCTACGCCGAGGACCTGCTGGACAAGCTGCGGAAGAAGCTTCCCCTGGAGCCGGACGAGGTGGCCGAGGCGCTTGCCATGATCACCCGCCAGTCCGACCGCTGTCAGGAGATCACCAACAGCCTGCTCAACTTCACCCGGACCGAGGAGTTGCGCCTGGCGCTGGTGGACGTAAGCTACGTCGTCCTGCAGGCGATCCATTTCGCCACGCACCGCGCCAAGCGGCGCGAGATCGAGTTCCAGACGGACTTCGACAAAAGCCTTCCCCACATCACCTCCGACGCCAGCATGATCGAGCAGGTGCTGCTCAACCTGTACAACAACGCCATTGACGCCATCGAGGCGACAGGCAAGGTGGTCACCTCCACCCGCCTGGAGGGGCCGAACGTGATCATCAGCGTGCGCGACACGGGCTCCGGCATCCCGCGCGAACTGCAGGACAAGATTTTCAATCCTTTTTTCACCACCAAGCCCGTGGGCAAAGGGACGGGCCTGGGGCTTTCGATCTGCCACAAGCTAGTGGAGCGGCTGCATGGCCAAATCGCCGTGAGCAGCGAGGTGGGGGTGGGGACGGAGTTCACCATCGCCTTGCCGGCGAGCCTGATGTAGGGGATCAAAATTTCGGGGTAGGAACGCGATGACGACGGACAATAACAAGATACGCCTGCTGATCGTGGATGACGAGGACGCCTTCCGCGAACTATTGGTGCGCCGTTTCGACCGGACGGAGTTCGAGGTCACCGGCTGCGCTTCGGGGGAGGAGGCGCTGGCCATGGCCCAAACCCGCCTCTTCGACGTGGGTGTGCTGGACATCCGGATGCCCGGCGTGTCGGGCATTGACCTGCTGCGCGAGATCAAGAAGACCCAGCCCGACTTCGAGGCGATCATGCTCACCGGCCAAGCCACCATTGATTCGGCCATCGAAGCGATGAAGATCGGCGCCTACGACTACCTGGCCAAGCCCTGCAAGCTGTTCGAGCTGGAGATCATCATCCGCAAGGCGTATGAGAAGAAAATGCTGTCGCAGGAAAACCGCCACCTGCGCGGCGCCTTGCGTAAAAAGCTGGAAGACCGCCACATGGCGGGGTCCTCCCCCCAGCTCACGGAGACGCGCGCGCAGATCGAGCGGATCGGCAAGCTGGACGACGCCGCGCTGATAACCGGCGAGATGGGTTCCGGCAAGGGTCTGGCCGCGTTCATGATCCACCGCGCCAGCCGCCGCAAGGAGGAGCCGTTCATCAACGTCAACTGCGGCGTGCTGGCCGAGGGGCTGCTGGAAGTGGAACTGTTCGGCCACGAGGCCGGCGCGTTTGTGGGCGCGGGCAGCCAGAAAAAGGGCATGGTCGAGACCGCCTCCGGCGGAACGCTGTTGTTGCAGGAGGCGGATCAGCTTTCCCCCTCGCTGCAGGTGAAACTATTGGGCTTTCTGGAAACCGGGGAGTTCCGCCGCGTGGGGGGCGCCGCCGACCTTGTGGCGGACACGCGCCTGATCTTCGCCACTACGCAGGATCTGTTGCGCCTGACCCAGGCGGGAAAGTTCCGCGAGGACTTTTACCTTAAAATATCGGCCATTTCCCTCTGCATACCCGCCCTGCGCGAACATAAGGAGGATATTCCCGAAATCGCCGAATACATCATCAAGAACCGCTCCCACAGCCCCTCCGCGCGCTCAAAGCGCCTGTCCAAAAAGGCGGTGGACGCGCTGTTGAAGTACGCTTGGCCCTCCAACGTCCGCGAACTGGAGAACGTGCTGGAGCGGGCCATCGGCCTGGCCGCCAAGAACGTGATCCAGCTTAAGGATCTGCCCATCAGTTTTGAGAAACGCGCGCGCGCCGGGCGCCAGCGCCACCTGCTAAGCCTGTCGGAAGTGGAGAAGGAGCATATCCTGCACGTGCTCGACGCGGTGAACGGCAACATCTCCCGCGCCGCGCGCATACTGGGCATCAGCCGCCCCAAACTGTACCGCAAACAGGAAAAGTACCGCTCCGGGGCGTAACGCCGGCCGGAATACGGCTCCGCCATCGAGTCCCATGGCGGTTGGCCGATAGAGTGATCCGCTGAACGAAAATGCGGGCAAGACCCTTCGCGTAAATATGGTATTCTTGTTGTAAGGAAACAAGGAAACATAAGGCGCTCCACGCGTGTTGGCGAAAAAAACGTCCAAGAACCAGCTCACCCTGCCCAAGAAAGTCGCGGGCGCGTTCGAGGGAATAGACTATTTTGATGTTTCGGTTAAAAACCGGCAGATCATACTAAAACCGGTAAGGGTGACTCCCGCCGAATCAACACTAGACACCGTCCGGGATAAGGTCGCAACGTTGGGGCTGAAGCAAGGGGACATCGAGGATGCGATCCGCTGGGCCAGAGGGAAAGGCCGTTGAGCCGCAAGCGGGTTGTTCTGGATACCAATATCGTCATCTCCGCGCTGCTGTTCCGTGGCATTCATGCGTTGTGGAGGAAGGGGGCGTTTATATTTCTCGCGTCCGCCGGGATTGTCAGGGAATACGCGAAAGTCCTGGCGTATCCGAAATTCAAACTGGCGCGGCGGGAGATACAGGCGCTTCTGAACGAGGAGATACTCCCCCATATAGAGCCGGTGACGATTCCGGAACGCGGTGAAACCGTTTCCCGTGATCCTGACGACGATAAATTTCTGGCCTGCGCCCGCGCGGGCAAGGCGGATTGTCTGGTGAGCGGCGACGCCGATCCGCTGAGTCTTAAAACATATAAGGGATGCCCCATCATCACCGCCGCCAGGTTCCTGAAGTCGTGGTGATGGGGTTCAAAGTCTCCGTAAGTAGGAAAGATTCTCCGCGGTAAATGTGCGGGGAGTGACACCGAACACGCGCGTCCAGTCCGCATCAGGACACACGTTGCCGCAACGCAGCATGTCCAGTTGATCCACCGTAACGGGGAACCACCCGAACCGGCCAAACACCCTCGCCTGCGGGCGTATGGCGCTCCACGGTACGTTGACCATTGGTTGCTTCGGCTTGCCCAGCGCGGCGGCGATGATTTTCAAAATATCGCGGTAGGGCAAGGGGTGGACGGCGCACAGGTGAAACACTCGCCCGTGCGTCTCCGGCATGGCAAGCGCGCGGACAAAGCACGGCGCCACGTCTTCCACTGACACAGGATCAAGCAAAAATCCGCCGCCGCCGAACACCGGCATCACCGGCGCCCGGGCCATGACCTTCGCCAGCGTCCGGGTGAACTCCATGGCGCCGCCACCTCCGCCGAAAATCACCGAGGGACGGAAGATCGTCCAGTCCAGCCCGGAGGCCATCACTTCGCGTTCGGCGCGCCATTTGGTGGTCTGGTAAGCGGAAACGCCTTGTTCGGCGGCGCCGTTGGCGCTCATGTGTAAAAAACGTTTCACGCCCGCGCGCCGGGCGGCTTCCACCACGCGCCGCGTGGCTTGATAGTGAAGTTTCTCGAAGGTGATTCCGCGCGCGGGAAACTCACGGATGATCCCGATCAGATGAATCACCGCGTCCATGCCCTCCAGGCGCGGGGCGAGCGCGCCGTCCACGTCGCCGTGGACGATGCGTAACCCATCGGTGAAGGGCAGCTTTTTTTCCGATCCGGGCCGGACGAGCGCGCTGATCCCATGCCCCCTTTCGCGCAGGGCATGGAGGATGTGATGCCCCACAAATCCCGTGGCGCCCGTGACGAACACGTTCATACCATTATTGTACGGGGAATATCGCGGTTAGGGGTAGGAGCGGCGCCGCGCGTCAAAAGCGCCCGTGCTATAATCACCAAATTTGCTGCGGGGAAACGGCGTTGGCGATTATAGGGGTTCCCAGGGAAATCAAAACGGACGAATACCGTGTGGCCCTTGTGCCTTCCGGCGTCCGCCAACTCACCATGTCCGGGCACGAGGTGCGGGTGGAGCGCGGCGCGGGCGAAAGCTCCGGCGTGTCCAACGGCGAATACGAAAGCGAAGGAGCCCGCGTGGTGGACTCCGCCGCCGAGGCATGGGCCGCGGACATCGTGGTCAAGGTCAAGGAGCCGTTGCCCTCCGAGTATCAGTACCTGCGCCAAGGGCTGGTTTTGTACACCTACCTTCACCTGGCCGCCGCGCCGGAATTAACCCGCGAACTGATGAACCGCGGCGTCATCGCCATAGGCTACGAGACGGCGCAGGATCGTGATGGTTCGCTGCCGCTGCTGGTGCCCATGAGCGAGGTGGCGGGGCGCATGGCAGTGCAGGCGGGCGCTAAGTACCTTGAAAAAGAACACGGCGGACGCGGTGTGCTGCTGGGCGGCGTTCCTGGAGTGGAGCCGGGCAAGGTGGCCATCCTGGGCGCGGGCGTGGTGGGCTTTAACGCAGCGAAAATCGCCATGGGCTTGGTCGCGCGCACGCTGGTGCTGGACATCAACCTGCCGCGCCT
>JACQZB010000084.1 GCA_016207925.1 Nitrospinota bacterium
CGCCACCATGCCGCCGTACAGCACGCAATCGTTGGTCCGCCCGATGGCGGCCATATCGTTCCCGGCTACCGGGGCCACGGGCGCCACGCCATGCCCGTGAATCACGCAATCGAGCGGGAAACCAAGCATGCTCATCTTATGGACCGCCGTTTCCACTACCCGCGCGGATACTTGCACTGAACCCGCGACAGAGGCGGTAGGCGCCGCCAGAAGGAAAAGTTTCTCCGGCGCCACGCCCGTTTTGCCGGCGATGTAGTCAATCACCTCGCCGGGCGGAAGTTTGCCCGTCTCCAGGCAAAGCACGGCGGTGTCACTCTGCTCCTTGTGCGCGATCTCCTTGAACAATTCCTCCCCGGCGTTCAGCGCCCGCGCGGGGCCGGAACCCATGGCGAAATACTTTCCTTTGGATACCGCCCAGCCGGCATACTGCGACGCCATGAGCGCCTCCACGGGGCGGCTGGCCGTCACCGTCACCGCGGGCAGCGACAGATCGCCAATCTCCATGCCCGCAAGGGTGACCTCGCCCAGGCCGGCCATGCACACGCGGGAGAACAACACGCCCGCCGCGTAGCTTCCTGGAACCTCGATCCCGCAATCAATAATTGTCGCGCCGCTTTCATGGCGCGTCACCTTGACGCGATACGCCTCCGGCGCGGCGAGCAATGGATCAAGCAGCTCGCGCGCGCGCATGTTAAGAGAAAGCATCGAAACCCCGCCTCACGGCCATGAGAGCCTGTCTATAATATAGACGTACATTATGGAAACACCCGCGTCCGCGATCAAGCGCCAAGTCACCACCCGGCGTGTCCATCTGCGCCCCGCCGCATGGATGGAACCGGCCGAAGCGTTCCCGCGCCTGGTGGGGCGCGATGGATTGATCTGGCTCGACAGCGGCATGGAGCGGGAACGCGACGGGCGGTGGTCGTTTCTCATGTACGAACCGGCCACGGTTCTGCGCGGCGGCGCGGGGCGGCTTGAGATGGTAACGGGAGCGCGGATCGTCCCCGCGCCGGGCAATCCGTTCGACACGCTGGACGCGCTTCTGGGCCGCTGGCGGGTCACCGGCGGCGAAAATCCGCGGCCCCCCTTCACGGGCGGCGCGGCGGGTTTCTTCGGCTACGGTCTGCTTGGCTGGATCGAGCCGTCCACGCGGCTGGTGAAAACCGCCGCGGCGCCGGAGGGCGACGCATGGATTGGGCTGTATGACCGCGTGATCGCCTTTGACCATCATGCGCGGCGCGTGACCCTGATCGCCAACCTTGAAGAACACCAGGCTCCGCGGCCCGCGCTCGATGAACTGGAACGCGCGCTGACGGCGAATCACGCGCGCTATCTGCCCCCGGCCCAGGGCCGGGTGGAAGCGCGCAGCAACTTCACCCGCGAATCCTTCATGGCGGCCGTGGAGCGCGTCCGCGCCTACCTTCCCGCCGGGGCCATCTACCAGGCCACCCTCGCCCACCGGTTCACCGCCCCCGGGCGCAGACGCGCCCCATCAAGGGAACGCGCCCGAGGGGCCGCGACGAAGCCGAGGACGCCGCCCTGGCGCGCGAACTTTCGCAAAGCGAAAAGGACCGGGCCGAGAACGTGATGATCGTGGACCTTTTACGCAACGACCTTTCCCGCGTCTGCGAACCGCACTCGGTGACGGTGAGCGATCTGCTTGCCGTGGAGCGTTTCCCCACTGTCCTTCACCTCGTTTCCACGGTGGAGGGGACGCTGCGGCCCGGCCTTTCGGCCGTGGATCTATTGCGCGCGGTGTTTCCCGGCGGATCGGTCACCGGCGCGCCGAAAATCCGCGCCATGGAGATTATTGACGAAATCGAGCCGGACCCGCGCGGCGCCTATTGCGGCGCCATCGGCTATATCGGTTTCGACGGCGCCATGGACACCAACATCGTGATCCGCACCATGATCCGGACGGGTGACGCCTACACGTTCCATGCGGGAGGCGGAATCACCTACCCATCCGATCCCCAGGCGGAGTACGATGAGACCATGGACAAGGCCCGCGCCCTGATCGAGGCGGTGTCGCGATGAGCGAGCTGGTGATCATCAACGGGGTGGAAACCGCCGAGGCGCGGATCGGCGCCGACGACCGCGGATTCCTGCTGGGCGACGGCCTGTTTGAAACCATCCCCCTGTACGGGGGAATACCCTTTGCCCTTACCGATCACTTGTCCCGGATGCGGCGCGGCGCGGCGCTATTGGAGCTTGCCGTCCCCTTCGCGTGCGGCGACATCGCGGACGGGATCACGTCGCTTGCCCGGCGCAACGGCGTCACGCGCGGCGCGGCGCGGCTGACCCTTACCCGCGGCGTAGGCCCGCGCGGATACGGGATCGAGGGCTGCGGCCCGCCCACCTGGCTGCTTACGGTCCGCCCCTGCACGCCGCTCCCCGCTGGGCGATGGGAGCGCGGTTACACGCTCGCCCCCTCACGGATCGCCGTCAATCCCCGGTCGCCGCTGGCTTCCGCCAAAACCACCAGCGCGCTGGAGCGCGTCCTGCGCTTCGCGGAGGCGCGCCGCGCCGGAGCGGATGAAGCCTTGGCGCTCACCCTGGACGGGAACGTCGCCTGCGGGGCCGCGGTGAACCTGTTCTGGGCGCGCGGCGGAACGTTGTACACCCCCTCGGAAGCCTGCGGCATTCTGCCCGGCGTCACGCGCGCCATCGTGTCGCGTCTGGCGGCGGACGAAGGGATCACCGTCCGTGAGGGCGCCTTTCCCCCGGCGGAGCTTTACGGCGCCGATGAGGTGTTCGCGACCAATTCGCTGCTGGAACTCATGCCGGTGACCGCGGCGCAGGGCCACTTTACGGGCAAGGCGCCCGGCCCCCTCGCGCGCGCGCTCCACAAACGTTACCGGGAGCTGCCGCCGGAGGCGTGAGTGTTTATTCGATCACGCCCAGGCGGCGCATGACAGCCGTCAGCTTTTCGCGGTTCATCTGCGCCATTTCGCACAGGGGCAGCCGGCATTCCTCCCTGCTCCTGCCCATGATGGCCAGCGCCGTTTTGCCGGGGATGGGGTTGGTCTCGATAAACAGCGTCTCATTGATCTCGCGCAAGAGGTAGTGGAATTCGCGCGCGCGCGCGTAATCCCCGGCCAGCGCGGCGCCGGTCATGGCCGCCACTTCGGCGGGGGCCACGTTGGCGGTGACGGAGATCACCCCACGCGCGCCGATGGCCATCATCGGCAAGGTAAGCCCGTCGTCGCCGGACAGCACGGTGAACTCCGGCCCGCACAGGGCGATGACCTCCGCGGTCTTGGTAAGCTTGGCGCACGCGTCTTTCAGCCCGATGATGCGCTCGTGGGCGGCGACGCGCGCCAGCGTGCCGGGCGCGATCTCCACGGCGGTGCGGCCGGGCACATCGTACACGAACAGGGGGATTTCCGCCCCCTCGGCGATGGTCATGTAGTGCCGGTACAGCCCCTCCTGCGTGGGCTTGTTGTAGTACGGCGTCAAGACCAACGCGGCGTCCGCGCCGGAGGCCGACGCCGCGCGGGTCAACTCCAACGCCTCGGCGGTGGAGTTGGAGCCGGTCCCGGCGATCACCGGAACCCGGTTGTTGACGTACTTCACGCACAGTTCCACCACCTTGTGGTGTTCCTCGTAGGTAAGCGTGGCGGACTCGCCGGTGGTGCCGGTGGGCACGAAGCCGTTCGTGCCGTTTTCGATCTGCCAGTTGATCAGGTCGGCGTACGCCGCCTCGTCCACCTTGCCGCCGTTGAAGGGGGTGACCAGCGCAACGAAGGATCCCTTGAACATCGCTCTCTCCACGCTATCGTGTTTATCCGGAATCTTGATTTTACCCGATCATGGCGCCGGGCGCATCCGCGCCGGTCATAAATCCATCATGCCCGTGAAAACTTCCACCGCCGGCCCGGTCATGTACACGCGGTTGTCCTCCCCCCAGCGGATGTCCAGCGAACCGCCCGGAAGATCAAGCCGGGAACGCCGCCCCGCCTTGCCGTTGAGGCAGGCCGCCACCGCCACCGCGCACGCGCCGGTGCCGCACGCCAAGGTCGCCCCGGAGCCGCGCTCCCACACGCGGACCTTGAGCCGGTCCGGACCCGTCACCTGGACAAACTCCACGTTGATCCGGTTGGGAAAAGCTTGATGCCGCTCCAGCGCCGGACCCTCGACGGCCAGGTCCACCTTGTCCACATCATCGGTGAAAATTACACAGTGCGGGTTGCCCATGGAGACGGCGGTGAACCGGTACGCCCTCCCGCCCGCGGTGATGGGATAATCCTTCACCTGTCCATTGAAGATGGTAGGCACGGCCCGCCCGTCCAGGACAGGCTCGCCCATGTCCACTTCCACCATGCCGCCCCGCTTGATCTTCGGGCGGATAATGCCCGCCAGGGTTTCCACCGCCAGCGCGCCCTTTTTGCGGATCACGCGGTCGTTGCGGTCCCACAGGTACTTGGCGAAACAGCGGATGCCGTTGCCGCACATCTCCACTTCGCTTCCATCGGCGTTAAATATGCGCATTTGGTAGTCGGCCTTTTTCGAGGGCAGGATGACCAGAATCTGGTCGCACCCCACGCCGAACCGCCGGTCGCATATCCGCGCGGCCTTTTTCGCCAAACCCGCCGGGGCCTTGCGGCGCGCGTCTATCACCACAAAATCGTTGCCCAGCCCGTGCATCTTGGTAAAGGCGATCTTCGCCATGGCGCTACTCCAGGTACGCGGGGATGGTTTCGCCCGCCACCAGATGCTCAAACGTCTCGCGCGGACGGATCACGTCGTACCGTACGCCGCTGACCAGCACTTCCGGCGCGCGCGGGCGGGAGTTGTAATTGGAGGACATGGTGAATCCGTAGGCGCCCGCGCTCATTACGGCCACCAGGTCGCCGGGCCGCAGCTCCGGCAACACGCGATCCTTGGCCAGAAAATCGCCCGACTCGCAGATCGGCCCCACCACGTCCGCGGAGACCTTGTGGCGGCGCGCGGCCTCCTCCTCCACCGGCACGATGTTCTGGTAGCTGCCGTACAGGCTGGGCCGCGCCAGATCGTTCATCGCGGCGTCCACGATGAAAAAGGTCTTCTCCGCGCCGGATTTGGTGTACAGGGTGCGGGCCACCAGGGCGCCCGCGTTGCCCACAATCACCCGTCCCGGCTCGAACACTATGGTGCAACCGGTCTGTTCAAGCATGGGGCCGATGTTCTTCGCCAGATCGTCGGGATGCGGCGGCGCCTCGTCCTTGTAAGTGATGCCCAATCCGCCGCCGATGTCCACGTAGCGGATGTTGATCCCTTCGGACTTCAACTGCGTCACCAACTCCAGCGTACGCTCCAGGGCGTCCATGAACGGGGAGACCAGGGTGATCTGCGAGCCGATGTGCTTGTGTACGCCCACCACCTCGATGTTGGGCATCCGCGCGGCGTTGCGGTACTCCTCCAGCGCGGTCTGCCACGCGATGCCGAACTTGTTGTTCCTCAACCCCGTGGAAATATAGGGGTGCGTCTTGGGATCCACGTCCGGGTTGACCCGCAACGCCACCGGCGCCTTGACGCCCATCTCCGCGGCCACCGCGTCTATGGTCAACAGTTCCTGCGAGGACTCCACGTTGAACATCAGTATCCCCGCTTCCAGCGCGGCGCGGATTTCCGGCCGCGTCTTGCCCACGCCCGCGTACACGATCTTGTTGGCGGGAATCCCGGCGCGCTGGGCGCGGTACAACTCGCCGCCGGAAACGATGTCCGCCCCGCCACCGGCCTTGGCGAAAATCCGCAGCACCGCCAGGTTGGAGTTAGCCTTTACCGCGAAACAGACCAGATGCGGGATTTTTTCGAACGCCTTGTCGAACACGGTGAAATGGCGCAAAAGTGTCGCATGACTATATACATAAAAGGGGGTGCCGATCTCCTCCGCGATTTTGGGAAGCGGCACGTCCTCGCAATGAAAGACACCGTTGCGATACTCAAAATGATGCATGAACCACCTTTTGCTGACTACGGGATGATTAACGCTTTCAGCGGCTTGCGCCAAGAGGAACATATTGCGGTATCGCCGCGCGGCTTGTCAACCCGGCGGGCGGCGGGGTACACCGCCACAGGGGGTCACTCGCCCGGATAGAACGCCAGATCGTCGCGCTCGCACAGGCCAAGTTCGCGGGCGCTGGAAAGGAAATACGCCAGCCCGTCGCGCTCGGCCTCGCCAAGATCATAGAAAATCCGGGCGGTCAGGTATTCATACACGCGGCGCATCTCGTCCGGGTTCCTGGTTTCTTGCCGCGCCACAAGCTCGCGATGGCGCAGCCCCGCCTGTTTGGCCTCCGCGATGGCGGCCACGGCGCCGTCCCACCGGTCGCCCTTGTGCGCGCAGAGCACGGCATGGACAAAGGGCCTGCCGCTGTGCTGATACCACAATTCACCCAGGTCATGGACAATGTGCCGGGCGCGGTCAACATGGAACGCCGCGTCGCCAATCACAAGACCGGCGTCGGCGTCGCGCAGCATAAGGTTAGGGGCCTCGTCCACCGGGGTAATGGTGGGGATCCGCCCGAACTTGTGGCGGAACAGTATCTCCAGCATCGCCACGGAGGTCCGCGAGCGCGCGTCGGCGGCCACGGACTCGATATCCTCCAGCGCCCGGTCGGTGTACACCAGCACCGTTTCCACCTTGCCGAGGGATGCGATACAGACATCGGGAACAATAACCGCGTCGCGGGTCCGCGCGTACTCGATGGACGGGATCAGCGCCATGTCCAACTCGCCGGACTGGAACCTGTCGGCCAGCTTGGAGGGCGTGTCTATCACCAATTCAAAGGGCGCCGCCACAAGGCCGTGGCGGAAAGCGTGCAGCAGGGGCTTGGAGTTAAGGAAGTCGTGAAAACCAATTTTGGGAACGCGGGGCATGGGGTGTCAGTGTCCCGCGCCCACGAGGTTATACACCGTGTCGCGCTCGACGGGGATGCGGCCGGCCTCACGGATAAGCCGCTCCAAGCGTTCGCGTCCGGCGCGCTGGGCGGTGGTGGCGCCCGCGGCATGGGTGATGCGCTCCTCCATGACGGTGCCGTCCACATCGTCCGCGCCGAAGGAAAGCGACAGTTGCGCCAGCTTCTGCCCGATCATGATCCAGAACGCCTTGATGTGCGGGAAATTGTCCAGCATCAGGCGCGCCATGGCGATCATGCGCAGGTCCATCATGCCGCTGGTGCGCGGCAAGGCGTCAAACTTTGTATTCTGCGGGTGGAACGCCAGCGGAATGAAGGTTAAAAAGCCGCCGGTCTCGTCCTGCGCCGCGCGCAGTTGGATCAGGTGGTCAACCCTGTCCTCCGGCGTCTCTATATGCCCGTACAGCATCGTGGCGTTGGAGCGCAGCCCCACGCGATGCGCGGTTTTGTGGACTTCCAGCCATTCGACTCCGCCGATTTTTTCCGGACATATTTTCTTGCGCACGCGCGGCGCGAAAATCTCCGCCCCGCCGCCTGGCAGCGATCCCAGACCGGCCTCCTTCAACTCCTCCAGCACGGCGCGGATGGATCTGCCGGAGATGCGGGCGAAGTACTCGATCTCCACCGCGGTGAAAGCTTGCAGGTGCGTGTCCGGGTAGCGCTCGTGCAGCCGCCGGATCATTTCCACGTAGTATTCATAGGGAAGCGTGGGGTGCAGCCCGCCGACGATATGGAATTCCGAAAAATGTTCGCCGTCGAACTTGCGCGCCTCCTCCATCACCCGGTCCAAGTCCATGGTGTAGGCGCGCTCCTCCCCCGCTTTGGTGGAGAAGGCGCAGAACCGGCAAGCGTTGACGCACACGTTGGTGTGGTTGATGTGCCGGTTGTTGATGAAGTAGGCGTTGTCGCCATTGAGCCGCTCGCGCGCGATGTTGGCCAACCGGCCCAGTCCCAGAATATCGGGGGTGCGGTCCAGAATCAGCCCGTCGTCGAACGACAGCCGCTGCCCCGCTTCCACCTTTCGGGCGACGGGTTCCAGCGCGGAGTCAAACAGCTTTGGCATATACGTTTTCCATGGAATGACCATTTTAACCATCCGGGCGCCCGCGGGCAAGCGGCGCGCGTCCTTAACGCCACAGCTTGCCGGAGAGCTTTTGGAACTCCTGCTCGAATTTTTCGATCATCCCTTCGCGCATGAAGGAATAGTAATGGTCGGGGGCGATGATAAGGTGCTCGCGCAGCCAGATGTCGGCATGGCGAAGCGCCACGTAGAGCCGGCGGGTTAGGCGGATGTCCTGTTCCGAGGGGTCGGGCGCGCCGCCCGGATGGTTATGGGCCATCACCACGTTCACCGCGCCGTGGGCGACGGCCTTCTCCAGCGCCATGCGCGGGGTGAGCGCCACGCTGGCGGAGGAGCCGGAGGCCAGGCGCTCTTCCCCCACGATAACGTTCTGCGCGTTGAGAAACAACAAATGGATCGCCTCGGTTTTCTCCCCGCGCAGGGTATGGGCGAAATAATCAAGCACGTCGTTGAAGGAGTTGATGAACTCGCCGCGCAGCATCCGCTCGCGCAGATACTTGCGGGCGATGGCCTGGATCAGCCGGACGCCGATAACGTTGTTCGGCCCCACGCCGGGGATTTTTTCCAATTCTTCGGGCTGGGCTTCCAGCGTCCGCGCCAGGCCGCCGAACCGGCGAATGGCCTCGCGGGCCATCTGCTTGCAGTCGCGCCTTGGGGTGCCCAGTGTGAACAAAAGCTCCACGATCTCGTCGTCGGTGAATTTGTCCAGTCCGAACGCAAGGAACTTTTCGCGCAGCCGTTTGCGGTGCCCGTCCCCCGTTACCATGACTTTAGCCCAACGCCAGCGTATCGGCGATGGCGAACGCCATCAGCCCCGCGCTTATCACCCCGTTGACGTTGAAGAACGCCACGTTGACGCGCGTCAAATCCTCCGGTTTCACCAGCGAATGTTCGTACCACAGCATTGCCGCCGTGAACGCCACACCCGCCGCGAACAGCCATGACAACGGCCCCCACGCCGCCATCACCGCGAGCAGAACCACCATCACCGCATGGAACGCCGCCGCCAGCTTCAATGCCCGCGCCACGCCGAACCGCCCCGGAATGGAGTTCAGCCGCGCGCCCCGGTCAAAGTCCACGTCCTGGCACGCGTAAATGGTGTCCAGCCCCGCCAGCCAGAAAATCACCGCCGCGCCCAGAACCAGCGGCAGCCAGCCCACCGCGCCCTTGACGGCGATCCACGCCCCCACCGGCGCCAAGGCCAGCGCCAGCCCAAGGAAAAAGTGCGAATACGCCGTGAAGCGTTTCGTGAATGAATAGAAAAACACGATGCCCAGCGCGGGAATGGACAGGGCGAACGCCAGATCGTTGATAAGCGCGCACACCGCCACAAACGCCGCCGAGCATAGCAGCGTGAACAGCCCGTACTCCAGCCGCGTAACGCGGCCCGCGGGCAGGGCGCGCCTTAGTGTGCGCGGGTTGCGGGCGTCGTAGGCGGCGTCGGCCATACGGTTGAAGGCCATGGCGGCGGAACGCGCGAAGAACATGGCCGCTAAAATAAGAAGAAACACGCGCCCGCCCGGCCATCCGTCCGCCGCGATAAACGCGCTCATCAGCGCGAAAGGGAGCGCGAAAATGGTGTGCTGGATTTTGATGTCGTCAAGAATCGCCGTAAGCTTGCCCCCCGCCGCGGCCTGATCCATGACCGGCTCCCTACCCAAGTATCTCCAGGTTAGCGAACTTGCGAACCAGCTTCTTGGCGCCGTAACGCGGAAAATACACCGTAATCTTGCTTTTCTCTCCCGCGCCCTCCACATCGCGCACCACGCCGATTTCAAACTGCGGATGGCGCACCCGCATCCCCACCGCAAGGCCGCCCGGCGGCGGCGCGGACTCGACCGTTACTGGGCGCGCCGCCGGCATTGGTTTGGGCGCGGGCACGGGGCGCGGCGCGGGCGGCGGCGTGTATTCGCCCAGGTAGCTTTGCTCGTCCAGCGACTTGCGCGGCAGGTCCAGCAGAAACACAGAGGGCCGGTTGACCTGCGATACGCCCAAGAGGTAGCGCGACTGCGCATGGGTCAGGTACAGCCGCCGCTTGGCGCGCGTCATGGCGACATACAACAGCCGCCGTTCCTCCTGCATCTGGGCGGGATCGTCCTTGCTGCGCGCGTGGGGGAACAGGTTGTCCTCCAGCCCGGTGACGAACACCACGGGGAACTCCAGCCCCTTGCTCACATGGACGGTCATCAGCTTCACCGCGCCGCGCCCCTCGGCGTCGGCCACGTCGTCCGCGTCGGCCACCAGCGCCGCCTGATCCAGAAAGGCGCGCATGGAACCATCGCCGCCGCGCTCCAGGAAATCCGCGGCGGCGTTGACAAGCTCGGTCAGGTTGTCCATGCGCGCCAGCGACTCGCTCTTGTTGTCCTCCATCAGCCACTTGGCGTAGCCGGTGACCTCCAGCGCGTGAGTCAGGGCGTCGGCGGCGGACATGGAGCCGGCGCAGGCGCGCACACGGCCCAGGATTTCGCGGAACGCCTCCAGCCGCTTTTTCGCGCCCGCGTTCAACCCTTCAATGCTCTCCGCCTCGTCCAGCGCGGCGGCCAGCGACAGGCCCCGCTCCCGCGCGGCGGCCTCGATCCGCTCCACCGTGGCGGCGCCGATGCCGCGCGGCGGCGTGTTGATGATCCGCTTGAACGATACCGCGTCGAAATGGTTAAGCGCCGTGTTGAAGTAGGCAAGCAGGTCCTTGACCTCCTTGCGGTCGTAGAACTTCAGGCCGCCGTACACCTGGTACGGGATGCCCCCGGCGCGCAGCCGGTCCTCTATCGCGCGCGATTGGGAGTTGGTGCGGTAGAACACCGCCACGTCGTTGAAGCTGGCGCCCTCGCGTTTGGCGTGGCGCGCGGCCTGCTCCGCGACGAACTGCGCCTCGCCCCCCTCGTCGGCGGCGGTGTAGAGCGTGATTTTTTCCCCGCCGCCGTTTTGGGTCCACAGCTTCTTGCCGCGCCGGTGCGGGTTGCGCTCCACCACGGCGTTGGCGGCGGAAAGGATGGTGGCGGTGCTGCGGTAGTTCTGCTCCAGCAGGATCACGCGCGCGTCGGGATAATCCTTCTCGAAATGCAGAATGTTCTCCACCGTGGCGCCGCGCCAGCGGTAGATGGACTGGTCGTCGTCGCCCACCACGCAGATGTTGCGCTCCGGGCCAAGCAGCAGGCGGATCAACTCGTACTGGACCACGTTGGTGTCCTGAAACTCATCTACCAGAATGTGGGTAAAGCGGCGCTGGTAGGTCTCCCGCAAATCCGCGTCGCGGCGGAACATCGCCACCGCCTTGCCCAGCAGGTCGTCGAAATCCATCGAGCGCGCGGCGGAGAGTTTGGCCTCGTAGCGGTGGAACAAATCTATGAACCATTGGCTGCGTCCGCCGCGCAGTTCGTTTTCGGCGTCGGCGGGGCCTTTGAGGCGGCTTTTGAACGAGGAGATCATCGCCGCCGCCTGCCGCGCGGGATACTCTTTTTCCGGCAGCCCCAACTCGTCCAGCGCCGACTTGATCAACGCGCGCTGGTCCTGCGCGTCGTACACCACAAAGTCCTTGGGGTACCCCACCCTATCCGCATGGCGGCGCAGCAGCCGCAGGCAGACCGAATGGAACGTGGAGACCCACAGGGGCAATTCCCGCGCGCCCAAAAGCGCCGCCGCCCGCTCCCGCATCTCCGCGGCGGCCTTGTTGGTGAAGGTCAGCGCAAGTATCGAAGACGGACTCGCCCCTTCGTTTATCAGACGCGCGATGCGGTAGGTGATCACCCGCGTCTTCCCCGAACCCGCTCCCGCGATGATCAGCACGGGGCCGGATACCGCCAGGACCGCTTCAAGCTGGCGCTCGTTCAACTCGCTCGCAAGGCTCTCGGCGTCGAAACGGGCCGCGGAGAGTGTCGCTGAAAATGTCATGTCCGTCCGGGGCGCGTCACTGGGCCAGGAAGCTGGCGAACCGTTCGTATTCGGTGTCGCCGCGAATGAGCTGAACCATGGCGTTGTCGCGGTAGATAACGGTGGTGGGCGTGGAGTACACACCCGCCGATTCGGCGGCCTTCATGTCCGCCTCCACCTTTTCCTTGATTTTCCGTTTCAACTCATCGGTGAAGGTGATTTTCTCCAGCCGGGGTTTGAGGTAGTCGTACAGGGTGGGCTGGTTGATGAATAACTCCCGGTGGGTTTTGACAAAAGCTTCCGGCCCTTCCAGGAACGCGATGGCGTTGGCGTAGGAAGCGGCCACGGGGCTTAACGGGTTGGACCGGATCACATAGTTGCGGTACACAATGAGGACTTTGGGATGGTTCTGGACGATTTTCTCCACCTGCGCCTCGAACTTGCGGCAATGGCCGCACTGGTAGTCGGAGTAAATCTCCACCCGCACGCGCGAGGCGGGGTCGCCCTCGTAGGTGATCAACTCGCCGCCGGCGGCGCCGGGCGCGTTTTTCAGCCACACCGGCCCGGCCAACGCCGCGAACGCCACGGCGATGATCACCGGCGCGGGCCACCAGCCATAGGGGGGCGCCGCGCGCTGTTTGACCTGCCACGCCACGCACAACGCAAAAAGGATCAGCACCGTGACGAACTGGATAAGGCAGAACATGCAGAATGTTTCGATGACCGCCGCCATTACCCAGTAGAAATACAATTCCGCGCCCACCAACGCGGCGGCGTACGGGACAATCCATCGCCGCGCGTAGGTAAGCAGGAAAAGGAAGGCGACGTAGCTAAGCAACCCCCAATACGCCACGGAGACGCCGAACATTCTGGCGAAGGGCGTGGAAGCCACGTCGGCGCATCCGCTGGACTCGCCCCCGCACAACTCCATGATGATGGGGTAATGGTGGCTGGCCTCCGTGATCGTGGTCAACGCCACGCCGAACAGGCCAACCGCGTACAGCGCCACCACCAGCCATGAACGCGCCGGGGCCGTGTTATTTTTCGCCGCCATTGTCTCCTTCACCTTCTTTCGCGGGAGCGTTTGGCTCCTCGCCCAGCCAGTACGGCTCCACGTTGAAATACCAGTGGAGCGTCTCCTCCTCCGGACGGGTGGGCGCCAGCGGAGAACGCGGCGCGGGCGCCGCGATGATCTGTTCCGCCGGGCAGTTGACGTCCATGCGCGACATGCCCGCCTTGGTCAGCGCGTTCCAGGGGATCAGCGCCTTCTTGCCCCGTATGGACAACATGCCGCCGATCTCGATAACCACGTAGCGCGGTTTGCGCGTCTCGCTGTCCACCAAAAGTTCCTGGATGGGCGCCACGTCGCGGTCCTGGTTATCGTACACGTAGTACCCGATCACCCGGTCGAGCGCCCGCAGGTCGAATTTTATGGATGAGGCGGTTACCAATCCCATGGGTTAAGATTATTCGTGGATGTTCGAACCAATCAACCAATGGTAATGGACTTGACGGGTGAAATCAAACGTCCGCGCGCCTGGCGCAAGCTGACGCTCGCGGCCAGCGGCGTGGACGCGGAGGAAGCGGCGGGCGCTTTGGCGTATGAACTTGGCGTTACCGTGGAAGTTCTCAACGGCGGCGAAGTGGCGGTATGGCTGGCGGAGGACGACCCGCGCGCGATTGAAGGCGCCGCGGGTATCATCCCCTCCCTTTTCCCCGGCGCCACGGCGCGGGTGGCGCGGTCCGAAACGGTGGAGGACGCCGACTGGCTGGCGCGGTGGAAAAAGTCCATCGTCCCCTTGCCTATCGGCCAGCGGCTGGTCATTGTCCCGCCCTGGCTGCCCGCGCCGGAGGATGAACACCGCATCCCGCTGATCATCGAGCCGGGCATGGCGTTTGGCACCGGCCATCACGCCACCACGGCGCTGTGCCTGGAAATGATGGAATCCTTGCGGCCAAAAACCATGCTCGACGCGGGGTGCGGCGCCGGGCCGCTGGCCATCGCGGCGGTAAAACTGGGCGCCGCGCGCGCCGTGGCCTTCGACAACGACCCCATCGCCGTCCAAGTGGCGCGGGAGAACGTCACGCTCAATGCGGTCGAGGAGCGCGTCACGGTCATCAACGCGGAACCGGACGCCATCAGCGGCGTTTATGACCTTGTCGCGGCGAACCTGTTCCTGGGGCTGATCGAGCGCTATGCCCCGCTCCTTATGGGCTGGCTGGCGCCCGGCGGCGCCTTGATCGTTTCAGGTTTGAAAGACGGGCAATGGCGCGCCGCGCTCGCCGCGCTTGAACAAAACGGCCTCTCCCTGCGCGAACGGCGCGAGCGGGACGGCTGGAGCGCCATGAGGTTAGGCGTGCGATGACGGGAATGCTACAATCGAGCGCACGCCGGGATGGCGGAACAGGCATACGCAGAGGACTTAAAATCCTCCGGCGCGATAGCGCTGTGCGGGTTCGAACCCCGCTCCCGGCACCACCATTTCACGGCGCGGCCATCCGGCGGCGGCGCGTCACTTCGTGTATTCCACCTCGGCCCTGTAAATCCCGCCCGGTGAAATGAAATACAGGTAGCCATCTGAAAAATATTTCACGTCGGTTATTCCCGAATCGCTCTTGTGCAGCGTCACTTCTTTTATAACCGCGCCGTTCTCCACTTTGAGCGCCTTAAGCTCCCCAGTGTTCCATGTCCCGAATACAAACCACTCCTTGATAAAAGTGGCGTTGGTGGGCGCGATATTGGGAGTGTAGGTCATAATCGGATCCGTAAAACGTCCGCCGCCCTCGCGGCCCAACGCCACGGGCCAGCCATAGTTCGCGCCCTTGACGATAATGTTGATCTCGTCGTCGCGCGCCGTGCTATTCTCCGTGATAAACAGCTCGCCACGCCCGTTGAACGCCATTCCGAACACATTGCGATGTCCCCGGCTCCACACCGGGCTGCCCTTATACGGGTTATCGGCGGGGACGCCGCCGCCGGGATTGACCCGCAGGATTTTACCCGCGAGGGATTTTACGTCCTGCGCGAGGGCTTCATCCCGCGCGTCGCCGGTGGATATGTACAGCATCCCGTCTGGACCGAATGCCAAGGCGCCGCCGTTGTGAAACACCGCGCCGGGGATTCCATCCAGAATCACTTTTCGCGGATTCAGCCGCGCCACGCGGTTGTACGTGGTCAACACGCTCGTGTAGGAATGGTATGCATACACCGCGCCGCCATCGCACGCGATGCCCAGCAGACCGCGCTCGAACCCCGTGGCCACGTCTAGTTTCGCCAGCGGCTCCTTTAGGAGCGCGCCGTTCTTGATGACATTTACCCGGCCATCCTTTTCCGTGAACAGGATCGTCGCCGCGTCCTGCTGGCACAGGGCGACGGGGAAATCCACGGCCACAGGGAGTTTTTCCACGCCATGGACACGTATCCCGCCGCCGTGGGAAGCGTTGGGCAATAACAACGCGGCCAGCATAGCGGCGCCGATGATCGGCAAGGGGCGTGACGGATGGCATGTTCGCATGGCAAGACCTCCCGGCGGAACCAGCCTACGGCGGTATGAGTATGCTACCATGAGATTAATAATAGAGGTGCAAACATCAAACAGACGCGCCGCATTGGGCGTTAACATCAGGAGGCGATCATGGCGCGGATAACACTTAAAGGTAACCCGATACACACCTGCGGCGACTTGCCCGCCATCGGCGCGGCGGCGCCCGATTTCACCCTCACCGGCGCGGATCTGGCCGACGTTTCCCTGGCCGCGTTCGCCGGTAAAAAGGCCGTGCTCAACATTTTCCCCAGCCTGGATACGGCCGTCTGCGCCATGTCGGTCCGGCGCTTCAACGCGGAAGCCGCCGCGCGCAAGGACGCCGTGGTGCTGTGCGTCTCGCGCGATCTGCCGTTCGCCCACAAGCGGTTCTGCGCCGCCGAAGGGCTGGACAAGGTGGTGACCCTTTCCGAGATGCGCAGCCCCAAATTCGGCGAGGATTACGGCGTGCGGATCGTTGACGGCCCTCTGGCCGGATTACTGTCGCGCGCGGTGGTTATCATCGGCGCGGATGGCAAGGTGGCCTACACCCAGCAAGTCCCGGAGATCGCGCAGGAGCCGGATTACGAGGCGGCGCTCCGGGCGCTGTGAACCTGTGGCGGGTTTGACTTATACGGGGTGTTGACAGTTCTGTTGACACCTGGGTGAATGGGGAAAAAGGCGATGGATAAGGCATTGAAAAAATGGTCGGGGCGACTGGATTTGAACCAGCGACCACCTGAACCCCATGCGGGGCATAAACGCAATTAAATCAACGACATCAACCATTTCCTTCGGGGCGTCCGTTGCACCACCCCTAAACAAATCAGGACGTTACA
>JACQZB010000085.1 GCA_016207925.1 Nitrospinota bacterium
CTCTACGCCCCTGCCGAACAGCATTCCCACCGGGGACCAATGGGGCGGGAAATCCTGGATGGCCAGCCGCGTCCCCTCCACGAAGAAGGCCGACACCGCCACCAGCAACAGCAGGAACATGATCATCGCGTCCTAGAAATTGCCGACGATGCGCTCCGGCAGGAAAACATAGCGGCGCAGCAGGAAAAAGGCTGCCCCCGCCATCAACGCCAGCCCGGCGATCTCCAGGACAAAGGAGAACACCTGCCAGACCAGCCCATTGAGCAATGCGCCGTAGAAGAAATCGTAGTCGAGGGCCACGGTGGCCGTACCGATCACCAAAAGGTAAAACGACCACATCGTGATGATCAGCGCCCATTGGCGGATAATGTTCTGCGTCTTGACCCGGTACGCCAGCAGACATTCGGGCGAAAGGAGCTTTTGGATCGAAAGCACAATCACACCCAGCGGGGTGATGCCCTGCAGCTCCGGCGAGTCGTCCTCGTCGCGGCCGGTAAGCCATATTTGGATTTTCATGTATGAGGCGAGGAAGAACACCGCGATCATGGCCCCGGCGAGGATGTAAAAGCCGGTGTGCATGAACCGCGGCAGACCGATGAACACTTCGCGGCACAGGTTGTCGGCGCACGAGTTATGCCAAAGAGAATCCAGCATACCGTCACTCCTTACAGGTTAAGCTCCGCCCTCCCCCGCCTTTCTACTTGCCCGGCTCGACAGTGCAGGTAAGAGGGAAATTTTGCGCCCGCGCGGCGCGGTGGACCATTTCCACCTTGAATTCCGCGCGTTCCAACGGCAACAGTTCGATGTATTCCAGCCCATTATGGTGGATACGGTACATACGCTCCACCGCCTTGCCGTAATCGAGCTGAAACACCTTCATCAGGACCATCACCACGAAATCCATGGTGGTGACCGGATCGTTATGCATCACCACCCAGTACAGCGGGCCGAGCGCATCCTGTCCGGCGGTTTGCGCGTCCTCGCCGGGGGACGCCAGCGGCCTTACCGCGGGTTCGTGGCGCTGGCCGCTCATGAACGGGCTTCCACGCCGTTTTGTCACGTTAAATAGTACCATATCACCCCATCATATCCAGCTATTTTACCCCAACCGCGCCGCGCGCGGCCCGTTTTGACTTGAACCGTCGCTGTGCTACAATCAGCTTGATGAATTGGCCTCACCATCGAAGGACCAAAGCAAGCCATGCCCGATGACCATCAGCCCGATGAACAGGCGGAAAAACTTTCCCGCGCCATCGTGGAGGCCATTCTTAAGTCCCGCGAGGTTCGCAAGGCGGTTCGCCAGCTTTCCGAAGAGGATGAGGGTTACCTTAAATCCTACATGGTGCTGATGCTTAAGGTTTCCAACCTTGTCGAAGCCGTGGAAACGGGCCTGGCATCCGCCAGCGGCGGGGAGGAGCCGGCGCCGCGGCTTAAGGTCAAGGCGCGGCCCAGGTCCAAACCCAACGAGTTCCGTTATTTCGTGGATGGCCGCAAGGTTACCCCGGAGGAGTTCGCGTTCTGCGAGTACCTGTCGGGCAAGTTCGACCAGCAGGCGTGGCTCAAAAAACTTGGGATTTTTTTCGAGTGACGCCGGGCGCCCGTCCCCTTCCCCGCTAGGGTCCCCATGGCCCAATTCCCCGAGATGGACGCCGGCGACTTGAGACGCGCCAAGCGTGTGATGATCGAGCGCCACCTCAAGGGGCGCGACATCAGCGACCCGGCGGTCCTGCGCGCCATGGAGGAGGTCCCCCGCGAGGAATTCGTCCACAAGGCCGACCGCGAGTTGGCCTATGCCGACAACCCGCTGCCCATCGGCTGCGGCCAAACGATCAGCCAACCCTATATCGTGGCGTTGATGGCGCAGAAACTGCGCCTGAAAAAAACCGACAGGGTGCTGGAAGTGGGGTGCGGATCGGGTTACCAGGCGGCGGCGCTTTCGCGCTTGTGCGCGCAGGTGTACACCACGGAGATTGTCGAGGGCCTTGCCGTGGAGGCCGCGGGGCGCCTTGCGCGGCTGGGCTACGCCAACGTCGCCGTGCGCCATTGCGACGGGTCGCTGGGCTGGCCAGAGGAGGCGCCGTTCGACAAGATCATCGCCGCGGCCACGGCGCGCCGCACGCCCAAGGCGTTGGAGGAGCAACTGGCGGAGGGAGGGCTGATCATTTTGCCCGTGGGCGCGGCGTTCGTCCAGGACCTGATGCTGGGCGAGAAGCGCGGCGGCAGGATCGTGTACGAGGCGGTCACCTCGGTGCGCTTCGTCCCCATGACGGGGGCGGCGGAGGAACTGTAACGCGGCATGGCGCGCCTTGTTTGCGCGCGCCGCGCGCCCGGCGTATAATCCATCAATTATCCTAGGTCACCGGCGATAACATGAGAGCGCTTATTCTTGCCGGGGGACGCGGAGCCAACATGGCCCCCTTCTCCGAGTCGCGGCCCAACCCGATGATTCCCGTGGGCGGGCCGTGCGTGATTGACCATACCTTGCATCTTTTGCGCGAGGCGGGCGTCAACACGGTGACCGTGGTCACCGGCCACAAGGGGGACGTGCTGCGCCGCCACCTGACGGGCGAGCACGCTTCCGGGGTGAACATAAGTTTC
>JACQZB010000086.1 GCA_016207925.1 Nitrospinota bacterium
AAGCGCGTCCGCGCCGAGCGGGGCGGCCGCGTCCTGCTGCTGGACGGGGGCGACACGTGGCAAGGCACGGGCATCGGCCTGTTCACCCGCGGCAAGGCGATTGTGGAGGCGCAGAACCTGCTTGGGTTCGACGCCATGACGCCCCATTGGGAATTCACCTACGGCAAGGAGGACGCGCTTAACCGGATCGGCGAATTGAAAGCCGACTTCGTGGCGCACAACGTAGCCGACGACCTGTGGGGCGAGCCGGTGTTCAAGCCCTACACCATCAAGGAGACCAAGGACCTGCGGGTGGGCGTCATCGGCCAGGCGTTCCCCTACACGCCTATCGCCCATCCGCGCGAGCTGGTGGAAGGATGGACCTTCGGCATCAGGGAGGACCGCGTCCAGCAGTTGGTGGATGAACTGCGGGAAAAGAAAGTGGATCTGATCGTGCTGTTGAGCCACAACGGGCTGGAGGTGGACCGCAAGCTGGCGTCGCTGGTGAAGGGCATTGACGTCATCGTCGCCGCGCACACCCACGACCCGTTGCCCCAGCCGCTCAAGGTCAACAACACGCTGATCGTCCAGGCGGGATCGCACGGCAAGTATCTTGGCCGGCTGGATCTGGAAGTCAAGGGCGGCAGGGTGGCGCGGTACGGGCACAAACTGTACCCCGTGTTGTCCGGCCATATTCCCGCCGACCCGGAGATGGAGGCGCTGGTACACCGCGTTCATGAACCATACGAGGCCATGCTCGGCGAAAAGCTGGGCGTCACCGAGTCGCTGTTGTACCGGCGCGACACGTTCATGGGCACGTTCGACGAACTGATCGTGGAAGCGATCAAGGACGTTTACGACCCGGAGGTTGTGTTCTCGCCGGGATTCCGTTGGGGAACCACGCTATTACCCGGCGACGCGGTCAGCATGAAGGACGTGTACGACCTGACCGCCATCACTTACCCGGACGTGTGGACCTTCGATCTTGAGGGCGGGCGGCTCAAGGACATCCTTGAAGACATCCTCGACAACGTGTTCAACCCTGACCCCTTCCTGCAGCAGGGCGGGGACTTCAGCCGCCTGCACGGGGTGGACATGGTAATCGAGGCGGCGGCGCCGGTGATGAAGCGTATCCGCGAACTGAACATCGGCGGCAAGCCGTTTGACCCCAAGCGCAAGTACAAGGTATCCGCCTGGGGTGGCTCGTTGTACCGGGCGGGCGGGAACGTGCGGCCCGGCCAGCGCCCCGTGTACGAGGTGGTGGCGGACTGGCTGCGCCGGAAAAAAACGGTGCGCGTGTCCAGGCCGGATTACCTCCGGTTCGTGTAGCCGTGGCGGGGGTTTGGGCGTTTTGGGCGGCGCTGGCGCTGGCGGGTTCGCCGTCCGCGCTGTATTTTTACTCCACCACCTGCCCCTACTGCGAACTGTTCGAGATATTCACCCTCGGCGACGCGGAGGTGGACGCCGAATTGCGCGCGCTGCCGGTGCGCCGCATTGACACAGGGGAAGCCGAAGCGCCCGTCATCGCGCTGGTCAAGGAACACCGCGGCTACGTCACCCCCACGATGGTGTTCCTGGGGCCGGAGGGGGAGGAACTGCATCGCGTCACCGGGTATGTGTACAAGGGTGAGTTTCTCTGCCGTCTGCGCTACATAACCGGGGGCCACTGGCGAGAGGGCGGTTTTAAGCGGTATGAGGAGAAACAGGGGGCCTGCCCCGCCTCGCAGTGACACAAGGCGGCGTCAGCCCTCCGCCTGGCTTGCGATGTCGCCGTAGAACACCACAACGTTTTTGCCCCGTTGCTTGGCCGCATACATCGCCGCGTCTGCGCGCTTGATGAGCGGCTCGATCTCCTCGCTGTCGTCCGGACACAGCGCCACGCCGACGCTGGCCGTGACGCTGATGGGTACGCCGTGGTAATCAAATTCGCCGGTGACGGACTCGCGGACACGCCCGGCGATATCCTCCACGCACTGGCGCGAGGCGACCCGTTCGAGGATGATGGTGAACTCGTCGCCCGCCAGCCGCGCCACCGTGTCCTCGTCACGCACGGCGCTGCTCAGGCGCATGGCCACCCCCTGGAGCAACAGGTCGCCGGCGTGATGCCCCATGGTGTCGTTGACCGCCTTGAAGCCGTCCAGGTCCAGGTACAACAGCGCGGTGGTGGCCTTGGTGCGCCGGGTCAACAGCAGCGCGCGGGAGAGCCGGTCCTTGAACAAAAGCCGGTTGGGTAGCCCGGTGAGCGGGTCGTGATAGGCGCGGTAATTGATCTCCCGCTCGTTGCGTTTCAAGTCGGTGATGTCGCGCAGCACGGAAAAATATTTCAGGACGGCGCCGCCGGGGCCGCGCACCGCGCGGATGCTCAACATGGCCGGATACACCGCGCCGTTCTTGCGCCGGTTCCATATTTCGCCGTCCCACAACCCCTCGGTGAGCAAGGCGTTCCACATCCGCTCGTAGAACGCGGCGTCATGGTGCTGCGATTTGAGACGGAAAGGATCACCCCGCCGGGGCTGGTGACCATCACGCCGTCCGCCGTATGCTCGAACACCATCGCCGCCATGCGAAGCTCCTCCTCCGCGCGGCGCGCCTCCGTCACCTCCCGCCCGTAGAGGTACACAAAACCGGCGCCGCTGACCGGCTGCATCGCCACCGAGAAAATGCGGCCTTCCCAACTCACCTCGATGTCCCGCGGCGCCTTGCCGGCATACACTTCCTCCACCACGCGGCGCAGCCGCTCCGGCGCAAGCCCCCCCACGGCGCAGCCCCACGCGCGCAACAACGGCGCGGCGGCCGCGTTGGCGAACTCCACCGCCCCCTCCGCCGAAAGGCGCACGACGGGGTTGGGGTTACGCTCCGGGAACAGCGCCAGGCGCGCCCGCTCCTCTTCGGCCTGTTTGCGGGCGGTGATGTCCTGCACCATGGCCACCGCCGCGATATCCGTGTTGTCCAGGTACGGCAGGGCGGAAAGCAGCAGCCGCCCCCACAGCGCCTTCCCGTCGCCGGTGACAAAGCGGCTTTCCAGTTGGGAGCACTTGTGGCCGCGGCGGGAAAGATCTTCAATAATCGCGGCTATCGCCCCGGTGTCGTCCGGATGGGCCAGATCAATGAACGGGCGGCCTTTCACGACCGCTTCGCCCACGCGGAACGTTTCCAGAAAACAGGGATTCACGTCGCGTATGGCCCCTGCCGCGTCCAGCAGGGCGATGCCGATGGACGAGTCCTCGAACACCGCCCGGAACTTCTCCTCGCTGGCGCGCAGGGTGGACAATATCTTCCCGCGCTCGATGGCATGGCTGAGCACGCGGCGAAGGAGCGCGGGGGATAGTTCGTTCTTGGCGAGGTAATCGGCGGCGCCGGAGCGCACCGCGGCCAGGTCAAGCGCCTCGTCCCCCGCTCCGGTGAGGAACACCACGGGCATGGCCAGTCCGGTATCCAGGGCTTTTTGGAACAGCGTCAGCCCGTCGGAAGATCCCATCCGGTAATCAAGCAGGCAGACGTCGTGCGCGTTCGCCGCCAGCGCCGCCAGCCCTCCGTTGGAGGTGGCGGCCCAGGTCACCGTGAATCCGCCGCCATCCGTCAGCAGATCGCGCGCCAGGATATAGTCGTCCGCGTTGTCGTCAATCATCAACACGCGCACGGCTGGGGTGTTCATGCGGCCGGCGCCTCCACGCAGGGCAGGGTCACGGTGAATACCGCGCCCTCGCCGGGCCGGCCCCGGGCGGCGACGCCGCCGCCGTGGCGCTCGGCGATCTTGCGGCAGATGGCAAGCCCCACGCCGCTGCCCGCGTAGTCCGAGGAACTGTGCAGCCGCTCGAACACCTTGAAGATTTTTTCTGAATGGACGGGGTCAAACCCGATGCCGTTGTCCTCCACGCTGATGGCCCAGTGGCAGGACCCCGCCGCCGCCGCGCGCACCGCCACGCGCAAGGGAATATCCGCCTTGCGGTACTTGAGCGAGTTGGAAAGAAGGTTCTGGAAAATCTGGCGCAGCATCGAGCGGTCGCCATGCACGGGCGGCAGCGGCTCGACCGTGACTTCGGCCCCCGCCTCTTCCATGGGGACCGCCAGTTCGTTGAGCAGCTCCGCCAGCAGCGCGTTGAGGTCCACCGTGGCGAAGGCGCCGCCGGTGGCCGCGGCGGTGGCGTACGCCAGCAGGTCGTTGATCAGCCCGCTCATGCGCGTGGCGGCGCGCTGGATGCGCGCCAGGTAATCCAGCGCCTTCTCGTTCATCCCCTCGGAACATTTGTGGCTGATGCGCTCGGAGAATCCGATGATGGCGCGCAGCGGCTCCTGCAGGTCGTGGGAGGCCACGTGCGCGAACTCCCGCAATTCGCGGTTGGCCATATCCAGGCTCATGGTCAGCGTTTCAAGCTCCTGGCGGCGGCGCCGCTCGGAGATGTCCTCCACCACCGCCACCACGCAGCGCGGCTCGCCGGCGGCGTTGCGGACCAGCGCCACGGAGGTGTTCGCCCAGATCACGCTCCCGCTTTTGGTGATATACCGCTTCTCCACCGTGAACGAGTCCAACTCCCCGCCGCGCACCTTGCCGAACAGCGCCAGGTCACGGTCCACGTCCTCCGGATGCGTGAAATCCTTGAAGGTCATCCGGCGCATCTCGTCAAGGCTGTAGCCGATCAGGCGCTGGAAGGCGGGGTTGATGGCGATGTACTGGCGGTTCATGTCCACCATGGTGATCCCCACCGGGGCATGCTCGAACATCTTGCTGAACCGTTCCTCGCTGTCGCGCAGCGCCGCAGCCGCCTTTTTCTGGAGGGTGATGTCCCTCGACACGCGCATGATACTCGTGACCTCTCCGCGTTCGTTCCAAATGGGGGTTACGGAAGAGGACCACCACACCTCGGCGCCTTTCGCGCCCGCGGCGGCGTATTCCAGCCGCGACGCGGCGCCCTTCCCGGCCCGTTCAAACGCCTCCTTCATCATCCGCGCGCCCTCGCCCTGTATCCCCGCCGCGCAATCCCTCCCCAGCGGCTGGGCCGAATCGTCGAATTCGTTGATCCTCACTCCGGCGGGGTTCATGTACACCAACTCGCCGTCCCGGCTGAAAAGGCAGATGCAGTCGGCGGAGCTTTCGATAAGGTCCCGGTAGCGTTCCTCGGACTGTTTGAGCGCCGCTTCCGCCTTTTTGCGCCCGCTGATGTCGCGGATGATGGAGACCAGGTGGGGCTTGCCGCGCAGGGTCAGCCGGTGGGTGCTGATCTCCAGCGGCAGCGCGCGGCCGTCCTTTGCCTCGCTTTCCCACTCGAATACCGCGCTGCCCTTGGTGTTGATCTCGTGGAAGATGTCCTTGAGCTTCGCCTTGTACGCGGGGTTCGTGGTCACCGTCACCGGCGAGAGGGTCATGAACTCCTCTTTGGAGTAGCCATAAAGCTGCACGGCCCTTTCGTTGACGTCCACGAACCGGATGGGCGCGCCGTTTTCATCCATCAGCACCACGGTAACCGCGTCGTTCCCGCCGTTGAACAGCGCGCGGAACTTCTCCTCGCTCTGCCGCAGAGCCTCCTCCTGCGCCTTTTGGCGCGTGAGGTCGGTGGCCATGCCGTTGACGATGGTCTCGTCGCCGTTGACATACCGGCCGATGGAGCGGTCGCGCAGCCACAGCCACTCCCCGGCGCTGTTCTTGACGCGGTACTCGATATCGAAGCTTTTGCCGGTGGAGAATTCCTCCACCGCGGCGGCGACGCGCGGAAGGTCATCGGGATGGATGGACTGGTTCCACAGGAAGGGGTGCGCGTACAGGTAGTCCAGCGGGTAGCCCAAAATTTTCCCGGCGCTGGCGGAGTAGTACACCCCGCCCCGCTTGTCCGAGAAGGAATAGATGATGTCCGGCGAGTTGTCCACCAATTGCCGGTAGCGCTCCTCGCTGCGGCGCAGCTTGTCCTCCGCCGCCGTGCGCTCGGTCACGTCATGGGCGAAGCCCACCATGCGGATGGGATTGCCTTTCTCGTCCGGTTCGACAAAGCCTTCGGTGTGGATGACCCGGATGCCGCCATCGGGCCGCGCCACCCGCCGGTCCATCTGGTACCGGCCCGTTCCCCCCATCGCCGTGGCCAGCGCGGCCTCCACCATGTCCCGCTCTTCCGTGTGGATCGAACGGCGGAACAGGTCCAGGCTGGCCTCCACCGCCCCCGGTTCGTAGCCGAGGATGCGGAACATTTCATCGGACCACATTAGCGCGCCAGAGCGCATGTCCCATTCCCATGAGCCGAAATGGGCCATGCGCTGGGCTTCGTTCAGCCGCGCCCTGCTTTTTTCATCGTTGTCCTGGGCGGTTTTGCGTCCGGTAATGTCCTGTATTTGCGCGATGGTGTATAAAGGCTCCCCGGCGGCGCCGCGCCCCAATGAAACGTTTATCTGCACCCACACCGCCCGCCCATCCCTGTGCAGGTAGCGTTTCTCGATTTGTACCGTTTCACGCTTGCCTGCCCAAAACTCCTGAAGGAATTCCAGGCCGATATGCTGGTCATCGGGATGGGTGATGTCCGTGAACGTGCGCGAGAGCAACTCGGACTCCTCGTAGCCCAGCATCCGGCAAAAGGCGGGGTTGACTTGCAAAAACTTCCGCTCGCGCGAGACCAGCGCCATGCCGATGGGCGCGTGATGGAACGAGACGCGGAACCGCTCCTCGCTGGCGCGCAATTTCGCCTCGGCTTCCCTCACTCCGCTGATGTCGCGGAAAATCCCCTGCGCCACCC
>JACQZB010000063.1:0-12936 GCA_016207925.1 Nitrospinota bacterium
GTCGCGCAGCGCCTCGGTGACGCGGTAGCTTGACAGCGTGGAGCCGAAGTAGCTGGCGGCGACATCCTCCACCAAATGCGCCTCGTCGAAAATCACCGCGTCGTAGCGGGGGATCACCTCGCCGTAACTGTCCTCGCGCATGGCCAGGTCCGCGAAGAACAGGTGATGGTTCACCACGATCAGATCCGCGCCCGCGGCCTTCTGGCGCATCTTCGTCACATGGCAACCCTCGTAAAACTTGCAGGCGGAGCCGAGGCACAACTCCGAACGGGAATTGATCTCGCCCCAGGCGGAGTAATCGTCGGGAAGGGTGGTCAATTCGGAGCGGTCGCCGGTTTCCGTGCCATCGGCCCAGGAAAGGATGCCGTTGAACAGCGCCCCTTCCTCCCTGTCGTTGAACAGGGGGCGTTGGGCGAAGGCGCGCAGGCGCCGCTTGCACAGGTAGTTGTTGCGCCCTTTCATCATCGCCACGCGCAGCCGGCCGGGGAACAGGGACTCCACCACGGGGATGTCCTTGCGGATGATTTGTTCCTGCAGGGTTTTGGTTCCCGTGGAGATGACCACTTTCTGGCCGGAGAGCGCGGCGGGAATCAGGTAGGCCAGCGTCTTGCCCACGCCCGTGCCCGCCTCGGCCAATAGCGCGCCGCCCTGGGTGAGCGCCGTCAGGATGGCGCGGGCCATTTCTTCTTGTTCCGCGCGGCGCTCGTAGCCGTCCAGTGAGTGGGAAAGCGCGCCACGGTCGCCGAAAAACCGTTCCATCCGTTAATGATATACCACGCGGGGAACGGGCGCGAGCGGGGCGGCGCGAAGGGCCGTTACAACTCCCGCCCCACGGCGGCGGCGACTTTCTTAAGCTCCACCATCAGCGCCGCGAATTTTTCCGGCTTGAGCGATTGCGGGCCGTCGGAGAAAGCCTCCTCGGGTTTCCAATGCACCTCGATCATCAGCCCGTCGGCGCCGGCCGCCACCGCCGCCTTGGACATGGACGCTACCCACTGCCAGTAGCCCACGCCGTGGCTGGGATCCACAATCACCGGCAGGTGGGTCAAGTCCTTGGCCACGGGCACGGCGGAGAGGTCGAGGGTGTTGCGGGTGGCCTTTTCGAAGGTGCGGATGCCGCGTTCGCACAGGATCACCTTGTTGTTGCCCTCGGAAAGGATGTACTCGGCGGACATCAGCCATTCCTCGATGGTGGTGGACAGGCCGCGCTTGAGCAGGATGGGCTTGGTCAGCCGGCCCACTTCCTTGAGCAGCGAGAAGTTCTGCACGTTGCGCGCGCCGATCTGCATGATGTCGGTGTATTGGTGGACCAGGTCCACTTCGCGCGGATTCATCACTTCGGTGACGATGGGCATTCCGGTTTCGTCGGAGACGGTCCGCAGCAGTTTGAGGCCCTCCTCCTCCATGCCCTGGAAACTGTAGGGTGAGGTGCGCGGTTTGAAAGCGCCGCCGCGCAGGATCTGCGCCCCGGCGGCCTTACACGCCTTGGCGGTTTGCATGAGCTGGTCGAGGCCCTCCACCGAACACGGGCCGGCCATGACCACCAGCGTATTGCCGCCGATCTTGACGCCGTTGACGTCTATGACGGTATTCTCGCGGCGCACCTCGCGCGAGCACAGCTTGTAGGGCTTGAGGATGGGCATCACGCTTTCCACGTGGTGGAGCGATTCGAGCGCCTGGAGCTGCGCCTTGTCGCGCCCGTCGCCCAAAGCGGCGATGACGGTGCGAAATTCGCCTTCCATCAGCTTGGGCGTGTAGCCGAATTTTTTAACCCGGTTTACCACGTCCTCCACATCCTGCGGCGTGGCTTTTTCCTGCATCACGATAATCATGAACTCACCCCACTTCGTGGTAATCATCCTTTCGCGGCGGGTGTCCATCCGCCGGATTGATAATACTATTAGATTTTTGGATCAAGTTAAAGCCCCGCTTACCCTCGCGGCGGCGGTCCGGGGTCCGGCGGCGTTGCCAAATAACGTCAAGCGGAATATCATCGGCCCATTCTCCCACTTATCTACGGTGGTGGCATGAAGGGGCGCAACCGGAAAAAACTGGGCGACCTGCTGACCGGCGCGGGCGTGATCAGCGCGGCGGCGCTGGAACAGGCGCTGGCCACGCAGCGGGCCACCGGCGCGCGGCTGGGGGAGATCATCGTGGCCTCCGGCGCGTTGAGCGAGGAACGGATGGCGGCCTTTCTCTCCGAACAACTGGGCTTACCGCTGGCCGACCTGGACGCGGCGCGCCCCTCCGGCGGAACGCTGCAACTGCTGCCGGAGGCGCTGGCGCGGCGGCATCTGGCCCTGCCCCTGGGAATAGAAGAGGGGACGGCGCTAGTCGCCATGGCTGACCCGCTGGATCTTGGGGCATTGGACGAAATCAGCGCGCGTATGGGCCGTCCGGTGCGGCCGCTCATCGCTCCGGCGCGCGCGCTGCGCCGGGCCATCGCGGAAGCCTACGCCTTCATCGGGCCGGGAACCTTTGACCCCGCCCCGGCGCCGTCCGAAGGAAAAACCGCGCCTGCGCCGGTGGCGCGGCTGGTGGACTCGCTCATCGGCAAGGCCGTGCGCGAGCGGGCCTCCGACATTCACCTGGAGCCGGGCAAGGGGGGTCTGTGCGCGCGCTTCCGCGTTGATGGCGTGATGAGACCCGCGCCGGAACTGGAGCGGAACATGGAGGCGGCGCTGGTGTCGCGCCTTAAAATCATGGCGCGGCTCGACATCGCGGAAAACCGTATGCCCCAGGAGGGCGCGTTCACCATGGAGGTGGAAGGGCGCGGGGTGGAGGCGCGGGTTTCCACGTTCCCCACCATCCATGGGGAGGCCATGGTGATCCGGTTGCAGGACCGCGCGCGGGGGCTGTTGGGCCTTGAGCAGACCGGGCTTGAGGGCGCGCCCCTGGCATGGTTCCGCGACGCGCTGCGCCGCACGTCAGGATTGCTGATCGTCACCGGCCCCACGGGCAGCGGCAAAACCACCACGCTGTACGCGGCGCTGGCGGAACTGGCCTGTCCGAGCCGCGTCACCCTGACCATTGAAGACCCGGTGGAATACCGCGTGGCGCACACACGGCAAACACAGATCAACCCCAAGGCGGGGCTGACCTTCGCCGCGGGGCTGCGCTCGATACTGCGGCAGGACCCGGACGTGGTCATGATCGGGGAAATACGCGACGCCGAGACCGCCGCCATGGCGGCGCGCGCGGCGCTGACGGGGCGGCTGGCGCTGTCCACCATGCACACCGGGGACGCGGCGGGCGCGGTGGAGCGGCTGCTGGACCTTGGGGTTGAGGCGCCGCTGGTGGCCGCGACGCTGCGGGGCGCCTTATCCCAGCGGCTGGCGCGCCGGGTGTGCCCGCGCTGCCATCCCGCGGCGGATCCCCTGGGCGCGCAGGCGCTGATGGCGGCCGAACCGGCGGCGCGGTACCGCGCCAAGGTCTGCGGGTGGTGCCGGGGCGGCGGATTCCACGGACGCATCGGGCTGTTCGGGTACTTCGCGCCGGACGAGGCCGCGCGCGAGATGATCGCGCGCGGAGCGCGGGGCGCGGAGCTAAGGGCGGCGGCGCGTGAACGCGGCTTTGGCCCGGCGCTTATTGACGACGCGCTGGCGAAAGCGCGCGCGGGGATCACCACAAAGGAGGAGATCGAGCGCGTGACCGGAGGCGACGGCTGATGGCGGAGGCGTATTACTATCGGGCGCGCGACGCCGCGGGGGCGGCCTTCAGGGGCGTGGTGGAAGCGGACGACGAGGCGGGGGCCGCGCGCTCCCTGATGAACCGGGGGTTGTTCCCCGTCACCCTGCGTCCGCGGGTCGAGTTTCCCCGCTGGCGGCGGGCGGGAGAACCTGGCCTGACCCCGGCGCGGGGCGGGGACGAACTTTTGGCGTTCACCAGCCAGTTGGCGGCGTTGCTGCGGTCGGGCGTGCCATTGCGCGAGGGGCTTGCCGCCATAATCGGGCAATGCGCGCGTGGCGAAACACGCGGCGCGCTTGAAGAAGTGGCTGCGGCGGTGGAGGGCGGCGCGCCGCCCAGCGAGGCGATGGCGCGGCGGCCGGACATGTTCCCCGAAACGTACCGGGCGCTGGTGGCGGCGGGGGAGGCGTCCGGCGCGCTGGACGAGGCGTTGCTGGCCCTGGAGGAGGCCGTATCGCGCGACCTTGAACTGCGCGAGCGGATACGGAGCCTTGTGCGCTACCCGGCGATGGTGGCCTGCGGTGCTGGCGCGCATGGTGGCGGTGGGGGAGCGCTCCGGCCGGCTGGGGGAAATGCTTTCCAAGGCGGCGCTTTTGCAGGAACGGGAGGCCCAGCGCGCGGCGCGAAAGCTGGCGGCGTACGCCGAAGCCGGGCTTATCGTGGCGGTGGCGGGCGTGGTGTTGTTCCTGGCGCTGGGCGTGTTTTCGCCGATGTGGGAGCTTACCCGGCTGGCTACGGGGCGTTAGCCCTGGCCTGGCCCGGCCCCGGCGGCGCGCCCGCGGGAGATGATAAACCCGGTCATCTGATCCTGGGCGGCCGGTTCGATTACCAGGTAGCGCACCATGATCAGGGCCACGGGCTTGTCCTTGTACATCATCTCCTGCTTGCGGATCACTTCCGCCGTGGCCAGCACCGGCTCCTTGCGGAAAGGAAAATAGAGTTCAAGATAGATGAGCGTTTTTTCCGGCAGGGGTTTGCCCACCTTGATGGCGGCGCCGTTGCCGGAGAAGTTGTCGCCGAGCGCCTTGAAGGGCGGCGACACCTTGTACTTGCCCTCCGCCACTTTCTTGGCGAAGCGGTAGCGCACGGGAATGGCGATGTCCAGCCTGAAAAACTGCCGGTCCTGCTTGCCGTTCGCCATGCGCGCCCCCCTTGGCCCCTACAATTCTTCGCGGGTGATGATGATCTCCACCCGGCGGTTGCGGTTGCGGTTTTCCGGTATGGGCGGATAGCGGGGATTGAACTCGGCGCGGCCCACGGCGCTGAACCGGGCTGGCTCCAGCTTGGCGTCCTCGATAAAATGGCGCACCACGGAGGAGGAGCGGGCGGCGGACAGTTCCCAGTTGCTGGGGAACCGCTCGCTGGAGGTGGGCGTGTCGTCGGTGTGGCCCTCGACCACCACCTTGTAACGCGTCTCCGCCAGGATGGCGCCGACGCGCTTGAGGAAAAACCGGATGTCGGGCGTCAAATCAGCCGAACCGGCCTTGAAAAACAGGTCGCCGGAGGCCCACAGGGTTATGCCCTTGGTGTCGGAGGTCATCTGCACCTGGTTGACCAGATTATTGTCCTGGAGGAATTTTTCCAGCTTGGTCTCCACGGGTATCACGTCCGCCTTGCGCTCCACCATGGACTTGCCGCCCAAGGCGTCGCCGATCTTGCGCAGGGTGCCCAGGTAGTCCTGATTGGACGGCTCTATGATGATGTAGAGCATCACGAAGAAGGTGAGCAGCAGCGACATCATGTCGCCGAACGTGAGCAGCCAGGGGGACTCGTCGGCGCCCTCGTCGTACGCGGCGTCCAGGTCCCGGCGGGTATATTGGCGGGCCATGGGTCACGCTCCTTTTTTCACGGCGGTTTTGTTCTTGGATTCCTTGAGCATGGTATCGTAGTACAGGGCGCGCATGTGCGGCGGCAGGAACGAGTTGAGCTTGCGCTCAATGATGCGCGGGTTGATGCCTGCCTGGATAAGCAGGATGCCCTCGATGATGATGCGGTTGACCAGCATCTCGTCGTCGGAACGCGAGCGCAGCTTTTCCGCCACGGGGATAAAGAACAGGTAGGTGGCCATGGCGCCGTAGAAGGTGGTGATAAGGGCGATGGCCATGCCCTGCCCCACGGCGGTGGCGGCGCCGTCGCCCTCGCCCATGCTGCGCAGCATGGCCACCAGGCCGATGAGCGTACCGATCATCCCGAACGCGGGGGAGAACTTGCCGGCGGTGCGGAAGATGTGCTCGCCGGCGCGGTGGCGCACCTCCACGAAGTCAAGCTCGGTGTCCAGCACTTCCTTGATCAGCGGCGCGGGGTGGCCGTCTATGACCATCTCCAGCCCCAGCCTCACGAACCGGTTGTCCACGCGCTTGAGGTCTTCCTCCAGCGACAGCAGCGACTTTTGGCGCGCCTTGAACGACAGTTCCACCATCAGCTTGATGACCCACGCGGGCGTTTGAACGTCGCTGCGGAACACCTGGATAAGCACCTTGGCCACGCGGACGATGCGGGGGAAGGGATAGGACATCAACAGCGCCGCCAAGGTGCCGCCGCCCACGATCATGAACGAAGGCGCGTCCATGAAAATGCCGATGCCGCCTTGCGTGAAAATGGCGTAGAACAACAGTCCCGCGCCCACCACAATGCCTAAAAATGTTGTCACGGCGCCCTCTCCCTCTCAATCGCCTTTCATAGCCATACCGGCGTCACTTCGTCCCCATGCAAGGTGAATTTCACCCGCTCGTACTCCTGGTCGAGCGAGAACGCGGTTTCAAGAATGGTAAGCTTCACGCCGGGATGGGCGATTTTGCCCACCTTGAGCGCCGCGCCGGGAAAACCGGCCGCCTTGGGCGAGGCGATGATCTCCTGCTCCAGCGCGGCGGTGGCGTCCGTCAGGTACGTGTTGTTGAGCAGCGCGCCGCCGAGCCGGAAAAAACTTTGCTGCTTTTGTTCGTTGTAGCCTTCGGCGCCGCCTTCGCGCATCCGGTCGGTCATGGCCATCAACAGCGACATGGGATCGGAGGAATTGAGCTGGAACTCATCGAACTGGCGGACCATGTGTTCGGCGGCCTTCAAGGAAAGCTCCAGGTCCTGCCGCATCCTGGCCAGGCAGTTTTTTTTCTCGTTTATCATGCGGGCATGGAAGGGGTCGTACCCCAGTTCGATGACGGTTTGCGCGCCGCCTTCGGACCCCACTTTGGGCGCCGCCACCTCCTCACGCGCGCGTATGACGCCCCCCACCAGCGCCGCTTCGCCGCTTATCACCACCTTGGCCCCGGCGGTGATGTCGCACTCCAGCAGGGGGCCGGTGGAAACGACGCTGCCCTTGGCCTCCATCCGGCAGTGCTGGGCGAATTGCACGTGGATGTCGCGGCCGCTCTGGATGACGGATTTGTTGTTGCCGATCACCCCGCCGTGGATGGTGACGCTCCCCACGGCGCGCACGTTACCGCCATCCACCATGTCGAGCACTTCCACGGCCCCGCCGGACTCCACGGTGAACCCCGCGTGCACGGAACCGTGTACTTTCACCGGGGCGGCCTGTTTGACGTCCTTGGTCCGGGCGTCCACGTCGCCCATGATTTCGCAGACGGGGCTGATGGTGACTTTCCCCTCTTGGGGCACCAGAAAGCCATCGTAGGCGCTGTGCAGCGAACCGTCGGGACGCAACTCCAGCCCCTGCCCTGTCACCGTGGCGGGTTTGGCGCCGGAGGGCAGGCGGTAGCGCAGCCCCTTGCGTCCGTCGGAATGGGCCTTGCCCGCCTCGACGAACCGGCCCACTTCCACTTTACCCCCCACATGGGGCGGGGGCACGAGCATTTCCTCCAGCCGGTCGAATTTCATCTTGCTGACGTATTCGTCCGGGAAACCGGTGAGGAACTCCAACTCGTAATCCATCGGCTATCCGCCGTCCACTACCGCACGCAGCGCGGCGAGGCCCGCCTCCCTTCCGGCGAGGTAACGCGCGATGGCTGCGGCGCCGGCGGTGGAGATCGCCTCGATCTCAAGCAGCGCCGCGTGTTCGCCTTGAACCTGGCTGGCCCGCGCGACGCGGACCACCGCGTCAAAGGCAAGCGAAGGGCGCCATGGGCGGTTGACCAGCGCCAACAGCCTGCCGCCCTCCTGCAACGGCCGTTCGGTCACCACGGCGATGGCGCCGGGTTCCAGCGCCAGGCAGATGGCGTCGCCCCCGCCGCAGCCGCCGGACAGCGCGGCGCGCAGCAATGCTTCCAGGTAGTCAAGCCGCGTCAGGATGGAGTTGTCGTCCTTCGCCGCCGCAAGCAGGGGCGCGGGCGCGCCGCGCAGCAGCATCTCGCCCGCGTGTTCCGCCTCCGGGAGGGTGAGCGGGATCAACCGCAGGCCGAAAAAGTCCTCGAAACGCGCGGCGCCCATGGACGGCGCGGCGGCGGATTCCACGGCGGCGGCGGGCGGCGTTTCATCCAACTCGCCCATGTCCAGCCCTTCGCGCGCGAGCGTCATATCGTCAATGTCGTCATGGGTTCCCGGCGGCGCGGCTTGCGGCTCCTGCGTTTCCACCCGTTCCGTCCGTGTTGGACGCTCGATCCCCGCCAGCGACGCCTCGATGTCGGCGTCCAGTTCCGCTTCCAGTTCGCTGGTGTCTATTTCCGGAAGGTCTTCCAGGGGCATGGGAACCGCTCCGGCGGGCAACTGGTCGCCCGCCTCACCCGCGGCGTCCAGATCATCCATGGTGATCTCCTCTATGTCCTCCACGGACATGGCGCCCACGGGCGGCGGCTGCCGCGCGGCGATGGGCGCCACCCCGGCCCAAGGCTCCCTCGTTTCGTCATCCCGGCCCCGCGATTCCGGTTCCAAATCGGGTATGTGCGAAAGATGATCGTCATCCACCCGCTCCACGTTGCCCATCGGGGCGGGCGGCTTAGCCTGCTGGTGTGAAAGCGGCGCGGGATCCGCCGCCATGCTGGCGATGATCAGCGGGAAGGCCTGGGTTTGCGCCACCTTGAGGCGAAGCAACCAGGTTTCGTCATCGCGTTCGGGGAAAAAATAGAGACTGTCACCCGGAGCAAGCCGCAGGCGGCTTTTGTCGCGATTGGAGACAACAAACGCCAGCAGGCCGGCCTTGAGTTTTTTGACGAGGCATGAATAGCGCTCCGCTTCGACATCATCCTCCAGCGCGAAGGAAAGCCGCTCGTTGACGGAGAAGAAATCCTCAAGTTTCATAGTGTTTGACGCCGCACAGGTTTACCGGGGGAACGCGCCCGGGCGCGTAAATTCCGCCGAACATCAAATAATGATACAACTTACCCCTTTCCCGATACAACTGGAACATTGGGATATATCCCCTTTATCTCCCCTCGTCCGCCAGCCGGGCGGCGGCTTGTTCCTTGTACCATGGGTCGCGGTGGTCCTCCACGGGCGAGTCAAGCGCCTTGCGGAACGCCGCAAGGCTGTCGTCCCGGCGCCCCATGACGGCGTAGGTCTCCCCCAGTTCGAAATGGGCGCGCACGGAAGCGGGGTGGAGCGCGATGGCTTTCCGCAATTCGGCCAGCGCCTGCTCATTGGTTCCTTCCGTCAGCCCGCCAAAGAAGCTTTTGGCGAACAGTTTCAAGGCCCAGTTCAGGTTGGCCACCTCGCGGTAGTACACGCCCAGGACAATGTGGGTGACGAACAGCGAGCCGTCCATGGACACCGCGCGCAGGGCGTCTTCGTGGATGCGGCGGGAGAGTTTGACTTTTTCCCCGCCGCCCCGGAATTTGGCCAACTGCCCCGCCGCCAAGGCGCGGTATTGCCACGAGAGCGCTTCGCCGGGATGGCGCGCGGCCAGAGCCTCCGCTTCGGCAAGGCCGCGCTCGTACCATTGTCCGGATTCCTTGCTGTTGAGATCCTCGCCGGTGTTGATGATGGTCCGGACGTATTTCATGTGGGGTTCAAAGGCGGCGGGATCCGCCTCGTGCGCGGCGTGGTAGCGCTCCATGGCGCCGCGGTTGTCAAAGGCGGCGTACAGGCGGTCCCCTTCGGCCATGGACGCGGCGGCGTCCGCCGGGGCCGCGGAGATCAGCGCGGCGAAGGTCAAGGCGATTACGCTCATTATTCCTCCCCCGCGCGTCAGTCGTACACCTTTACGACCTCGTGGACGTCCAGATCCCACTCGTAGGGGCTGTTGCGCTCCTGGCTCACCGCGCCCTTGAGCGTGATTACCTTGCCTATATGTTTGTTAAGCGTGGCGGCCTGTTTGCCGCGGATGTAGTAGCTGTTCTTGTTCTCGCGGCTGATGACCGGCGGAACCAGTTGCAATGTTTCTCCTCCGGAAAATTTCATCAACCTGCCCGTGACGGTGACCACGCGCGCCGGGCGCCGGGCGGGGGTGACGGTCACTTCGGAGGCGTTGAGGATCACCGGCAGGTCGCTGCGGGGGATGACCATCATCAGGTAGTGGATGGACTTGACCGGGGGTATGGCCACGGGCCGCAGGTCGTGCCGGTAGGTCAGGTTCACTTCGATGGCCCGGCCTTCGCGGTCCATGGTGATCGAGGAAATGGACATCTCGTAATTGTCCATGGGCTGGGTGAACACGGCGAGGATCATGTGGGTGTCGTAATTGACGCCGGAGAGGATTTTGCGGAGAGTCTCCACCCGCTGGTGGGTGACGCGGTTTTTGAGTTTGTCTATCCGGTTGAGGGTGTACTCTAGCCCTTCCCGCGAGCGCAGGGTCTGGATATAGGGCGGCTGGGTGGCCGAGACGCCCGCCTGGTTGGTGAGAAACGACCCTTCCACTTTTTGCGTAATGGGAATCGCCGCGGCGGACGCGCCCGAAACGTATAACAATACCGCGGCGCCCGCGGCCAGAATCCGCCACATCGTCACGGCTCGGACAGCGGAAGGGGGAGCGAATCGAGGGGGGAAGAGCGCGGCCCGGCCAGTCCGAAGTGGCGGTAGGCCGCGGAGGTGGCCACCCGGCCGCGGGCGGTGCGCTGGATGAACCCCTCCTGGATCAGGTACGGCTCGAACACGTCCTCGATGGTCTCCCGGTCCTCGGAAAGCGCGGCGGCGATGGACTCCAGCCCCACGGGACCGCCGGAAAAGTCGTTGATGATGGTCAACAGCAGGCGGCGGTCCATCCGGTCAAACCCTCGCGCGTCCACGTCCAGCATCCGTAGCGCCTCGTCCGCCACGGCGCGCGTCACGGCGCCGCCGGCGCGCACTTCGGCGAAATCACGCACGCGCCGCAGCAGCCGGTTGGCCACGCGCGGCGTCCCGCGCGAACGGGCGGCCAAAAACTCCAGCCGGTGGATGATGCCGAACCGGTTGCGCAACGGCGAGGTCAAAAGCCCCGCCCGCGTGGTGGCGCCCACCAGAGTGAAGGGAGGCAGGTTGAGGTTGATCGAACGCGCGCCCGGCCCTTGGCCAATGATGATGTCTATCCGGTAATCCTCCATGGCGGGGTACAGTATCTCCTCCACGGCGGGATTAAGCCGGTGTATCTCGTCAATAAACAGGACGTCGCGCTCCTCGAGGTTGGTCAAAATAGCCGCCAGGTCGCCCGCGCGCTGGATCACCGGGCCGGCGGTGGTTTTAATCTGGGCGCCCATCTCGCGGGCGATGATGTAGGCGAGGGTGGTTTTGCCCAGGCCCGGCGGACCGTAAAACAGGCAGTGGTCCAGGGCGCCGCCGCGGGGGCGCGCCGCCTCAACGAATATAGAAAGGTTTTCCTTGAGCGCGGCCTGCCCCACGTATTCGGGGAGCGATTGGGGGCGCAGGCCGGACTCTATCCCCTTTTCGTCGGAACCCTCGATCTCAGGATCGGTAAGGCGCTGTTCGGTCATCACGCCATTATACGCGAGAAAGCGCGCGGCGCTCCGGGTGTATGACATAAGTCAAAGGGAAGGCTCAAGGCCGTGTGGTATCTTCCGATAAAGATGTCAAGAGCCGATGGAGGACAGCCATGCCCATTCACGTGATCGCCAAGGGCGGCCCCGCCCGCGATGATGGGGCCCAGGTCAAGCAGCGCATCAACCCTTACGTGGAACTGGTGCGCGTGCGATTCGAGGGTTACGCCTGCACTGTCCCCATCCCCGCCGGGGCGGCGCTCGATTACCTAATCAACCAGGACGCGGTTTCGCGCGCTTAAGGGCGGGCAATACCCGCCCGCTCCGGCGGCGTTTTCATGGTACGCTTATCCCATGCGTACCCTGGACGTGACGGCGTGGGCCAAGGTCAATCTGGCGCTTAAGATCACCGGCAAACGCGCCGACGGCTATCACCTGCTCCAATCCGTATTCCAGAAAATCACCTTGGGCGACCGGCTGGTGTTCACCCGGACCGGCGAGCCGGGCGTTCACCTTACCTGCGACGACCATACCCTGCCCCACGACGGGCGCAACCTTGTAATCAAGGCCGCGTGGGCGCTGCAAGAGCGCGCGGGCGGCGCGGCGGGGGCGCGGGTGAAACTGGAAAAGCGCGTCCCCGTGGGCGCGGGGCTGGGCGGGGGCAGCGCGGACGCCGCGGCGGCGCTGATCGCGCTTAACGAGTTGTGGGAACTGCGCCTGCCGCGCGATGAACTGGCCTCCATCGCCGTGAAACTTTCCGGTATTGGCGGCGGACGCGTACCAAGGTTCCCGCTTTGACTTTACCGCGATGAACCAGCGGGAGGAGCTCTGCGCCGCTTTCGCTTCCGGCGACCCTTTCCGCGCGGCGAAATGGCTGGTCAACGACTTACAGCCGTGGGCGGCGGAAACCTACCCTGCCGTCGCCGCCCTGCTGGAGACGGCGCGCGCGCATGATCCGGCGCCGCTGGGGGTGATGATGAGCGGAAGCGGCCCCACGGTGTTCGCGCTGTACCGCGACAAGGGGGAACGCGACGCGGCCGCGCGCGCCCTATCCGGCGCGGCTCCGTTTGCCGCCGCGGTGGACACCATGGTGTAGCGCTGCCTACAGCGCCCCGCGGGTGAATTTTTTTATCAGTTCTTCCTTCAGGCTCGACAGGTCGGCGTAGTCGCGCTTGAACCGTTCGTGTTCAAAAAGGGCGGGGTTGATGTACATCGCCTCCACCAGCCGGGCGCCCGCCTGTGCCTGATCCTGCTTTTCCAGGCAGGCCAGCGCCATGTCCAGCAGCAGCCATTCCTTGCCATGGCTTTTTGACATGCGCGACAGCGCCCGCTCGTAAATGGCGATGGCCCGGTCCACCTGCCCGGCGGAGCGATGGCCGGCCGCGGCGGCGCGCGCGGCGGTGGCCATGTTCACGGCCACGATGTCGCGGTGGGCGATGGGCATGTCCAGCAGGCG
>JACQZB010000063.1:12955-39950 GCA_016207925.1 Nitrospinota bacterium
GCAGGCGCAGCAGCGTTTCGAACGCCTTTTCGCTTGCGCCGTTCTTCCGCAGTTCCACGGCGTAGTTGTTGAGCGCGGGGCCGATGATCTCCGGCTCGGACGCGGGCAACGAGGCGAGGATGCGCTCCGCCTCTTCGTACATTGCGCCGCGCGCCAACAAGAGCGCCATGTCCACCCGCGTTTCCATGTCCATGGCGCTGTCGCGGTAATCAATGTCCCGGACATTCTCCAGTGTCTTGAAAATCAGCCGCGCCACCCGCTGCTCGGCGGTCTGGTGGCCCAGACCGCGCAGATCCGCCTCCACCAGCGCGGTGACCATGTTCCCCCAGGGGTTGGCCGCGCGGTTTTCCGGCAACGGCTCCAGCTTCATCTTCCCGATGATCCGCTCGGCCTGCTCCAGCGCCTCCATCCCCTGATCCACCAGTTTTTTCGCTCCCGCGCCATCGCCGCGCCGGGCGCTTTCCTTGGCCAGGATGAACAGGCAGGCGCCCATGCGCGCGTAAGGGGTGGGGGCGGCCAAGGCGAGCTTGTGGGCGGCGCGGTAGTCGCGCAGCGCCTCGGCGTGGCGGCGCAGGCGGTAGTAGGCGTCGCCCCTGCGGACCAGCGCGGCGAAATCGGGCTTTAGCTCGATGGCCTGGGAAAACGCCTGCGCCGCCTCGGCGTACTTGCGCCCGGCCATCAGCCGCTCGCCCTCCTCCAGCAACGCGGTGTAGCGCTGGGCGGTTTGCGTGTCAACTCCCGTTTCCGCGTCGGCTTTCATCTCCTCCGTGTCCGGCTCGCGGCCGATGACGTCAAGGTAGGATTCCATCCCCTTGAGCAGTTCCTCGATGTTCTGCTCCACGCCCGCGCCGGGGGTAAGGAATATGGCGTACACCACGCCGAACTTGCCGAGCGCCTGGAAAATCTCCCGTTGCTTCTCCTGCCCGGCGGCGGCGAAAAATATCGGGATCACCGTCTCGAAGCTGAAGAAGGGCGCCTGCTGTTTCACCGCCCGCAGGATGTGGATCACCGTTCCCGATCCGGTTTCGGGCCGGTAATGGATCAACGCCAGGTGGCCCTTGGCGCGCCAGGCGACGAGGTTTTTCACCACGTCCTTGTCGGCGGTCTTGCCGGAAAGGTTCACCTCGAACCCGGTTTTTCCCAGCACTTCGGGCAGATTCTGGCGCAGGTTGGGGTCGGACAGGCTCAAGCTGATTTCCGGATAGCGGCGCGTCAGCTCTTCGAGGCGCACCTTGAACTCGATGGACAAACGCTGCTTGGGCGGCAGCAACTTTACCATTTTATCCTGGCCCGGCCCCCCGCCGGGCGCGCGCTCGTTCATGGCGCCACTTTACAGGCTTTGGCTGACGCGCACCACCTCGGAAATGGTGATGGCGCCGTCCAAAAGCTTGCGGACGGCGGAGTCGCGCAGCGTGGTCATGCCCTGCTTGACGGCCTGCTGGCGCAAGTCCGGCGCGGAAGCCCCCGCGGCGATCAGGCGGCGCACCGCGTCGTCCACCTCCAGGGTTTCGTACACCCCCGTGCGGCCGTAATAGCCGGTGTAGCGGCACTCCGCGCAGCCTTTCCCCTCGCGGATCACGGCGCTGTCGCGGTCAATGGCCACGCCGAACTGGGCCAGTTTTTTGCGCGTCATCTCGCGCGGCTGGGCGCAGTGGGGGCACACCATCCGCACCAGCCGCTGCGCCAGGGCGCCGGTGAGCGTGGAGGAGATCAGGTACGGCTCCACCCCCAGGTCGGCCAGCCGCGTCACGGAGGAAACCGCGTCGTTGGTATGCAAGGTGGAGAGCACCAGGTGCCCGGTGAGCGCGGCCTGGATGGCGCTTTGGGCCGTGTCGCGGTCGCGGATTTCCCCGATCATGATGATGTCCGGATCCTGCCGCAGGATGGCGCGCAGGCTGGTGGCGAACGTCACCTCCACCGCCGGCTGCACCGCCACCTGGTTGAACTGCTCGCAGATGGTTTCGATGGGGTCCTCGACGGTGACGATGTTCTTGTCCGGCGAGGCCAGCAGGTTTAGCGCGGAATACAACGTGGTGGTCTTGCCGCTGCCCGTGGGGCCGGTTACCAGCCAGAGGCCATGGGGGCGGTTGAGCGCGCGCTCCACCTTGATCAGGTCCTCCGGGTAGAACCCCAGCGTTTCCATGTCGCGCAACAGCGACTCCGGCTTGAGCGCGCGCAGCACCAGCTTTTCGCCAAAGGCGGTGGGCAGGCTGGAGACGCGGATTTCCGCGGAGCCGTCGCCGATCTCGATGCGGATGCGCCCGTCCTGGGGCCGCCGCTTTTCCGCGATGTTCATCCTGCCCAAGGTCTTGATCCGGCTGACCACCGCCGCGCTGACCGCGCGGGGGATGCTGTACACGTCGTGCAAAAGGCCGTCTATGCGGAACCGCACCACCGTGGCGTCGCGCTTGGGTTCGATGTGGATGTCGCTGGCGCGCATGTCAAACGTGTAGTGGAACAGGTAGTCCACCGCGTTTTTGACGTGCTCGTCGCTGGCGGCGAGTTGGTCGGGCGCGCCCACGCGGTTGAGCTGTTCAAGGTTGCCCAGGTCAATCTGCGGCGGGGCCATCTGCTCCTCGGCCTTGGTGACGGAAGCCTTGAAGCCGAAAAACTCGTGGATCAGCCGGAACACCTCGCCGGGCGCCGCCAGGATCGGCTCCACCTTGCGGCCCGTCACGCGGCTGATGGCGTCCAGCGACTCGTGGCAGTCGGGATCCACCACCGCCACGACCAGCGTCCCGTTCTTTTCGTACAGCGGCAGTATCTGGTGCTTGAGCGCGAAGGGTTTGGGGATGGTGCGCGTGACGACGTTGATGTCCAGGTCCAGCGGGTCGAGTTTCTTGAAGGGGATTTTCACGCGGGCGGAAATGGCCTTCTGGATTTCATCCTCGGTGAGGATTTTGCCCGGCGCGCCCGCCAGCGGAACCCGCAGGCCGGCGGCGAACGCGATCACTTCGGCGGCGGAGGGGAGCGCCTTGCCTTTGCCGCCGTCTTTCCTGTACGCCTCCGCGCCGCGCGTAAGGATTGTCTCGAAGGTTTTGCGGTCAATTTTCTGATCCGCCAAAAGCGCTTCGGCGAGTTTGCGGACGTCGCGGGCAAGGCTCATGAGCCGATTCTAGCACAGGCGCGCATTCGATTAATCCACACGCCGCCACTCGCCCGCGCCGGTTTGCGTATAAAACCCCTCCGGCGCCAAGCCTGATTTTTGCGTCTCATCCTTGACCATGTCCACCGACTCCGGCGCCACGATAAGCGCCAACTGGCATGAGCCGCCCAGCGCCCTCGGCTTGGTGGTGGGGCGGAACTTTATCCCCGCCGCCTTTAGGGCTTTTTCCGCCTTCATGGTTTCGTGGGTGGTGGTGAACACCACGATGATCTTGCCCTCGGCGCCGCTCATCGGCCCTTGAGAACGCGGCGAAGCGCGTCGCAAAACCGCGTCCCGCCACGCTTTGTAGTGAAGGGGCCGGGGGACCTCGTGCCGGTCGGGCCAGAAGGGGGGCATCGAACCGGATTCGGAAAACGACCCCGTGCCGCCCTCGATCAGCGGTTCGGGCTCGATCCCCTTGCGGAACCAGACGAAACCCGTCCCCTGCGGGCCGAGCAGCGCCTTGTGCCCCGTGCCGGCGACGATGTCCGCCGCCGCGAAATCGGACGGCACGGCGCCCGCGGTCTGCGCGGTGTCCAGCATCAGCATCACGCCCTTTTTGCGACACGCCGCCGCAAGCCGCGGGATGTCCGCCATGGCGCCGGAGACATTGCTGCCGGTGACGGTGACCAGCAGTTTGACATCGGGAATACGGCGCGGATCGGGGAGACCTTGCGCCGTTAGCGGCGCGTGTTCCACCTTCACGCCGCGCTTCGCCAACCCGGTGAGCGGGCGGATGACGGCGTTATGCTCCACCCCGCTTATCGCCACCTTGTCACCGCGCCGCAATAGACCTTTAAGGGCCAGATTGATCCCCTCGGTGGCGTTCTTGGTGAAAATGATCCGTTCGGGATTGGGCAGGCGCAACAGCTCCGCGAGCGCTTCGCGCGTCTCGAACACGATCCGGCTGGCGGCGCGGCCCAGGGTATGCCCCGCGCGGTTGGGGTTGGCTCCCGTTTTGGCGAGCGCGCGGGTGACGGCGCGGATCACGCCGGGCGGCTTGGGGAACGACGACGACGCATTGTCCAGGTACGTGACGGATTTCACGCGGGCCTTATGCCTCCGCCGGTTGGGTTATAATGCCGTGTCAGCCAAGGTATTGTAACCGATACGCGCGTATATCCAGGGGAAACTCGCATGATCCGTTTCGCTTTAGTAATGGCCGCGCTGGTGTTGGCCGCGCCCTTGGCGTACGCCGCCGGATACACCGGCAATGAGGCGTGCGCCGCCGCCGATTGCCACCCCAAGCTCTATGAAGCGTGGAAAAAGAGCCTTCACGGCAAATCCTTCGATCTGCTCAAACCCAACGTCCGCGCCAAGGAAAAGCAGGCCGCGGGGTTGAAACCCGCGGTGGACTACACCGGCGACAAGTCCTGCATGAAATGCCACGTCACCGGATGGCAGGAAGGCGGCTACTCCTTTGAGAAACCGGACGGCAAATGGAAGGGCGTGGGCTGCGAGGCATGTCATGGCGCCGCGCAGGTCTGGAACGAATTGCATACCAACAAAAACCTGCAACACCGCGAACGCAAGCTCAAACAGGCCGGTTTGATGGAACCGTTCAAGGGCGTCACGGTGTGCGAACGCTGCCACCGCGATGTGAACAGCCCCTACAAAGACCGTCACGAGGACCGCGACTGGACGGAGGGAAAATGGACCGGCACGTACCACCCGCTTCCGGAGTAACCCATGGCGGCCTTTAACCTTGCGCTTTACGAACGGTTGCTGGCCACCGCGCGGCTGGGGCGCGAGCTTGCCGTGATAGACGAGACCGCCTCCACCAACGACTGGGTCGCCGCCCGGCTCGATCTGGACGGCGCGGACAGGCGCGTGGCGGTGGCGCGGCGCCAAACGGCGGGGCGCGGGCGGCGCGGGCGCTCCTGGTTCTTCGACGAAGAAGGGAGCCTGGCGTTCAGCTTCGCGGCCCGGATGAGCGCGGCGGAGCCTTCCCCCGTGGTGACGCTTGCGGCGGGCGTGGCGCTGGCCGGCGCGGTGGAGGAGGTCACCGGCGCCCGTCCCGCGCTAAAATATCCCAACGACCTTATTCTGGCGGAACGCAAGGCGGGCGGCATACTGACGGAGCTTCGCCGCGCGTCCGGCGCCTCATGGGCGGTGACGGGCGTGGGGGTGAACGTCAACATTCCGCTGGCGGCGTTCCCACGGGAGCTTGAGTGGAGCGCCGGTTCGGTCATGTCGGCCTTGGGGGCGCCCGCGCCCAAGGAGGCGATCCTTGCGGTCTTTTTTAACCACATGGAGCCGTTGCTGGAGACGCTGGATAAGCAAGGGCCGCGGCCCATCGTGGAGCGGTTTCGTGAATACGCCGCGCCGTTCGAGGGCAAACCGGTGATGGTATCCACGGGGAGCGAGCCGGTGCGGGGCGTGGCGCGCGGAATGGACGATTCCGGCGCCCTGTTGGTGGAAACCGCCGGGGGGACCGTGAGCGTCATCAGCGGTGAAACGACGTTCCGCATGGAGGGGTGAATGACCATTGAGCGGCTGTTGGCCATGGACGTGGGGAACACCCATACGGTGCTGGGCGTGTTCGAGGGGGAGCGGCTGATCGCAAGCTGGCGTCTGCACACCAGCCCCGACCGCACCACGGATGAATTGACCGCCTGGGTAAGCCAGCTTTTCACGCTGGCCGGGATCGAGACGTCCAGCGTGCGGGCCGTGATCATCGCCTGCGTGGTTCCGCCGTCGCTGCCCGCCCTTGCCAGCCTTTCGGAAAAACTGTTCAACACCGCGCCGCTGGTGGTGGGGCCGGGAGTGAAAACCGGCGTGCCCATCAAGTACGACGACCCGCGCGAGGTGGGGGCCGACCGGGTGGTCAACGCCGCCGGGGCGCTGGCGCGCCACAAGCCGCCCCTAATCATCGTGGATTTCGGCACCGCCATCACCATAGACGCGGTTAACGCGGCGGGCGAATACGTGGGCGGGGCCATCGCGCCGGGCGTGCGGCTGGGGCTGGCCGCCCTGTTCCAACGCGCCGCCAAGCTGCCCAAGGTGGACTTCTCCCGCCCGCCCGCGGTGATCGGGACGAACACCGTCCACTCCATGCAATCCGGCGCGTATTTCGGCTACGCGGCGCTGGTGGACGGCGTGGTGGAGCGGATGAAGCGCGAACTGGGCGGCGCGGCCGCCGTCATCGCCACCGGCGGCGAGGCGCGCCTGGTGGCCGAAGCCTCCAAACTGATCGAGGAGGTGGATGAGAACCTTACCCTGGAAGGGCTGCGGATCATTTACGGGAGGAACAGGAAGTGATACTATTTCACCACCATGAATGATAAAGATATTATTGAACGTTTCGCGCACGACACGCTTGGTTATGATGGTGACATCACGTACCCTGACAAATCAAATAGCAAAACTCGCGACATTGATGCAGTCGCTGATTCATACGCGATCGAGCATACGAGTATTGATTCTTTCGAAAACCAACGGGGCGGCTCAGACTGGTTCGGCAAGGTCATTGATGGCCTTGAGAAAAATTTGGGGCCAAGCCTTTCCTTTCGTTTAAAAATAGTGTTCCCGATCAATGGTGTCCAGAAGGGGTTGAAGCGGGCTGTTCTCCGGGGGGCGCTTAGTGAATGGATTGAAAACGAGTCCACACGGCTTGTTGATGGAAAGCATGACTGCGAGATTCCCGGTATTCCATTCCCGCTTACCGTCATAAAGCAGAGCGATCGTCCGCGGGGCCTGTTCTTCGGGCGTTTCGATCCGGAAGATACATCACTTTCCGACCGGCTAAAAAAACACATCGCATCAAAGGAAAAAGCTAAAAAGCTCATCCCTTACAAGGAAAAAGGAAAAACGACTATTCTGCTTATCGAGTCAGCAGATGGCGCCCTAATGGATAACAGCTCTATGCTCACGGCCATGCTAACCGCTTTTGACAACCGCTTGCCAGATGGAGTGGATCAGGTTTGGTTTGTGGACACATCAATTGAAAATAAGTTGCTTTTTACTGACTTTACCAAAGATTTAGGGGGCATAAATGGCGATGACTCATAACGTAGGTATCGTTGTCTCGCCAGGCCAGATCACTACTTGCAATCCCGAGTATCCCGCAGGAGCCGGCCGCTTTCCCTGACTTTCCGTTATCTTCGTTACCCGATAAACACCGCCGGGGAGGCGTGAAAGCGATTCCCCAATGCGCATATTTGGTTCACGCCGCCTCGTCAGCCGGACGGATGCGGTCGTAGCTGCGCTGACGTTTTCGGGCCGTCTGTTGCAGATCATGCAGCGCCTGCCAGTTCATCCAGAATTCCGCGCTCATGCCAAGGTAGCGCGCCACCCGCAAGGCGGTGTCCGGCGAGAAACCGCGCTTGCCGTTCAACAATTCGTTGGCGCGGCGAAAGCTTATGTCAACATCACGCGCGAACCGGCTTTGCGAGATTCCCTTGGGTTTCAGGTACTCTTCCCACAGCACAATGCCGGGATGCTCAACCTCGAACCCGATTTTCGCCATCGTTATCTCTCCTAATGGTAATCCGTAATCTCCACATCAAAGGCGTCGCCATTCTCGAACCGGAAACAGATACGGAACTGGTCATTGATCCGGACGCTGTACTGCCCGTTGCGCTTTCCCTTGAGTTTCTCAAGCCGGTTTCCAGGAAACGCGGCAAGGTCGCTTAGGCTCGCCGCCATCTGGAGCATCGTGATTTTACGGCCCGCCGGCTTGATGATGGTTTTCAAAAACCCTTCAGCAACGCCTTCTTCCACAAAACGCCGCGTCTTTTTTTCCCCGAACGACTTGATCATGCCTGAATGTAACCTTGACAGGTATACCTGTCAAGGTAATAACTGTTAACGGCCTACCGCTGGCGCCGGACCATTGATATGTGATACAAAGATAGTTTATGAACCGTACTTTACGTTTCCTCGCGCTTGCCGCCATCGCCGCCGGATTTTTTGGCTGCTCCAATATCCTCGTGACACTGGGCTTGCAGCCGCCCCCCGGCCCGCCAGTGACCGACAGCGCGTATTTCTCCGCGCAGGTGGACGGCCTGCTCGACAAGATCCAATCCACCCGCGCGCGCCCTTTCCGCCGCGCGGCGGTCATAGACTTCGCCAACGGCGACGGGCGCGTGTCCGAGTTGGGCCGCATCCTCACCGCCAAGTTCAATGAGCGCGCGGTGGGCCGCAACCTGTTCAAGGTGGTTCCGCAAGGGCAAGTGAAAGAAATATTGGCCAACCTTAACATACAGTACCGCGGAACCTTGAGCCGCGAGCAGGCCGGCAAAATCGGCGAGGAGCTTTCCGCCGACGCCGTAATCACCGGAACCATCTACGACCTGCAAAAGGGGAGCGACGTGGACGTGACGGTGAACGTCATCCATCCCGCTTCCGGCGAAATGGTCTCTGCCGCCAGCATGAACGTGTTCCGCTCCAAGCAGGTACAAACGCTGCTCGAGCAGTTCTAGCCTTTTTCCCATGCCGCCCCTCAAGGTAAAAATCTAGGGGCAGACCCACGCCGCCGGCTGCGCCCTGTCGCTTAGGTTGGGAGCGGATTTTGTGGGCGTGGTGATCGAGGTCCCCTCATCGCCCCGCTCGCTCACCCCGGAACAAGCGCGGCCCATTTTCGAACGGTGCGGCTCGCGCGCCTTCGCGCTCACCTGCGACAAGCCGGCGGACGCGGCCACCGTCGCCTTGCTCGAATCGCTCGATCCCTATGCCCTGCAATTGACGGGGCGCGAGCCGGAGGAAACGGTGACGCGCCTTGCGCACGCCCTCGGCAAGCCGGTGTTCAAATCCATCCACCTGCCTCCCCGTGGCGAAGGGAACGCCTCGGTGGAAAGCGCGCTCGCCGACATGGAGCGCTACGCCACGGCCGGCGCGACGGGATTCGTGCTGGATACCGCCGCGAAGGGATTATACGGCGGCACGGGACTTAGCCACGACTGGGAGCTTGCCGCGCGCATCGTGGCCAGGGCGCCCGCGCCCGTGCTTATGGCCGGCGGGATCAACCCTTACAACGTAACAGAGGCGGCCGCCATCCCCGGCCTGTACGGCATTGACCTTGCTTCCGGGGTGGAGGACGCTCCCGGGGTTAAGTCGGAGCAAAAACTCGCCGCGCTCTTCACCCGTCTTGGCCGCGCGCCCGGCGGCGCGGGCGGCTGATATACTCGATCCCATGAACCTGATCATGGGCCGGTACCTTGGCGTTTCCGCCGCCATCCACATCGCGGCGCTGATGTTGAGCGGGTTCGTGTTCGTGGTGAACGAAGGCGCGCCGCCCCCCGTGCGCGTGACGCTGCTCACCCCGCCTTCCAACGAGAACTTGGAAGGGCGCATCGAGGAAGCCCCGCCCGCCAACGCGCCGGAACATGACCCGGACGCCAAAATCCTTTCCGATGCCGCCCGCCGCGCCCATAGCCCTTTGGAAGGGGGCAAGGCGCGCGCCAAGGAGACCGTCACGCCCCAGGAGCGGATTGATCCGCCCCGCCCCGCGCGGGTACGCGACCGCCAGGAGCAGGATGAACGCCGCCCCGGAAAAGCGGAAACCGACATCGCCGCGCTTCCCCCGTCGAGCGCCGCCGATTCAAAAGAGGTGGAAGCCTTATCAGCGGCCGCCCGCCAGCGTGGCGCCATGACCGCGCGCCCCAGCGATAAATCCCATTTCATCCCCTCGCCCACTGTCAGCGAGGCGCGCGGGCCGCAATTGGCGGCGCTCCCCTCCCCGCGCGACGCGGCGCCCAGCGACAGGCCGCCCCGGCCCGACGGAGAGGAAAAATCGCGCGGACTTTTACCCCAACATCCCGCGGCGAAAAACGACGTGATTGACATGGGGGACGAGGCGGTGGCCTCCCTGGCAACCCGCTCCTTCGCCTACTTCGAATACTTCAAGCAGGTGCGCCGTTCCATCGAGGACTCCTGGGTCTATCCGGAGGAGGCGCTGCTGGAGGGCTGGTCGGGTTCAGTGGTGGTGCGGTTCACCATCGGGCGCGGCGGCGCGCTGGAAGGGGTGGAGGTGATGACCCCCACCGGCAAGGCCGCGCTGGACACTCACGCCCGCGAGGCGGTGCACGGCGCGTCGCCCTTCGCGCCGTTGCCGGAAGGGATGGGCAAAACGCGCCTGCACGTGGTGGCCACGTTCGTGTACAAATCGGGTTTTTACGCGATACGCTGAACGCGGAGCGGTCGCCTTACGAATACAGTTCCCGCGCGCCGGGCCGCAGCAGGAACAACAGAATGGCTTTCTGTGTGTGCAGTCGGTTTTCCGCCTCGTCCCACACCACGGAGCGCGGGCCGTCCATGACGCCGGCGGAAATCTCCTCCCCCCGGTGGGCGGGCAGGCAGTGCATCACCAGCGCGTCCTTTTTCGCGCGCGCCACCAGCGCCTCGTCCACGCAGTAGCCGTGGAACGCCTTGCGCCGCGCGGCGGCCTCCTCGTCCTGGCCCATGCTGATCCATGTGTCGGTATAAATCACATCGGCCCCGGATGCGGCGGCGGCGGGGTCGTTCCCCAACTCGATTTTGGCGCCGGAGCCGCGGGCGATTCCAAGCGCTGTGTCAACCACTCCCGCGTCCGGCTCGTACCCCGTGGGGGTGGCCACGGCCAGGTTCAGGCCCAAGATCGCCGAGCCTAACAGCCACGAGTGCGTCACATTGTTCCCGTCGCCGATATAGGCCACCTTCACGCCGTCGAGCGAGCCGCGCTTTTCGGCGATGGTGAAAATGTCGGTAAGTATCTGGCAGGGATGGTACATGTCGGTAAGGGCGTTGATCACCGGAATGGACGCCTCGCGGGCCAATTCCTCCACCTCGTCCTGCGCGTAGGTGCGGATCACCAGGGCGTCGAGGTAACGCGAAAATATTTTCGCGGTGTCGCCCACCGTTTCGCCGCGGTTCATCTGCAACTGCCTGCCGTCGAGCACCACCGGGTGGCCGCCCAACTGCACCATGCCCACCTCGAACGACACGCGCGTGCGGGTGGAGGACTTGTAGAAGATCATCCCCAGCGACTTGCCCGCAAGGTGCGGGTGGGCGATTCCCTTCTTGCGTTCCTCCTTGAGCCGCGCCGTGGCGCGCAGCAGCCAGCCGATTTCTTCGCGGGTGAGGTCCGTCAGCCGCAGAAGGTCGCGTTTCATCGTCCGCCCAACGCCTTGGTCACGATACCCACCGCCCGGTCCACCTCCGCCTTGGTGATGGTCAAGGGCGGCAGAAAACGCAGGGTTTTTTCCTGGGCGCAATTGATCAACAGGCCCAGTTCGCGGCATTTTTCCACCGCCGGGGCGCAGGGGAAAATAAGTTCCAGCCCAACCATAAGCCCCATGCCGCGCACTTCGCGGATGGCGGGGATGGACGTTTTCAAGCTGGTGAGCTTGAGCAGCAGGTACCGGCCCATCTCCGCCACGTTCTCAAGAAAACCGGGCTTTTTAAGCTCCTCGAACGTGGCCAGCGCCGCCGCGCACACCGCCGGATTGCCGCCAAAGGTGGCCGCGTGCGAGCCGGGAGTCAACAACGCCGCCACGTCGTCGCGCGCGTACATGGCGCCCATGGGCAAACCGCCGGCGATCCCCTTGGCCATGGTCACGATGTCGGGCTTTACGTTAAAGTGCTCGAAGGCGAACATTTTGCCCGTGCGCCCGAACCCGGTTTGCACCTCGTCGAAAATCAGCAAAAGCTTCTTCTCGGCGCACAGGCGGGCCAGTTTTTGGATGAAACCGGCCTTGGGGGTTTGCACGCCATTTTCGCCCTGCAGGGGTTCCACGATAATCGCACAGGTTTTTTTGGTCACCGCCTTGGCGGCGGCGTCCGCGTCGCCGTAGGGGACGTGCTTGACCCCCGGCAACAGGGGGCCGAAACCGTCGCGGTACTTGGCGTCCGCCGTCATGGAAAGCGACCCCATGCTGCGCCCGTGGAATCCACCGCTAAACGCGATTATCTCGATGCGGTCTTTGGCGAACTTTTCGATGGAGAACTTGCGCGCCAGCTTTAACGCCGCCTCGTTGGCTTCCGTGCCGCTGTTGCAGAAAAAAACCCGGCCCTTGCGCGGCATGAACGCCCTCAAATCCCTGGCGAACAAAGCCTGCGGCTCCGTGTAATACAGGTTCGACGTATGCGTCAACAGCGACAGTTGGCGGGCGATAGCCTTGTTCAGCCCGGCATTGGCATGGCCAAGCCCCGTCACCGCCAGGCCGGAGACAAAGTCCAGGTACTTTTTGCCATCGGCGTCCCATACCGCCGCTCCCTTGCCCTTGACCAAGGCCACCGGCTGGCGGTTATAGTTCGGGGTCAGGTACTGGGCCGCCAGATCAATGATCTCTTTATTGTTCATTCTCATCATCCCCCGTCAGGTTGCCGCTTTTTCCCAATATCCGTAGAAGACACGAAAAACCAATATATTAGGTCAACCGGGTTCTGGTTTCAAGAGGAATTTGAACTTTTAGCGCAAGCCGGTCATGCCGTCCGCAAAACCGCCAATGTTTGACGGTTCGGCGGCATGGCCACCCCTCGCTCGGTAATGATTCCGCTGATCAACTCCGCGGGCGTCACATCGAAGGCGGGATTGAACACTTTTACGCCATCCGGGGCGATTTGCTGACCACCCATGATATGGGTGACTTCTTCGGAGGCGCGCTCCTCGATGGGGATGTGGCTGCCATCGGGCAGGCTGTAGTCAATGGTGGACATTGGGGCGGCGACATAGAAGGGCAAGTTATGCCGCTTGGCCATGACAGCCACGGTGTAAGTCCCTATTTTATTGGCGGTATCCCCGTTGGCGGCGATACGGTCGGCCCCCACGATGATTTTGCTGATCATGCCGCGTTTCATGCAGTGACCGGCCATGTTGTCGGTGATAAGAGTGACGGGGATGCCTTCTTTCATAAGCTCCCAGGCGGTCAGCCGGGCGCCTTGCAACCAAGGGCGCGTTTCGTCGGCGAACACGGTGATTTTTTTCCCCGCCAGATGCGCCGCCTTGATAACCCCTAGCGCCGTGCCATAGCCCCCGGCGGTGGCCAAGGCGCCCGCGTTGCAATGGGTAAGGATCGAGTCGCCCGCGGCCAGCAACGCCGCGCCGTTTTCCCCCATGGTTTTGTTGATCGCCAAGTCTTCCTGATATACCTTGTGGGCCTCATCCTCCAGCGTTTTGCGAATTTCCGCCACGGGGCGCCCGGTCAAGGACTTCGCGCGCGCGCGCATCCGTTCGATGGCCCAGAACAGGTTCACCGCCGTAGGGCGGGTGGCCGCCAGAACGGCCAAAGCTTCCTCAAACTGGCGCAGGAACTCCCCGGTATCATTGGTTTCAATGTCTTTTGCCGCCAGGGCCGCGCCCATGGCCGCGGCTACGCCTATGGCCGGCGCCCCGCGCACCACCATCCGCTTGATGGCGGACGCCACCTGCTCGTAGGTGGTGAATTCGGGATATTCTTCCGTAAACGGCAGTTTACGTTGATCCAGCAGGCGCACCGCGCCGGCCCGCCATTCCACGGTTTTTATCATCGCCGCTCCTTAACGGTTTACTGTAATCCCTGAAATGTCCAAGAGCGGCATTGCGAGCAAAGCGAAGCGATCTCATACCCCTACCCCTCAGGGTCGCAAATTTGGGATCGCTTCGTCGCCTTCGGCTCCTCGCAATGACGATAATACCGTCTTTCAGAGTTTACTTATTTTAGTTGTTTGAGCAGGTCGTCAAGCTCCGCCCGGTCTTTTTCAGTGATCTGATCGGGGGATGTTCCCTTTTCCTTGGTTGGGGGCGCTTTTTTCCGCGGCGCGGGCGCGGGCGGTTTTACGGCCACCGTCGGCGCATCCGGTTCTACAGGCGGCGCGGGCGCCGCTTTCTCCAGTTTTTCCAGCGTCTCGCGCGTTTTTTCCACGGTCTCCTTCGCCTCACGCGCCGCCCGATCCGCCTTTTCCCCCGCCTGGGCCACCTGTCCGGCAAGTCCCGGCGCCAGCTTCGCCAGCGCCCACTCGCTGCCCGCCACTATCACCGGACCCGACCGCGACATGGTGGCGACATCCTTTCCCAACGCCGTGAAGGAGAGGGGATACACCACTACCGCAAGGATCAGCGCTCCCTTGACCACGCCAAGCGACGCGCCCGCGATCCGGTCGGCGGCGCTCACGGCGCCGGAAAGCCGCGCGGCGCGGCGTATATATCCGCTCGCAACCACCACGGCGATGACCGTGGCGAAAAATATCAGGAAAAACGCCCCCGCCTGGCTTACCAACGGGGATCCACCCACCGCGCTGAAATGTTCACCCAGAGGTTTATAAAACGCCGCCGCCGCCGCATACCCCGCGACAAGCGACAGGATGGAAAAAAACTCCTGCATGAAACCACGGTACAGCGACCATAGGGCGCTTGCCGCAAGGAACACGGCGGCGAGAATGTCAAACCAGTGGATCACGGCCTGAGCTTTTGGTTACGGGTCATTCTTGTGTCACTACTGGCCTTGCCCGGCGGGCGGGGCGCCGTGAACGGCCGTCACCCCTTCTTGCTCCGGCGCGGCGGCGGCGGCTTTGAGCGACTCCAGCGCGCGGGTCACCGATCCGCTTTCCATTCGCGCCAGGGTACCCGTCATGTCCGCGCCCCCGCCCAGGTTGGTGTCCCCGGCGGCGGAAAGGCGGCGGAACGCGCTTTCCGCCTTGGCCTTGTCGCCCGCGGCCAGGTACAGGTATCCCAACGACCGCAACGCCTCCTGACGCGGATAGTAGTTCGCCGATTCGGCGAGTTTTTCCAGCGGCGCGGCGGCTTGGGCAGGTTTGCCCGCCCGTTCCAGCGCCAGGGCGCTCCCCACGGCGGCTAGTTCGCCGGTCAGGGACCCTTCCCCCGCCAGCCGCGCGGCTTCGCTGTATTCCGCGGCGGCGGCTTCGTACTTCCCGGCGCGGCGCAACAGCGCGGCGCGTTTCATCCGCGCCTGAGTGGCCACGTGGCCGGGGGCGGACGCGGCCACGCGCTCAAGTTCCGCGACGGCGGTGTCCGCCTGCGCGGACGTGGCCCCCTCCGCGGGGACGGCGGCGGAGGTTTCATACAGCATCGCCTGCGCGTCCATGGCGCGGACTTGCAGATAGTACATCACGCCATAGCCGATCACCACGGCGGCAAGCGCCGCGCCCGCGCCCAACAGCAGCCACTGCCAGTTGTCCTCGATCCAGTCGTGGAACATCTCGCGCGGGGATTCAAGAATATCCGTGGCGGCTTCCTTCCTCTTGATCAATCGCTTGTAGTAGCCCATCGTAACTCCCTGTCAGGCGCCCTTGAGCCGTTCCGCCAACCGGGCGGCGAGGGCGAACATTTCCGTTATTTCCTTGCCGTCCATTCCCGCGCCGCGCGCCACGTTTTCGGCCATGGCGCGCGTCATCAGGTCGCGCGGGGCGTGGGCGTCGGTGTTGAACACCAGACCGCCCCCGGCGCGCCGCGCGGCGGCGGCCACATGGCCGTTGGTGAAGCTATGCCCGCCGCGTCCGCTGATTTCCAGCGCCACGCCTTTGGCCGCGGCCAGACGCGCCTCTTCGTCGCTGATAAGGCCGGGATGGGCCAGAATATCCACCCCCGCCTCGATGGCCGCGCGGTTCGTTCCCGGCGCCACCGGTTCGACGATGGTTTCGCCATGGACCACCACCACCCGCGCCCCGGCCCGGCGGCACAGCGCCGCCAGTTCGCCGATCTTCTCCGGCGCGACATGGGTGATCTCCGCCCCCGGCAGTACCGTGATGGAGCCTTCCGGGAGCGCGCGGCAGAACTGGACGAGCCGCGGGATCACCAGGTCATAGTTGGAATGATCCACGTGATCCGTCAGCGCCAGCGCGCGGCAGCCCGCAACCGCGGCGCGGCGGACCAACTCCGCCGGGCCTAACTCGCCGTCGGAAAACAGCGTGTGCGTGTGCAGGTCTATCAACGCCTTATCCTTTCGCTTCTGGATTGACCGCGGATAATTGTACAATTGTACACAAAGTCGCCCCGCGACGCTAAACACAACCGGAAAGGTTTACCAACAATGCGCGTCACCAAGGCAAAACTTCTCGCGGAACTTAACCGCGACATTGAGTGGGAATACGCCGCCCTGATCCAGTATGTCCAACATGCGGCGGTGATCACCGGCGCCAAGTACGAGTCCATCCAAAAAGAGCTGCTCATCCACGCGCAGGAGGAGTTGGCGCACGCCATCCAGCTCTCCGACCAGGTGCATTACCTGGGCGGCTTCCCCAGTGTGGGGGTGGGGAAAATCGCCACCGCCAAGAACAGCCTGGCCATGCTCAAACAGGATCTGGCCGGCGAGCGGTTGGCGATCAGGCGCTACAAGGAGCGCATCGCGCAGGCCGAGGCGCTGCGCGAGTACGGTCTGCGCCGCGTGCTGGAGGACATCCTCATCCAGGAGGAGGAGCACGAGCGCGACCTGTTGACCGTGGTCGAGGACTAGCCAGGCGGAGTATGACCGGGATGGAGCTTTCCGGAATGTCGCCCATCGCGCAGGCGTTGCTTGCCGGCCTGTTCACCTGGGGCCTTACCGCCCTGGGGGCGGGCGTGGTGTTTTTGGCGAGGGACGTCAGCCGGAGGACCTTGGACGTGATGCTGGGTTTCGCCGCCGGGGTGATGATCGCGGCGAGTTACTGGTCGCTGTTGGCCCCGGCCATAGCGTTGTCGGCGAACGGCCCTATGCCCGGATGGTTTCCTGCGGCGGCGGGGTTTTTGGGCGGCGGGCTGTTCCTGCGGCTGATTGACCGGGTGCTGCCCCACCTGCACCTCAACGCGCCGATGGCGGACGCGGAAGGGATGCCCACCTCGTGGCGGCGCACCACCTTGTTGGTGCTGGCCATCACCATGCACAACATACCCGAAGGCCTGGCGGTGGGCGTGGCCTTCGGCGCGGCGGCGTCGGGGCTGGACGGCGCTTCAATAGCGGGAGCCATCGCGCTTGCCATGGGGATCGGAATCCAGAATTTCCCCGAAGGGGCGGCGGTTTCCGTGCCGCTGCGCCGCGAGGGGCTGTCGCCGCTGAAAAGTTTCTGGTACGGCCAGTTTTCCGGGGTGGTGGAGCCGGTGGCGGCGGTGTTGGGCGCGGCGTTCGTGATGATGGCCGAACCGGCGCTTCCCTATGCGTTGGCCTTCGCGGCGGGGGCGATGATTTTCGTCTCCGCGGAGGAGGTCATCCCCGAATCGCAGGCCAACGGATACTCCGACCAGGCCACCATGGGGCTGATGGCCGGCTTTACGGTTATGATGATACTTGATGTGGGATTGGGCTGACACATGGACCGAAGCGACCTTACCGGGATTCTGGCGATATTCACCGGCGACGGCAAAGGCCAGACCAGCGCCGCCCTGGGCGCCGTCTGCCGCGCCGTGGGCCACGGCTGCCGCGCCCGGATGATCCAGTTCATCAAAAGCGACAAACGCACCGGCGAGTTGGCCCTGTCCCGCCGTCTGGCCCCCGACTTCGAGCTTGAGCAGGTGGGGCTGGGTTTCACCTGGCGGGAGGAGACGCCGCGCGAGGAGCATATCCGCGCCGCCCGGCGCGGGCTGGAACTGGCCCGCGAGGCCATCACCAGCGGGCGGTACGGCATCGTGGTGCTCGACGAGATACTCTATGCGCTGCGCGGCGGGCTGATCAGCCTGCAGGACGTGCTGGATCTGTGCGACCTGCGGCCGGAGACGATGCACCTGATCCTCACCGGGCGCGGCGCGCCGCCGGAATTGATCGCCCGCGCGGACATGGTGACGGAGATGCGCGCCGTAAAGCACCACTCACAGGACGGCATCCCCGCCCAGCGGTGTCTGGATTATTAATCCGCCGGGGGGCGAAAGAAACATTAGAGCACGCCGCGGATTTTACCGGATGTAGTGGCGTGGCGCGATGCGCCCCCCTCACCAAAGAGGGCGAGGCAAGCCTCGCCCCTGCGCGGGAGTTATATTTTCTCTTCACCCGGTCTCCGCCCCCCCCTCACCCGCAACGGAAAAGCCCACGAGGCGCCACTTGACACCCTCATAATTTGTATCTACAATTATTGCCTATACAACCATTGAGGTATCCATGCCGCGCCATCCCACGCGTCCGGACGAAAGCCGCGCCTCCATTGAAATAAGCGAGGCGTGCTATGCCGCCCGTGTGCGGCTGGTGGGCCGGATGGTCACCCGCATCTACGAGACGGCGTTGCGCCCGCTGGGGCTGACCACCGCGCAGATGAATATCCTCGTGCTAACTTCACGGCTGGGTGAGGCGTCCGCCGCGAGGATTTGCGGCATCCTGTGGCTGGACCCTTCCACCCTGTCGCGCAATCTGGAAAGGCTTCAAGCGCGCGGGCTTATAACGCAACGGCCCGGGACCGACCGCCGTTCGCGGCTGCTTTGGGTCACGCGCAAAGGGGCGGACACGCTCGCTGAAGCGCTGCCGCTGTGGCGCGGCGCGCAAAGTGAAGTTGAAAAGGCGCTGGGACGCGCCACGGCGGTGTCGGTAAAAGCCGTGGGCGACCGGCTGTTGGCCGAGGGCTTCTCGCGGGAGAAAACAGATGACTGATTCGCTGGTGGACGCCCAAGGGGCGCTGGACGCGAAAGCGTTGCGGCGCCTGGCGTTGGACCTTGGCGCGGACGATGCGGGCTTTGTGGAAATTGAACGCCCCGCGCTGGCGGATCAATTGGAGGACATACGGACGGCGCTCCCCGGCGCCCGCGCGCTGATCGCGCTGGTGTTCCGCATCATCCCCGCCGGCGTCCAGTCTCCGTGGCGCGCCGCCGCGCAGCGGGAGTTCCACGCCGCCAGCGATCAAGCCAGTGAGACCACGCGCCGGATGCTGATGGCGCTGCATGACGCCGGAACGCGCGCGGTGGCGGAGTCGTGGGGGTTTCCCATGGAGGCGTCCGGCCGGTGGCCGGGCAAGATGTGGTTCATCTCCCACAAGCCGGTGGCGGTGGAGGCGGGTCTGGGCCTGATGGGGACCAACCGGATGATCCTGCATCCGCGCTTTGGCGGGTTCGTCTATTTCACCACCATAGCCGTCTCCCGTCCGGTTTCCGGCTACGGGCGGCCCATTGAAAAAAATCCGTGCGACCAGTGCAAGCTGTGCCATGCCGTCTGCCCCACGGGCGCCATCGGCAAGGAGGGGCGGTTTGATTTTCTCTCCTGCATCACGCACAACTATCGCTACAAGCTGGGCGGATTTTCCAGTTGGGTGGAGAATGTCGTGGAAAGCCGCGGCGCCGCCGATTACCGCCGCCGCGTGAGCGATCAGGAAACGGTGACCATGTGGCAAAGCCTGTCCCACGGGTCGTTGAGCATGTGCGACTATTGCGTGGCCGTCTGCCCGGCGGGGGAGGCGAACCTGCCTTTCTACCACCATGATAAAGGCGCGTATGTGAGGGAAGTCGTCCAGCCGTTGCAGGAGCGGCGCGAGACGGTGTACGCCGTCCCCGGCTCCGACGCGGAGGCTTACGCCGCCGCGCGGTTCCCCCATAAACAGGTCAAGCGCGTGTCGCCCGGCATACGGCCCGCCAGCGTGGCGTCGTTCATCTGGGCCATGCCGTTGACGTTCCAGCCGGGCCGCGCGGCGGGGCTTGACGCGGTGTATCACCTGATCTTCACCGGCGATGAACATCACCGCGTCACGGTTACGATCCGCAATCAGACGCTTGAGACGCGGCCGGGTCTGGAAGGCGAACCGGACCTGATTATGACCGCCGACAGCGCCACGTGGCTTGCCTTTCTGGCTAAGGAGAAAAGCATCGCCGCCGCCCTGTTGACCCTTAAAATCCGGATAAAAGGCGACCCGCGCCTGTTGGCCGCCTTTGGCCGTTGCTTCCCGCTATAATCCCCCAAGCGCCGTCCTGATCCGGGACGCATGTCCTGATTGAGGACGCTTATATCCCGTTGCGGAGCGGTCAAAGCCCGTGTTTGCACCGGCATGGGCATTGCTTGTTTTTTCCATTGCATTTGGGGAACTGGGGGGAATTATATTGGTACCGTTTGATCCTGCATCATGAGGACGGCGGCGCGGTACCGGTATTGGCGATGACACTTTACGAACTGGTGACTACCGTGAGATTTTGGGTTATAGCGGTTATGGCGGCGCTGAGCGCGATGGTCAGCCCCGCCCCGGCGGAAGCGATTGACCTGGATCAATTGCATGTGTACGGGTACATTGACCTTGAATACAAGCAAACCACCAGCGATAAATATGACCGTTCGGGGCCGGACGACGCCAACATGAAAAACGGCTCGTTCGACCAGCGGCACTTCAACATTCTGGCGGATTTCGAAATCGTTCCGGCGCTTATCGTCAAAAGCCATGTGGAATTCGAGCATGGCATCAATCCCGGTGTTGGCGACGCCTCCGTGGTGCTGGAATACGGTTTTGTGGAGTACGTGGCGCGTGAATGGCTCAAGGCGCGCGGCGGCAAGATGATCACTCCCTACGGCCAATACAACGAGATACACGACGCCACCCCAGCTTACTTGACCGTCACCCCGCCCGACACAATCTACCGGTCGGAGGATTACGGTGGTTTTACCTTCATGCCCAAGTGGATTACCGGCGCGGCGGCGTTCGGCAATGTCCCCGTGTTCCAGCATCATCACGATATTGACTACATCGTGTATATCGGGAATGGCGAGTCGCGCTCCACGATCAACGAAAGCGAGCATGACGACAACGAGAGCAAGGCCCTCGGCGGCCGCGTCCAGTTCACCGCGCATGACGAGTCCTTCCAGGCGGGCGTATCCGCCTACTATGGCGACCGGGCGATTTCCCGCGCGCGCATGGCCGAACGCCATTTCGCCGCCACCGCGCACGCCAACGCCGCCTACGGCGACTTTAGCGCACGCGGGGAGGCGGCCTATTCCGAACTGGGCCAATGGCGCGAAACGGCGTGGTACCTGGAGCTTTCCTGGCGGATCGGCAGGTTCACTCCCTATGCGCGTTACGAAACGCTCGATCCGGACACCGATGTGTCCGGGGACGATTGGACCATCATGCTCGCCGGGGTGAATGTGCGCGCGCTGGACATGCTGTTCCTGAAGTTCGAATGGAACCAGCACGACCGAGGCCCCGCCAACAGCGACATTATCACCGGGGAAAAGGATGATTACGGGGAATTCCGCGCCGCCTTGGCGGTGCTGTTCTAAAGGACGATGGGTGTGCGAACAACGGTCCGCGCGATAGCCGCTCTGCCGCCCGGCGCGCTTGCCGCCGTGGCGCTGCTGCTGATACTGGCGTTCCCCGCCGCGCCGGCGGCGGAAGAAGGGGACGAAATCGAGGAGTATGTGGAGACGAGGGAACTGGTAGTGGTGGTCAACCGCGCCAACCCCGCCACCTCCATCAGCCTTGCCGATCTGCAAAAATTGTTCTTGGGCAAGCGCGCGCTGTGGCCCAACGGCTGGCCGGTGAACCCCTGTGATCTGGCGGAGCCGGGCTTGCCCGAACCGCAAACCTCGCGCGCCCAGTTCAGCCAGCGATACCTCAACAAGGATATGACCACGCTCAAAAGCTACTGGATACGCATGATCTTTTCGGGTAAAGGCCATCCACCCGCGGTGTATCCCCGGACCGGGCAGGTTCTGGCCCACGTCGCCGCGGACGAGGGCGGATTGGGGTATCTGCCCCGGCGCTCCGTTACAGACCGGGTCAAGGTCATCGCGGTGATTGACAACACCGCTCCATGATTCCGTCCTCCCGCCCATGAGGAGGTAGGCGCATGTTCACCAAGGGCCTTTCGATTTCCGCCAAGCTGTGGGCGATGCTGGCGTTGTTCCTGCTCTTCTTCCTGGTGACGCTCGCCCTGACCTACCAGACCTCGCGAAAGACAGCCGCCTACCTTGACTCGTCGCTGGTGGAGGTGGTGCGGCAGGCCCAAACCTTGAACCAGTCGCTACGCGAGGTGGAACGGCTGGTCAACGACGCCGCGCAAACCCGCGAAATCGAATTGCTCAACGAAGCCGACGGCAGGGCCGGCGAGTTCCGCGCCGCCATCGCCTTTTTGGCCCGCAATGATCCGGTGTACCGGCGGGAATACGACGGCGCCCTGGCCGCGTTCAATGAGTACTACCATCACGCCCGCGCCGCCGCGGAGATAATCATCCGCGACGACACGTTTAATCCCGCCCTGCGTGAATACGCGGCCCAGGTCAGCCGGGCGCTGCCGGAAACCCGCGCCGCCGTCGAGCGCATTCTGGAACGCAACTACCGCGCGTTCGCCAGCTTTCTCAACCAGGCCAGCGCCGCCGTGGCGCGGCTGGTGGAGGAAAACGCGCTGGTGCTGTTGTCGCTTTTAGCCATTTCCGCCATCACGTTGCCGCTGTTGATCCGCGCCATCACCACCCCCATCTCCCAACTGGCCGCCGCCACGCGCGCGCTGGCCGCCGGGAACCTGGACGCCAAGGCGCCCGTATCCTCCCGTGACGAAATCGGCGCTTTGGCGGTTTCCTTCAATGAAATGACCCGGACGCTCAAGGACAAGAGCATGGCCCTTGAGAAAACCACGGAGGAACTGCGGGTCGCCAACGCGGAGCTTTCCGAAGCCAACCGCCTCAAGAGCGACTTTTTGGCCTCCATGTCCCACGAGCTGCGGACGCCGCTAAACGCCATCATCAATTTTTCCGAACAGATCATCGAGGACTGGGAACAGATCCCCGATGACGCGCGCTGGAGCGCCGAGGCGCGCGACATGCTGGACCGCTCACTGAAAAGCGCGCGCCATCTGCTCTTGATGATCAACGAGCTGTTGGACCTGGCCAAAATCGAGGCGGGGCACATGGAGCTTCGCCTACAGCGCCTTGACCTGCGCGAGATCGTGGCCGACGCCGTGGCCTCGCTGACCGCCCTGGCGCGCGGAAAGAACCTGAACCTGCGATGCGGACTTCCCCCGGAGCCGATGGAAGTTTACGTGGACGAGCGGCGCGTGCTGCAAATACTGCTCAACCTGCTTTCCAACGCCATCAAATTCACCGAACACGGCGAGGTGCGCGTGGAGTTGGAGCGCGCCCGCGCCTATCCCGGCGCGCTGATCAAGGTGATTGACACCGGCATCGGCATTGACCACAAGCACCATTCGGTGATCTTCGACCGCTTCCGGCAAGCCGACAGCGCCGACTCGCGCGCCTACGCCGGGACCGGCATCGGGTTGAACCTGGTCAAGGAGCTGACCGAACTGCACGGGGGCTGGGTGAAGGTGGAAAGCGAGAAAGGCAAAGGCTCCGTATTCACCATTTTCCTGCCGTTCGACCCCGCCGCGGGCGCCCCGGACAGGGGGACGCCGCCAGCCGGGGACTGAACGCTACATCCCGATGCCGTAGGCTTCCAGCTTCTTGTACAGGCGCGAGCGGTGGATGCCCAGCAGGCGCGCCGCCTTGGCCTTGTTATTGTCGGAAAGCGCCAGCGCTTTTTCGATGTGCGTTTTTTCCATCTCCTCGAGGGTCAGAAACTTCCCTTCGGCGGCCTGGCTCACTTCTTCCGGCTCCACCTTGCGGCGGATGGACTTGCGAAGGTTCAGGTGGCGCTCGCCAATCCACTCCAGATCGGCAAAGGCGTAGGAGCCTTCGATGACGTTCATCAACTCGCGCACGTTGCCGGGCCAGTCGTAGTTCTGCAGGGCCGCCATGGCGCCGTCGTCCACCCCCTTGACGCGCCGGTTGAACTTCTTGTTGAACACGGCGATCAGGTGGCTTACCAGCAGGGGGATGTCCGGCTTGCGGTGGCGCAGGGGCGGCGACTCGATGGTGAGTACGGTGATGCGATAGTAGAGGTCCTCGCGGAATTTCCCCTCTTCCACGTACTCGTCCAGGTCCACATTGGTGGCGGCCAGAACGCGCACGTTGACCTTCACTTCCTCCGTGCCTCCCACGGGCCGCACGGAGCCTTCCTGAAGCACGCGCAGGAGCTTAGCCTGCGCGTCGCGCGGCAGGTCGCCGATCTCGTCGAGAAAAATCGAGCCGCCGTGCGCGCGCCGGAACAGGCCCGGCGAGTCCGCCACCGCGCCGGTGAAGGCGCCTTTCTTGTGGCCGAACAACTCCGACTCCACCAGTTCCGCGGGCAGCGCCGCGCAGTTGACCGGGACGAAGGGCTTGTCGGCGAGCGGACTGGAGAAGTGGATCGCGCGGGCGATCAGTTCCTTGCCGGTACCCGACTCGCCGGTGATCACCACTGGGCTGGTGATCATGGCGGCGCCCCTGATTTTCTGGAACACCTCGCGCATCGCCTCGGTCTGGCCGATGATGTTTTCGAATTGGTACTGGCCCTTCAACTCCCCGGCCAGGCGGCGCACTTCCTGTTGCGTGTCCTCCAGATCCACCGTGAGCTGGCGGATTCGCAGCATGGCGCGGATGCGGGCGGTCAACTCGTCTATGTCGAAGGGTTTGCCCACGTAGTCGTCGGCGCCCGCGTCTAGCCCGGCGATGCGCGATTCCTTGTCGTCCTTGGCGGTCAGAAGGATAATGGGCAAGAATTCCTGCGTCACCGTCTCGCGGATGCGCGCCATGGTGGCCAGGCCGTCCATGCCCGGCATCATCACGTCCAGCAGCAGCAGGTCGGGCGACTCCTTGGCGAGCAGTTCAAGCGCCTCGGGGCCGGACCGGGCGAGGATCACGTCGTACTCGCGCCTCGTAAGGCGGCCCTTGAGTACCATCAGGTTGTCCTCCTCGTCGTCCACGACGCGGATCAGCGGTCTGTCGCGTCGTTGCATTCTTGTTTCACCCCTTCATGAATCGCGGGAGACGCCTTCGGGGCCTTCCACCGGAAGCGCCACATAAAACGCCGCCCCCTGGCCTGGCTGGCTTTCCACCCACACGCGGCCATTGTGCAGCGTGACGATGCCGCGCACAATGCTAAGCCCCAGGCCGAATCCCTTACCGGCCGCCGCCATGCCCGCGGCGCCCTGTTGAAACTGCTCGAACAGGCGGGACGCCTCCTCCGGGGTGATGCCGGGGCCGGTATCCCGCACCGTCAACACGGCCTCTTCGCCGCGCTGTTCCAGCGTAACCGTCACCTTGCCCTCCGGCGGAGTGAATTTTAGCGCGTTGTTGACCAGGTTGTTGGCCACCTGCAACAGCTTGCCTTCGTCCGCCGTCACCGTCAATGGCGGCGCGGCGCAGGCAAGCTCTATCCCCTTGAAATCAGCCTCCGGGCGCATGGCGTCCACGCACTCTTTTACCACATCCGCCAGGTTCACGGGCGCCAGCGAAAGCTCCATGGCCCCCGCGTTGAGCCGCGCCACATCCAGCAGGCTGTCTATGAGATGCAATTGGCGCCGCGCCAGGCGCCCGATGCCGGCGGCCATCCGTTTCTGCCGGTCATTGAGCGGGCCTTCCTCCCCGTCCTGAATGCGGCTGGCGTATCCGATGACCGTGGCCAGGGGCGAGCGCAGGTCGTGCGACACGATGGCCAAAAAGTCGTCCTTCATCTTGTTCAGCCCGCGCAGCTTCGCGTTGGCCTGCGCCATCCCGGCCACTAGCCGCCGCTCGCGCAGGCTGGCCTTCACCCGCGCCATCAGTTCCACGCGGTCAATGGGCTTGCGGATAAAATCGCTGGCGCCCGCCTCCAGCGCCGCGCGCACGTCTTCCGCCTCGCCGCGCGAGGTGACCATGATGACGGGCACAAGGTCCCAGCGCGGATCCCTGCGTACCCGCGCCAGCGCCTCCAGCCCCGTAACGCCGGGCATCATCCAATCCAGCAGGATCACGTCCACGGGGCGGGAGTCGAGGATTTCGAACATCGCCGCGGGGGAGGTGGCCGTATGAAGCGTAATCCCCTCCTTGGCGAAGGGGCGGCGCAGCAGCAGAAGATTCGCCTCGTCGTCGTCCACGGCCAGCGCGGCGCTTGGACGCGGCGGTGCGGGCGTTCGGTTCATCGTTTCCCCATGTCCGGCGCTTCGCCGGTCATCATAGCACGCAGTACCCACCTTTCGCCCCTCAGCCAGTGGAGGGTGACCCCCGCCAGATGAATCAGGATGAACAAAGGTACCCAGAAAAGGCCCGCCTCGTGCAATTCTTCAAAAACGCTCTCGCCGTGTTCTGCGCCCTCGTGATGCCCGCCCTCGTGTTCATCTTCCTCGCCATCCTGCTGCGCGAGGCTAACCAGGGCGCTGGCGGGCTTGTCATGTTCATCTTCCATCAGCAGCCCCGTCACCGCCTGACCCGCAAACAGCGCCAAGGCCAGCAGGTACACCGGCAGCGCCAAGGGGTTGTGGCCGCGGCCATCCCGCATGGGGCTATCCTCTCCATTGAGGAGGAACCGCAGTTCAGCCGCCACGCGCGCGGGATACGTTTGAAAAAAGCCGGGCGGTATTGTCAGGCGCGCCCTGCCGCGCGCGGCCAGCCCCCATAACAGCCGCGCCGCAACCGCGGCGATGGCGCTAATGCCGGCCCAGTAGTGGGTATCCATGGCCAACTTCCCCGCCTTCGTCTCTTCCAGCGCTTCACCGGCCAGGGCCGTCAGCACAAGCGCGGCCACCGCTCCGGCGATAAGCCAGTGAAGAATCCGGCTTACGGCGTCCCAACCATTGTCCGTGTTCAAGTTTTCCATGGTCACACTCCTTTCCATCGCCATCAACTAGCAAGGCGGGCGCCACGGTGAACCATTGGTATTCGCACGGTTTAGCGTGGCCGGGGCGCCGTGTGTCCTGTTCCTGCGTCCGGTTTCAGGACAGAGTGGCCTGCAATTTGGTTGGAGAGAACAAAAAAGGCGCGGGCCGTTTTTGACCCGCGCCTGAAATCCAGCCGTCTGTGTCAGTCCTGATACATCAGCCCCGCGCGGTAGCGCTTGCGGTTTTCAACGTTCGCCGTGGTGATCTGCGTGGCGAACATGTGGAACTGCTTCGAAAAGGGAATGTAGAGAATGAAGGCGAACGACAGCCCCACGTGAATCACCCACGTAAGCGGATAGAACAGTTGCAACAGCGTCCGGTTGCCGAACATGACCGCC
>JACQZB010000096.1 GCA_016207925.1 Nitrospinota bacterium
TCCACGCCCGGCTGGTCGAAGGCGTTGATCCGGTACAGCCCGCCCGCGAACGCCGTCGCCACTTCGAGCATGTACAACAACTGGCCCACCGCATCCGGCGTGATCTCCGGCAGGGTGATGGTCATGTTGGGCCGCCGGTTGGCGGTGAGCGCGTAGATGGTGCCTTCCAGCTCCGTGTTGATAAGCTCGGCCAGCGACGCGCCGCACAGGTAGCGCGCGTCCGGCTTGTCCTCGAACACCGTGGGGATTTCCATCCGCTCCGTGAAGCGCTCCACTTTAAGGAACACCGCCAGCTTGTCGAACGGCCCTTCTACATAGAGCTGCACTTGGCTGTGCTGGTCGGTGGCACCCAGGGACTTGATTGGCGTCTGGCCCACATGGACCGGATTGCCGTCCACGTCCTGCTTTTTGCCCAGCGATTCGGCCCACAACTGGCGGAACCAGTCGGCGACGTAGTACAACCGGCTGGAGTAGGGCATCATCACCGTCATCTTGGCGCCGCGCATGGTGTCCAGCAGATGGTGGATGGCGGCGAACAGGTACGCCGGATTCTCGCGGATGGAGCCGGAACGGCAGCGCTCATCCATCCGCGCCGCGCCCTTGAGCAGGCCGATGATGTCCACCCCCGCCACGGCGGCGGGCAGCAGGCATACCGGCGTGAACGCGGTAAAGCGCCCGCCCACCCCATCCGGCACAAGGAAGGATTTCAGCCCGTGCGTGTCCGCGATCTCCCGCAGGATGCCCTTCCTGGCGTCGGTGGTGACCACGAGGTGTTTTTTCCAATCGCGGCCCAGTTTTTTGCGCAGCAGGTCATAGATGATCAGAAACTGCGCCAGCGTCTCCGCCGTGGAGCCTGATTTGGACACCACGTTGAACACCGTTTCCTTGAGATTGAGGGTGGAGATCAGCGCCGCGAAGGAGTCCGGGTCAATGTTGTCGGCCACGAACAGGCGCGCGCCGGGCCGTTTATTCGCGGACAGGCTGTTGTGCTGCGGATGGGCCAGCGCGGAGAAGATGGCCGTGGTCCCCAGCGCGGAGCCGCCGATGCCCAGCGTCACGAAATTCGCGCACTTCCCGGCCAGACCCTTGGCGGAGCGGATCAGCGCCTTGGCCTCCTCGGTTATATAGGGCAGGTCGTAAAAAGGCAGCATGCCCGCCGCGCGCTTGGCGACAAGGTCCGTATGGATTTCCGCCGCGCGCTTGGCCAGCGCGTCCAGATGCGTCTCCGCCAGCCCCGTGGTTTCGCCCACGGCATCCTGCATGACGTTGGTGTAGTCGAGCGCGATGTCCTTCATGGGATTTCCTATGTAAAGATTTCGTCTCATGATTCGCCGCCGCGGCGGACGGCCCTTCCCTCCACCCACAGCCATTCCGTGGGCCGCGATGATCCTATTATAGCCAACAGCGGGCTGGCGCCGCGCTTCACTCTCGCGCGCGTCACGGCCGCGTCGAACGGCGCGCCGGGACGCAGCGTCCCGGTTCCACCGGGAAGGCCCAGCGCGCGGGCGCCGTTCACCGTCATCATGGCGAACACCTGTTCCGGCGACAGGCGCGGGAACGCGCGCAGAACGGCCCGCGCCTCCGCGCGAAGATCAATATCCGTGTTCGAGGCCAGCGAATCCGTCCCCAACGCCACGGTGACGCCGCGTTCGAGCAGGCGGGGCAGGGGATGCGCGCCTGCGTCACGGCCGAACCATGCGTTGGAATTGGGGCACAGCGCCACGGCGGCGCCTTCGCGCGCGAGCAGGGCCAAGTCGCCGCGCGACGGATGATTCATGTGGATCGCCAGCGCGCCGCGCAAGGCGCCGGATCGCGCGGCGGCCAACGCGGGCCGCGCGCCTGGTTCGCGTCCCTTCGCGTACAGACCCATCTCCTCCAACAGCGCGCGGAACGGCCCAACGCCGCGGCGGGAAAACTCTTCCTCCTCCGGCGTTTCCGCCAGGTGAATCGCCAACGGCAGATTGCGGCCCCACGCATGGCGCGCCGCCAGTTCCATCAATTCGGGCGACACCGAATACACCGCGTGGGGAGAGACCCCGTGCGTCATCAACGGCGCCGCGGGGGCGGCGCCAAGCCGCGCCTTCAAATTCGTGAAGCGCTCGCGCGCCCGCGCAGGATCGAATCCCGTGACCTCGTGATACACCACCGCGCGAAGGCCGCAACGCGCCAGCAGTGTAGCGGCGTAGGGGGTGGTGGCGATGTCGCCCACGGTGGAAGTCCCCGTGGCGATCAGCCGCGCGGCGCCTTCGCGGATTCCATTGGCGGCCATCGCCGGCGAGGCGGCCCCGCGGCGCGCGACAAGTTCGCGTATCCAGTCCGTGAACGGCGCGCGGACAAGCATCCGGCCCTTCAGGAACGAAAGCTCCAGATGGCAATGCGCGTTGATAAATCCGGGATGCAGGATCGCGTCCCCCAGTTCGATCCGCCGCGCTCCGCGCGCGGGGCGCAGCGTCTCCGCCGGGCCAACCGCCGCCACCTTGCCGCCGGTGACCGACACCGCGCCGCGCTCTATGACCGTAGGGGGATCAACGATCACATGCCGCGCGGTAACGAACAGCGGGCGCGGCGATGGGCGATCGTGGCGAGCCAAGGCGGCGCTATCTCCGGCCCCTCTCCCCCTGCGGGAGAGGGTGGCCCGGGGAGCCGGTGATTCTTTCATCCCGCCCGTGATCTCATTTCTTTATCCACTCGCGCCAGTCGTCGCCGATGTCGCCCCGCTTCTTGTACCGCAGCATCGCCGAGCCGCACATGCACCCGCGCGGCACCGCGGCGGCCCGGCGCAGGGCGGATACGATAACCTCCGGCGCGCGTTCCAGCGCCGCGTCCACCTTGGCCTTCTCCGCCGCCGTGAGCATCCCCTCGAACAGCACGCCGCGCTCGAAGCCGCGCCCGGCCACCCCTTCGGCGAAATTGGTCAAATAGCACAGCGCCGCGTAGCACATTTCCAACTCGCGCGCCAAAAACGTTTCGGGGATCAGCGTCATGCCCACCAGATCGGCGCCCCACTGGCCGAACACCCGTATCTCCGCGGGCGTTTCCAGCCTTGGCCCCTCCGTGCACAGATAGACGGCCCGATCCAGCCGGGGCAGGCCGCCATGTTCCATCGCGTCGCCCAAGGCGCCGCGCAGATGCGGGCAGAACGGATCGCTCATCCGGATAAAGCCCAAGCCGCCTTTCTCGAAAAATGTCGAGGGGCGCCGCCGCGTCTGGTCAATCAGGTCGTGCGGCGCCGCCAGCGCGCCCACCTCGAACGCGGGGTTGATGACGCCCGGACCCGACCAGGCGATGATCCGCTCCACCCCAAGCTCCTTGAGCGACCAGATGTTCGCGCGGTAATTGACGAACGGCGCCGCCGTGGCATAGCCGGAGGCGCCATGCCGGGGGAGAAAGTAAAATTGCAACCCGTCCGCCGTGGTGAAGCGGCGTATGTCCTGTACATCGCCGAAGGGGGTTTTCACGGCGGCGACGGGTTCGCTGACGCCCAGCAGGCGGCGCGACAGGATTTCATGCGCCCCGCTGCCTCCGATCACCGCCAGCGTCACATTGGCCGTCACCAGTCTTTCTCCACTTTCTCTTCTTCCGCCGCGCCCATCATTTTTTCCCGCGCGCCGCGTTTGACTTCGGCTTCGTCCTGTTCGATGGCGTTAAGAATCATGCGCGCCTCCTCTTTGGTCATTTCTCCCGGCGCGGGGCGGCGTTCCTTGCCCTTGCCCTTCTCCGGCTGCGGCTGTTCAGCCTGCTGCTGTTGGCCGCCCTGTTTCACTTGCGGTTCAGGAGCGGGTTGCGTCTGTTCCTTATTCTTTCCCTTAGGCTGCTGATCGTCTCCCCGTTGATCTTCATTTTTCTCCTGAGGCGGGAGTTCTTCCAGTTCACGCAAACGCACAAGCGCCAGTTCAAGGTTGCGCCGCGCATCGGCGTTGGTTTTGTCATGGCGGACGATCCCGCGGTAGCGCTCCGCGGAGCGCTCCAGCGCGCCGCGCGCCGTTTGCATATCGCCCGCTTTCATGGCGGCCTCCCCCTTGCCCAACAGCGCCGCGCCCTGGTTGAACGCCGCCCGCTCCCGCAGGGCGGGATCGTCGCTCGCCAAGGCGCGCCCGTACGCCTTGACGGCGTCGTCGAATTTGCCCGTTTTGAAGTACGCGCCGCCCAGGTTGTAGTCAATCACCCGGTCGTCCGGTTCCGCCCGTTGCGCGTCGAGGTACGACTCCAGCGCGCCCGTAAAATCGCCTTTGGCGTATTTGTCCGCGCCCTCGCGCGCGGCGCTGGTGGCGGCGGCGTGGATGGCGAACGGCTTGTGCGGCGCCCCTCGCGCAGGCCGTAGTCGGACACCAGCATCCAGTCCTTCCCCGCGCGCCGCATCGTCTCCTCCACGATCACCGTGCCGGGGACGATCAGGTCCTCCCGCCCGCCGGACAGGCCTGGAATGCGCCCGCGCTCCGCCAGCGTCATCCCCATCAGCCATTCGCCCATGCGCGTGACGGCGCCAAGGGTCAGCCGGTGGCCGTTTACCTTCTCCGGGTCGAACTGGTCAAGACCCAGGTCAATCGCCGCCAGCGCGGTGACGGTGCCCGCCGTGCCCACCAGGGTTTCGGAGCCGTCCAAAGGCAGCGCCGAAACCGCCTCGTCAATCTTGCGGCGAGCTTCCGCCGCCATCCGCTCCACCTCGCCGGGGATCACCGGATGGCGGGTCAAGTAGGTTTCGGCCAGGCGCACCACGCCCAGATCGGTGCCATGCGCGCCAGCCACGGAATCCCCCGCGCCCAGGATGAATTCCGTGCTGCCGCCGCCGATGTCGAACAGCAGAATGCGCCCGTTCGCCGCGCCCAAGGCAAGCCGCGCCCCCTTGAGCGCCAGGCGCGCCTCTTTTTCCCAAGGGATCACCTCCAACCCGCCCCCGATGCGCGCGCGCAGCGCCTGGTCGAGTTCGGCGGTGTTGCCTGCCTCGCGCGCGGCGCTGGTGGCGGCGGCGTGGATGGCGAACGGCTTGTGCGGCGCCGCTTCGTCCAGCATGGCGGCGATGGCGCTCACCGTGCGCTCGATGGCCTGCGGCGACAGCGCGCCCGTCACATGCAGCCCCTGACCAAGCCGCGTGATCGCCTGGTTGGAGTACAAGGTAGTATAGCCGCCCGGGCGGCCCTCGGCCACGATCAGGCGCACCGTGTTGGTGCCCAGGTCAATGGCCGCCACGCGCTTGTTCATGTGATGCCAGGTTCGTCGGACACCGCGCCATTATAGCAATTTGCCCGCCACGGCGCGGAAGGCTATACTGGCCGCAACCGCAAGGCATACCGGGCATGGTCACACTGGACGAGTTGACGCGCTATCTCGACGACTACCTTAAAGCCCAGGAAGGCCGCGACTACGGCCCGCAAGGGCTGCAGGTGGAGGGAAAGCCCGAAGTGCGCCGCATCGTCACCGGCGTCTCCGCCTGCGTGGCCCTGTTTGAGGAGGCCATCCGCCGCCGGGCGGACGCGGTCATCGTCCATCACGGCATGTTCTGGGACTCCGATCCCCGCCCCCTGCGCGGCGGGATGAAACGCCGGATCAAATTATTGCTCGACCACGACATCAGCCTGCTGGGTTACCATCTCGCGCTCGACCGCCACCCCGAAGTGGGCAACAACGCCCGGCTGGCCAGCCTGCTGGAGTTGACCGGCGCCGGCCCCTTCGGAATGTATAAAGGGGAGGCCATCGGCCGTATGGGTCAAACCGCCCGGCCCGTGACGCCCGCCATGTTCATGGCGATGGTTCACGAACGCATCAACCCCGCCGCGCGCGCCCATGCCTTTGGCCCCGGAGAGATCTACCGCGTGGCCGTATGCTCCGGCGGCGCGCAGGACTTGCTGCGCGAGGCCGTGGCCCGCGGCGCTGACCTGTATCTTACCGGCGAGGAGAGCGAGTGGGTGTACCACGTCGCCCGCGAGGAGGGCATCCACTACGTCGCCGCCGGCCACCACGCCACCGAGCGGCTGGGGCCGATGGCGCTCGGCGATCATCTGGCGGCGCGCTTCGGTCTGCCCGTGGAATTCGTGGACATTCCCAATCCCATCTGATCCCGGCGCTGTTTCCAGGCCGCTCTCCCGCCGCGCCGTGATTGTGGTAAGATATTATTTTGTCATTACAGGGTACGAATGCGGCATCTGATCATCGCCCTCCTTATCGCCGCGGGCGCCACGGCGCGCGCTCCGGAAGAGTTGGAAGGGTTCGCCGCCGCGCAAGCCTCCCAGGTGGCGGCCCGGTTCGCCCAGTTCGAAAGCTTGTACATAAGCGAGCGCGACGGCGAGGTGTACCTCACCTTGCCCCACGCGGGCGCCATGCGGACAGGCGCGTTGGCCCAGGCGGTGGACGCCGGGGGAAACAGCGCGGGCGTCCTGGAAATCACCGCCGTCGGGGAGAGTTACGCCCGCGCCCGCTACCTGACCCGCGCCGCGGGCAAACAGCCGCCCCGCGTCATCCGGGGCGCCGCGCTGCCCGCGCGGATATTGTGGGTGGGGGCCGGCGCCAGCCCCGCGGCGGCCAGCCTGGCCACCATGATCGAGGAAGCGGCGCGCGACCGCAATTCGTTAAGCTTGGCGCCCGCCGACATCGCCGCGCAGCTTCTGGCGCGCAATCCGGGATCCACCCCCCTGACCCTGCCCGGCCCCGCCTTGGCCAGCGCCGCGCGCGGCGTGGGGGCCGGTTATGTGATGCTGGTGTCCGTGGACGACCATGAAGCGCCGGGATCGGTGAGCGTGGCGCTGCTTACCGCGGGCGGGGATACGTTGTTCACCTCCCGCGCCACGCTGCCCGCTCCGCTGGCACAGCCTGAACAGCCCGCCCAAGAGCCGCTGGATAAAGGCGCGGATTTTTTCCAACGCTGACAACGCGCGCCGCGCGGTTTAGTACCCCGCCCGGTCCGCGCTCGCCGCGCCGCTGAACATGCCGGCCGGCTCTCCATCGAGCAGCGCGGCGTACACGTTCCGCGCGCCGCTGGCGATTTCGCTCCAGCCGGGGTGGGCCGCACGGGGCGCTCCCTCCCTTTTCCCCTCCAGGCTGCGCAGCGCCATAATCACCGCGCTGGCGATATCCTCCGCGCCGGCCGATGAGGCGATGAAAACGCCTTCCCTGTCGTCGCAATCCTCCACCGCCATGGGCGTGGCCACCGCCGCCTTGCCGAAAGCCCGAGCCAGCTTGATGATGGGGCTTTGGCATATTTTCCGGTATGGCGCCGTCACCACGTCCGCCGCCATGAAGTACATCAACATCCGCTTGAAGGGGATGTAGCGCAGATCCAGGATTATGTTCCGGTTGTCCCCCGCGGCGCGGCGCAGCGTCTCCGCGCCCGAACCGTTTTCCCCCGCGCTGCCCGCCAACGCCAGCGCGGCGCCCGGTACGGCACGTTGGATGGCCGGGAACGCCGCGATAAGCTGGTCCACTCCCTTGCTGTGGTTGATGTAGCCGAAAAACAGGATCACCCGCGCCTCCACGGGCAGGTTCAGCCGCCGCCGCGCTTCCATGGCGTCGTAATCAATCACCGAATCGTCGAATAAAAACGTTTCCGGCGTCACGGTGATCCGCGCGGTGTCCACCTCGAATATGTCCGCAATGGCCATTTTGGCGTATTGGGAATGCACGATGATCGCGTCCATCTCCCGGTATATGCGCGCCCACGTCGCCATGCTCGAGAACCGCTTGCGGTGGGGGACAACGTTGTGCGGAGTATAAACAAGCCGCGCGCGGCAGGCCAGCTTGAGAAGTTTGAGCAGCGCATACCCCAGCGTGGCCGAGGGGAACCACTGGAAATGAAGTATGCCGGGCTTAAGCGCGCGGATTTTCCTGAATATCAGGTAGAAGTACCATGGAAAAAGGTAGCTGCCCTTGCAAGGGAAAAGCTTGAGTACGTCGAAGGAGCGGGGAAGCTCATCAAGCTCATAATCCCGCGAAGTTATCAGGGTAACGTCGTAGCCGTTGCGGGCCAGGGCGTGGCAAAGGCTGAAGGTGGAATGGCAGATTTTGCCATGGCCGGAAGCCTCCAGCATGACTATTGTTTGTTTTTGCATGAAACCCATGAAACCCTTGATCAACAATTATATATCCTTGGGCGGTCGTCACCTTGGCTGACGACGAACCTCCAGTAAGCTTGGAAACACCCCAAATATTAAAAAACCAGCAATGCTGGCGCCATTTACCGGTTAATACCTTGCCGGGATAATGATAGTTTACATCACCATAAACAAAGAGTTATCTGTCCACCCGCCTACGTCAGGTGTGTTAATGCCGATAGGGTGCTAGAAAATGGATTCCGTGCGCTCCCAAATGGAACACAAGGGAATTTAGAATATATTTTGGAATTTACGGAAAATGCGTCCCAAAAGTTCAAAGGGTGTCCGTACCATTCCCCATCGTAATGGTTTGCCCTAAGGAGCCTGATGGATAAGTTGCGCGTGCCGCGGAAGGCCTGGCCGGCGATTTACGCGGTTTTGATCCTGTGGATCGCCTGGATGGCGGCGGGGATCGTTGACGGACTTGCCGCGGCGGCTCTGGCCCCGCACGCGGATGAAGCGGCGCCGCGGACGGCGGCGGCCCCGCCGGTCCCGATGTTCCCAGGACCACGCGATTACGCCGGGATCTTGCGGGCGAACATCTTCAACTCGGCGGCGGCCACGGATCAACTGGCGGATGAATACCGTTCGCTGTCGGCGGCGTCGCTGGCGGCGCCCGGTTCGATGGAAGCGGCGCCGCGCACCACGCTGGCGCTACGGCTGGCGGGCACGTTCTCCGATCCTTCGGGGCGCATCCTGCTGGCGGTCATCGAGCCGCGCGGCGGCGGCGAGCAGCGGCTGTACCGGCTCAACGAAGCGGTGAGCGGCGCCAAGATCGTCAAAATCGAGCGGCGCCGGATCGGCCTGCTCAACAATGGAAAACTGGAAATCCTTGAAATGGAGTTGGAGACCCCGCGGGCAGTGGGGCCGAAGCTCGCCGTCGAAAGCCGCGCGGCCGCTCCGGGCGCGGAGGTGGTGGAGCAGGGCGAGGGGAACTATGTGGTTTCCAAACGCTATCTTGACGAGGAACTTACAAGCATGAACCGCCTGTTGACGGAAGTGCGGGCCGTGCCGCACGGGGACAAGGGCAGCGGAACCGCCGGGTTCAAGCTGTTTGACGTGAAAAAGGGGTCGCTGTTCGCCAAAATAGGTCTTAAGAACCAGGACATTGTCCAGCGCATCAACGGTATGGACCTTAACTCCGCCGAAACGGGGCTAGAGATGTTCCAGGCGTTCCGCAACGACACCAAGTTTGAAGTGGATCTGGTAAGAAACAACGAAAAGAAAACGTTGAGGTTTTCCGTCCAATGACGAAACTACGAACGCTGCTAGGCATGTTGATGTTGAGTATCGCCGCGCTGGCGGCCCCCGCTCCCGCGCAGGAGCCGCGGGACGCGCCTTCCGGAGCAACCATCGCCGGGGAGGCGATGCCCTCTGTCGCGCCGCCTCCGCCCGCGGGGGAGGGGGAGGGGGAGGGGGAGGGGGAGGAGCCGCCCGCCCGCTCCGTGGAACCGGAGCGGGGGACGCGCGCGCCGATGCCCGCGCCGCACAGGGCGGAGCCGTCCCCCGTGGTGGACGCGGTCAACGGGATGGTCAAGATTGATTTTAACGACGTGGACATCAAGGTATTCATCAAGGCGATGTCGGAGATCACCGGGAAAAATTTCGTGGTGGACGACAAGGTCACCGGCAAGGTGACGATCATTTCCCCCATGGAGGTGACGGTGGCCGAAGCGATGAAGGTATTCGAGTCCACGCTGGAAGTGTACGGCTTTACGCTTTTGGAAGCGGGCGGGGTGACCAAGGTGGTGCCCGCGGCGGAGGCGCGCCACCGCGGCTCGTTCACCATGGGGCCGCGCGAACCGGGCGACCGGATGGAAACGCGGCTGATCCCGCTCAACCACGTTGACGCAGGCGAGATCGTCAACACCCTGCGCCCGCTGGTGCCGCCCACCGGCTACCTGACCTTCTACAAAGGCTCCAACACGCTGATCGTGGTGGACTACGCCTCGAATATCGCCAAGCTGTCCAATATCATTAATAAACTCGACACCAAGGGGCATGAGGAGATCATCACCGTCCAGCGGCTGACTTTCGCGGGCGCCAGGGAAATGTCCGACCGGCTCACCAAGCTGTTCGGCGACCGCGGCGGGGCGCGGCGCGCCATGGCCTCGCCGCCCGGCCAGCCCGCCGCTCCGGGCGCGTCTGACGGCGGCGACGGGTTCATGGCGCTGGCCGACGAGCGCGTCAACGCGGTGATCATCGTTTCCGGCAAGCTCAAGACCGACCAGGCGCTGGCCTTGATCAGCGCGTTGGACGCCCCCGCCCCTTCCGGTCAGGGGAAGATCAACGTCTATTACCTTAAAAACGCCGACGCCGAAGATTTGGCCAAGGTGCTGATGAACTTCACCCAGCAGGCGGCCCGGCAGGGCAGGGCCGGCGCGCAGCCCTCGCCCCACCAGGCCCAGCCCGGCGGCTCGCTGACCCTGCAGAACGAGGTCACCATCACGCCGGACAAGTCCACCAACTCGCTGGTGATCACCGCCTCGCGCGAGGATTTCGAGACGTTGCGCGAGGTCATCGAAAAGCTGGACATCCGCCGCCGCCAGGTGTTCGTCGAAGCCCTCATCATGGAAATCACCACGGACAAGAAACGCCAGTTCGGCATCGAGTGGCGCACCACCTCCAACTTCACCGAGCAGGGCGTGCAGGGGATCGGCGGCACCAACTACGGGAACATCAACGCCGTGGCGGAAAACCCGCTGAACGCTCCCAAGGGGCTGGCCTTGGGCGTGGTGGACGGCACCATCGCCTTCGCCGGCAAGGAGTTTTTGAACCTCGGCGGGCTGTTGCACGCGCTCCAGACGGAAACCGGCATCAACATTCTCTCCACCCCCAACATCCTTACCACCGACAATCAGGAAGCGGAAATCGTGGTGGCCCAGAACGTGCCCTTCCTCACCGGGCAGTCGCAAACCACCGGCGGCAACGTGCTGACCTCCATTGAGCGGCGCGACATCGGCATCACCCTTCGCATCAAGCCGCAGATATCCGAGTCGGAAGTGGTCAAGCTGGACGTGTACCAGGAGATAAGCTCGCTTTCGGAGATACAGTTGGCCAAGGCCAGCGATTTGATCACCTTCAAGCGCTCCGTCAAGTCCACCGTGGTGGTCAAGGACGGGCAGAACATCGCCATCGGGGGGCTTATCCGCGACGACTTCACCGACGTGGAGAACAAGGTTCCCCTGCTGGGCGACATCCCGCTGTTGGGCTGGTTGTTCAAGAGCATGAGCAAGCAGAAGCAGAAAACGAACCTTCTGATCTTCCTCACGCCGCATATCATCAATACCGACGAGCAGGTGGCCGCCATCACCCAACGCCGCGAGGAGTACATCCAGCGCAACCCAAAATCGGAGTTGGGCGAGTTTGAAAGTCCGCTTCAGCCCCCCGCCCCCAGGGAGCAGGGGAACTGACGATGGCCCACCCGCTTTCCCCCCTTGGCGCCGAAACGCGGCGGCTGGCCGCCGAATTGGGCATGGAGTGGCGCGACAGCGTCGCCCCCGAAAGCGTGGATCGCGGCCTGCTGGCGAAAACTTCGTATCAATTCGCCAAGGCCAACCTCGCCCTGCCGCTTTCGGTCAGCGGGGGGCGCATCGTGGTGGCCACCGGACGCCCGCTGGACACGCAGCCGCTGGACGACCTGCGCCTGCTGTTCGGCCTTCCGGTGGAGGCGGTGGCGGCGGATCCCGCGGCCCTCGCGGAAACCATCAACCGCGCCTATGACCTTTCCGCCGGAACGGCCAGCGAGGTGATGAACGAAATCGGCGAGGAGGAGAACCTGGACTCCGTGCTCTCCGGCCTGCCGGAGGATCTGCTGGAAACCTCCGCCGAGGCGCCGGTGATACGGCTGATCAACTCGCTGCTGGTGCAGGCGGTCAAGGAGCGCGCCTCGGACGTGCACATCGAACCATACGAGCGCGAACTGGAAGTGCGTTTCCGCGTGGACGGCGCCCTGGCCCGCGTGGTCAGCCCGCCCAAACGCCTGCAGGCGCTCATCGTCTCGCGGGTGAAGATCATGGCGGGGCTGGACATCGCGGAAAAACGGCTGCCGCAGGACGGGCGCATCAAGATCGTCATCGCCGGCAAGGAGGTGGACATCCGCGTCAGCGTGGTTCCCACCGCCCACGGCGAGCGGGTGGCGCTGCGCCTGTTGGACCGCGGCGCGGCGCTGCTGACGCTGGACACGCTGGGGATGCGCGGCGCCGTGGCGGAAAGTTTCAAAAAGCTGATTCGCGCCCCGCACGGCATCATCCTGGTCTGCGGCCCCACCGGATCGGGCAAAACCACCACGCTGTACGCGGCGCTCTCCCGCATCAATTCCGCGGAGAAAAACATCATCACCGTCGAGGATCCGGTGGAGTACCAGTTGCCCGGCGTGGGGCAGATGCCGGTGAATCCCAAAATCGGGCTAACCTTCGCCGCCGGGCTGCGCTCCATCCTGCGGCAGGACCCGGACGTCATCATGGTGGGCGAAATCCGCGACCTGGAAACGGCGCAGATCGCCGTGCAGGCGTCGCTCACCGGCCATCTGGTGTTCTCCACCATCCACACCAACGACGCCGCGGGCGCCGTGGCCCGCCTGGTGGACATGGGGGTGGAGCCGTTCTTGATCGCCTCGTCGCTGCTGGCGGCGCTCTCCCAGCGGCTTGTGCGCGTATTGTGCCCCCACTGCCGCCAGTCGGCCAGCCCGCCGGCGGAGGCGCTGGTTGAGTTGGGTTTTGATCCGGCGCTGCCGCCGGGCGCCAGGCTGTATCGCCCCGCAGGGTGCCCCGCCTGCCGCGGCGCGGGCTACCTGGGCCGGACCGGCGTGTACGAGCTGTTGCCGGTGGATGACGACATCCGCACGCTAATCGTCAAGAACGCCGACGCGGCCAGCGTCAAGCGCGCGGCGGTGGAGCGCGGCTTTAGCGACATGCGCGCCTATGGACTGGCGCTGGCGCTCGAAGGCGTCACCTCGCTGGAGGAGGTGGCCCGCGTCACCTCCGACATCATTTAAGGGATCGCCGCCATGCCGGTGTATGAGTATTCGGGCTACGGCGAGGGGGGCAAATCCGCCAGCGGCGTGATAGACGCCGATTCGCCCCGCGGCGCCGCCGTGAAACTGCGCAAAATGGGCGTACTGCCCACCGAGGTGCGCCTGGAGCGCCACGGCGCGGGGGCGTTCGTCCGCGCGCCGCTCTCCCGCCTGTTTTCGCGTGTGACGGCCAAGGAGATCACCGCCTTCACCCGCCAGTTGGCCACCTTGCAGTCGGCGGGGCTTACCCTGGTGGAGTCGCTGGACGCCCAACTGGAGCAGGCGCATAAACCGCGGTTCAAAAGCGTGATCGCCGATGTGCGCGAGCGGGTATTGGCCGGCTCCTCGCTGGCCGGCGCCCTGGCGGCGCATCCCCGCCTGTTCGACACGATGTACGTAAGTCTGACGCGCGCGGGGGAGGCGTCCGGCGCCTTGGGCCGCACGCTCTCCTCGCTGGCGGATTTCGGCGAGCGCCGCCAGCGCCAGCAGGCCCGGATCATGGCGGCCATGATCTACCCGGCCATCATGACGCTGGTGGGCAGCGGCGTAATGCTGTTCCTGCTGGCCTACGTGGTGCCGCGCACGCAGGAGATGTTCGACGACATCCACCGCGCGCTTCCCCTGCCGACGGTGATCCTGTTGGCGGTGTCCAACTTTCTGGCGGGGTGGTGGTGGGCGCTGCTGGCGCTCGCCTTCATGGGCGGCGCGGCGCTCGCGCGCTGGGCCAAAACCGCGGAAGGCCGCGCGCGCCTCGACACGTGGGCGTTGCGCGTTCCCGTGCTGGGCGAGGTGTGGCGCGCGGCGGCGGTGGCCCGCTTCGCCGGCGCCATGGCCACGCTGCTGGCGGGCGGCGTGGAACTGGTGGAGGCGCTACGCATCACCCGCGGCGCGGCGGGTTCCGTCCCCTTCGAGCGGGCCATGGACGCCGCCGTCACCGCCGTCACCGAGGGGCAGCCGCTGGCGGCGCCGCTGCGTCAATCGAACCTGTTCCCGCCGGTGGTTATCCAGATGGTGGCGGCGGGCGAGCGCTCCGGCGAGTTGACGCGGATGTTCGCCGACATCGCCCGCGCGTATGAATTCGAGATGGAAACCACCGTAGGCGCGCTCACCGCGCTGGTGGAGCCGTTGTTGATACTGGTCATGGGCGCGGCGGTGGGCTTTATCGTGCTGGCCATCCTGCTGCCGATTTTTGAACTGAGCCAGGCGGCGAGGTAGAAAAAGATGCGAACGGTCATGCGGCGCGCCGGTTTTACCCTGATCGAGATCATGGTGGTGGTGGTGATCCTGGGCATCCTGGCGGCGCTGGTGATGCCCCGCATCCTCGACCGCCCCGAAGAGGCCCGGCGCACCAAGGCGGCCATGGACATCAAATCCATCGAAACCGCGCTTAACCTGTACAAGATAGACAACGGCGTGTACCCCTCCATGGAACAGGGCCTCAACGCGCTGGTGGAAAAGCCGGCCATCGGCGGCATACCCCGCGCCTGGCGCGAAGGGGGGTATCTGCCCCGCGTCCCCAAGGACCCGTGGGAGGGCGGGTATGTGTACCTGATTCCCGGCGAGCATGGGCCGTTCGACCTCTCCTCGCTTGGCCCCGACGCGGCGCCCGGCGGCGAGGGGAACGGCGCCGACATCAACAGTTGGGAGTTGGACTGACATGCGGACGCGGCGCGGCCGGGCGGGCTTTACGCTTATCGAACTGGCGGTGACGCTGCTGGTCATCGGCATAGTCACCGCCACGCTGCTCCCCCGGCTGCCCGATCCGGGCGCGTGGCGGCTCAAATCCGCCGCGCGCAAGCTGGCCGCCACCATCACCTACGTGTACAGCCGCTCCGTGGCCACCCAGCTTACCTACCGGCTTACGCTGGATCTCGACGGGCGCCGCTACTTCATATCCCTGCTCAACACCGGCCGCCAGTTCGAGCCGGTGGAGCTTGCCTTCGCGCGCGAAACGCGGCTTCCCGCCCGCGTGTTCTTCGTGGACGCCCAAAGCCCCGCGCAGGGAAGGGTGAACACCGGCGCCGCGCATATCCACTTTTTGCCCACGGGGTTCGTCGAGCGCTCGGAGATACATTTGAGGGACGAGGACGGGACGGAATTCACGCTTCAGGTAAGCCCGCTCACCGGCGAGGTGACCATCCTCGAAGGCCATGTGGAACAACAGGAGCGGCGGGCATGAGGCGCCATGGTTTCACCCTGCTGGAGGTGATGGTCTCCATGGCGATCCTGGCCATCGCCATGGTGACGCTGCTCTCCGCGGGGAACCGCGCGGCGCTGCTGTTTGGCGAGTCGGAACGGATGACCTCCGCGGTGACGCTGGCGCGCGAGGAGATGGAACGCCTTTACGCCGGGCCGCGGCCGGACCTGGGTTTGTCCGAACCTCGGGAGCGGGAGGATTATCCGGACTGGCGCTGGCGGGTGGAGGCCAAAGAAACGCCTTTCCCCGGCGCCGTCGAGGTTGCGGTGCTGGTATATCCAAAAGGCAAGGAAGACAAGGAGACGGATCCGTGGGTCACGGTGCGCGGCTACGCCCTGCGCTAGGCGGCGGGGGCTTCACCCTGCTGGAGACGCTGATCGCGGCGGCCATCATGGCGATGCTGATGTCGGCGCTGTACGCCTCCTTCACGGGTCTGGTGACGGCGGGCCAGGCGGCGGAGGAACGCGCCCGGCTGGCCCACACCGCCCGCTTTATTATCCAGCGCATGACCGGCGATCTGGCCAACGCCTCGCTGTTCACCCACAACCGGTCGGGGGTGTTCGAGGGGGTCTCCGGCGGGGACTTGGACCGGCCCGCGGACCGCGTCGCCTTTACCGGCTTCTCACGAAGGATGGTGTTCACCGGCGCCGGATCGGACCAGGCGCTGGTCGAATGGCGGGCGGTGGAAACGCCCGGCGGGGAACTGCTCACCCTGTCGCGCGCGGAGCGGCCGTGGGCCGTGGTGCGCGGCGCGGAGACCATGGAGGAGGAAGAAGACGGACTGGAAGTAACCGGCCGGCTCGTCTCTTTCAGCGTGCGTTACCGGCGGGGCGGCGAGTGGGTGGACGAATACCGCCTGGCGGATGCGCGCGCCCTGCCGGCGGCGGTGAAAGTGGAGTTCACCCTGCGCGGCGAGCGCGGCGCCCTGTTCACAGGCGGGGCGCTGATCCGGGTGGGAGGCGCGGCGTGAGGCGCCGTCCGCTGGCCCGGCGCGAGGGTGTGGCGCTGCTATTGACCGTGCTGATCGTGTCGCTGTTGACCATCACCGTGTTCGACCAGTTCCATCAGTCGTGGATACAGTCGTCGCTGGCGGCGGCCTACCGCGACGAAACCAAGGCGCTGTTCGCCGCGCGCTCCGGGCAGGAAGCGGCGCGGCTTATCCTCACCGAGGACGCCACCGCCGCGATCCCCAGCGACGCCCTGAACGAGGAGTGGGCCCAGACCGGCATCCCGCTCCCCATTGACGGGACGTTCGCCTTCATCGCCATCGCCGACGAGGCCGGCAAGGTCAACCTCAACGAGATGGTCACGGGGCGCGGCTACGCCAACGACCGGCAGGTGGAGCTTTTCTCCCGGCTTCTGGACCGCCTCGACCTTGACCCCAGTCTGGCCGGCGCGCTGCTCGACTGGCTGGATGAAAACGCCGAGCCGTCGCCCGGCGGCGCGGAGGACGGGTATTACCGCTCGCTCACGCCACCCCATGCTTCGAAAAACGCGCGGCTGGACTCGCTCGACGAGTTGGCGCTGGTCCGCGGCTTTACCCCGGAGGTTATCGCCGCGTTGCGCCCGCACGTGACGGTATGGGGGGGCGACAAGATCAACATCAACACCGCCACGCCCATGGCGCTGCGGGCGCTGTCGGACCGGATAACGGAGGCCATGGTGGAAGCGATCCTCACGGCGCGGGCGGAACGTCCGTTCGCCTCCCGCGAGCAGATACGCGCCATTCCCGGCATGGAGGATATATACGGCGAAATCGCGTTGCTCATGGACACGCGCTCGGATACCTTCTCCGTCACCACCACGGCCACGTTCGACGAAACGGGCAGTTCCATTTTCGCGGTGTACCGGCGCTCGCAATCCGGCGCGGCGCCGCTGTTTTACAAGGTTCTGTGAAAGGATAGGGCGGATGAACATATTTGGCGTGGAGGCGGCGGCGGACGGCGCGCGCGTGGCGGTGATCGAAACCTCGCTGCGGTCCACGCGCGTGTCCCGGCTTGCGTATGTCCCCGGCGGCGGCGAGGACGCGGCGCGCGTGGCGGCGCGCGCGCTGGCCGCGCTGGGGTACGATCCCCAAAGCGACCATGTGGCGCTGGCGCTGCCCGGCGCGGCGTTGACCTCGCGCGCGTTTGGCGTGCCGTTGACCCGCCCGGAGCAGATTCAGGAGGCGCTCCCCTACGCGTTGGAGTCGCGCCTGCCCTTTGGCGCGGAGGATATCGTGTGCGGATATGCCGCCATCGCCGCTGCCGCCGGTGAGTCAACCATACTTGCGGTGGCCGCGCGCAGGGATGAAGTGACAATGCTCATCCAGCGGTTCGCGGCGGCGGGCGTGGATCCGGACATGGTGGTCCCCGCGCCGCTGTGCGCGGCGGCGGGCGGCGCCACCCATGGCGCGCGCGCGGTGTTGGTGTTCGCCGATGGCGCCGTGACGGTGACGGTTGTCAATCCCCAGGGCGCGCCCGTTGGTTTTCATACGGCGCCTTTGGCGCCGGACGCTGACCCCGCGAAAATCGCCGCCGAGGCGCGCCGCGCCGTGATGGCGGCGCGCGCGGGCCAGCCCGGCCTGGAGGCGGCCTTTTACGAATTGGGCGGTGTGGCCCAGGGATCGGCGCTGCGGGCCGCGCTGGCGGACATCCTCGGCGCGCCCGTGCGGCCGCTGGCGCTCCCCGGCGCCGACGCGCCCGCAACCGGACCCGGTGTGGGCGGGGCCGAATCGCGCCCCCTGTTCGCCGCGGCCTTGGGCGCGGCGCGCATTGCGGCGGGGCTGGAGCCTGGCTTGCGGCTCCACCTGCGCTACGGCGCTCTGCGCAAGCGCCGCGCGCTGGCGGCCAAGGGCAGCCGCGCGCTGGCGGCGGCGGCGCTGTTCGGTGTGGGGCTGCTGGTATGGGCGGCGGGTTGGATGATGGAGGGCGCCGCCCTTGCCGCCCGCCATGCGGCGCAGCGGGCGGAAGCGCGCGCCCTGTTTACCGCGGTCATGCCGGGCGTCACCGCCGCCGTGTCCGAAAGCCAGCAGCTCAAAGCGGCGCTTGCGCAAGCCCAGGCCAAGGCCCGCGCCCTGGGCGTCTCCGAAAGCGGCGTGGATCCGTTCCTCGACATCTTGCTCGATGTCAGCCGCGTCAAGCCCGCGGGCGCCGCGGTGGACATTGGGGAGTTGGCGTACGACGCCAGCCGCCTGTCGCTCTCCGGCCGCACGGATTCGTTTGAAAAGGTCGAGCAGTACCGAGCGGCGATTGACGCCTTGCCGTGGGCGGAAAAAGTGACCCTGGACCAGGCCAAGAGCGGCGCGGCGTCCGGCGCCGTGGAATTCCGCCTGAACGTGGAGATCAAGCCGTGAGCAGGATGCGCGCGTTGATGGAAAAGTTCAATGCCCTCCAGCCGCGCGAGCGCTGGGCGGTGACGGCCGGCGCGGCGGTTGTGGCGCTGACCGCCGCGTGGCTGGGGGTGTACGATCCGGTGGTTTCCTCCCGGTACGCCCTGGAGCGGCGCATCGAGGCCACGAAAACGGAGTTGACGGAGTTGGCCGGGTTGGCGGAGCGTTACCAGTCCATCCGGCGCCGCTTCACCGCGCTTGACGCAAAACTCGCCGCGCAGCCGGAGGACTTTTCCGCCGTCACCGCCATCGAGTCTTTGGCCGCCGCCGCGGGGGTGAGCGGCCAGATCACCAGCATGACCCCCCAGCCCCCGCAAACCATGGAAGGGTACGAGGAACAGCCGGTGACCGCGCGGCTGGAGGAAGTGACGCTTCCGCAACTGGTGGTGCTCCTTGAGTCGGCGCGCGGCGCGGAACATTACTTGCGGGTCAAACGAGTGTCCATCCGGCCCCAATATAAAAAGCCCGACCTGCTGGACGTCACCCTGACGCTGGCCGGCTACCGGGTGGCGCGATGAGGCGGGCGGGGCGCGCCCTGGGCGCGGCGGCCGCATTCCTGCGCGCGGCGTGGCGCGCGTTCATGGCCAAACCGTGGGCCGCGGCGGCATTGGGCTGGCTGGCGCTGTTCATCATCGCGCTCGCGGTGTCCGCCTACGTCCGGTTCCCCGCGCAAACGCTTGTCCCCGCCATTGAGCGCGCCGCGCGCGAAAAAGGGATGAGCCTTAAGGCAAAACGCGCGCGGTTGTCGTTTCCGCCGGGTTTGACCATGCAAGATGTGACGATTGGGGCCGGGGATGAGTTGGCCCCCTTCGTTTCGCTGGAGACGCTTACATTGAGTCCCTCTACCTGGGCGGCGCTACGCGGCGGCGAGGGCGGCTCCGCGGACGCGCGCGGCCTTGGCGGGCGCTCCGGGGCGCGCTTTGCGCGTAAGGACGGCCGGGTGACTTTTTCGCTGGATATTGAAGGCGTGGATCCCGGACAGGCCCAATGGTGGAGCCGGTTCCCATGGGGAAAACTGTCCGGCGCCCTTTGGGCCGAAGCCGCGGTTGAGTGGGAGGAGGAACGCCCCGCGCAAGCCTCCGGCAAGCTCCAGGCGCGGATCACTGGCGGAACCCTGACGCTTAATAAAAAAATATTCCCGGATTTTCCGCCCGCCGCCATCGAAGCGGGGGAGCTTGAGGCGGTGATCGAAAACGGCGCCTTGACGATCACCAGCGGGCGTTTCGCCGGGCCGGATTTCACCCTTACCCTCGAAGGCGGGGCCACGCTGGCGCCGTCGCCGCTGTTCTCGCGGCTCAATATCAAGGTCAAACTTACGTTGTCGCCGCGGCTGGAGAACGGGTTGGGCGTGTTCGCCTCCGCGTCCCCCAAAGACGCCGCCGGAGCGCGCCACTTTGCGCTTTCCGGAACGCTGGCGCGCCCGGTTCTGCGCTAACCGCCGAGCCCCCGCCCGCCTTGACATAATCGCGCATGGACGGCACAATCGCCCTTGAGCGCCACAACCAATCACCGCAAGGGGTAAGGATGAGAGACGTCAATGTGTCCGCCATCACCGCCGCCGTGCGCCAGATGTGCATGGACGCCAATTTCGACCTGGGGCCGGACGTGATCCGCGCCTTCGAGGCGGGGCTGGAGCGCGAGGAGTCCCCCGTGGGCAAAGCCGTTTTTAAGGCGTTGCTCGAAAACGCCAAAATCGCCCAAACCGA
>JACQZB010000097.1 GCA_016207925.1 Nitrospinota bacterium
GAACGTAGGTCTCCTCAACGTCCTTCGGATCGCACGCGCACCCGGTGTCGCACCCCCGCCTCTCTTGAAGGCCTTCACAGGGAGCCGCACGCGATGACGAAGATGGACACCCAGACGGCTATCAAGGTCGCGAGCAAGCACCTCGCCGGCCTCCGCGGTCACGTGCTTGACCTGCTCACCATCAGCGCCCCGGTGACGCCTGCCGCCGCAGTGAACCTCGCGAAGGTCATCTCGAAACTGTCGCCGATGCTCGGCAACCTGATCGAGTTCAACACTGTGGAGTTCCTGAACCAGCAGAAGGAGTTCTCCGCGCTGGGAAAATGGAAACGGCAGGACCCCGGGTTCCCCGACGCGATCTTCGACGGAACGATCAGCCCAGCTCCCGGCTTCGAGATCAAGGCGTGGTTTCCGCTGGCGACCGAGATCACTGCGCGGTTCAAGGACAGCCAGAAGCACTTCCTCCAAGACCAGACCTACGTCGTTCTACTCGCGTGGCTTCCGGAGCACTTGATCTACGGAAAGCCTGCAGTCCGCGACCTGTGCATCGTTTCGGGAGCCTCGGTGGCGGCCGCACGCGACGGGCACTATCACAACCCACCCGACTACCTGGTCGTCGAGCCCAACGACACATCGGCCAGAACCAGCAACCTCCAGCAGACCAACACCAACGGCTATAAGTTCCAGGGCACGAAGGAACAGTTCGTCGCTGCTGAACGCCTCGTGAAGTCATGGGGGCCAGCCGGCGTGAAGTACTCGCACACCGGGCAGTGCCAGACGCGGGTGCAGGAACTCATGTCGAAGTTCCCGTACCGACTCGATACCAATTTTGCGAAGACTGATCGGATCGTCCACGCAGAGATCGAAGCCTTCAAGAAGCGCGTCCTCGCAAGCACGGTACACGGGATGACGGTGCAGGAGTGGGCACGGCTGCTGGCAAGCGACGACGAGGCCAAGATCGAGAAGACGCTCCGCGAGCGCGTCAAGATTGAATGGGAGAAGTCCCTCGTCGAAGAGCCGTCGGCTGGCAGCCAAAGAGCCCGTGAAGAGGCCGCCGAACGGCTCCCAGATCACGTCGCCGACGTCGGTGCTTGCCTCGATGATGCGGGACATGAGATCAAGCGGCTTCTGGTTGAGGTGCACGGCGCGGCCGTCTTCAGTCTTCACGCGCTCTTCGCCGCGAACAGTGTTCCGCTCCCATACGTTCGTAACTCCGTGCGGGCAGCAGAACTTCGAACGCATGCCCTCCCATTCGCTACCGGTGACAGGCGACTTTCCATCCAGCGAGAAGTACGGCCGCCCCTCTGGTCTCCCGTGCTCATTCGCGTAGTCGCTGAGGCGCTGCATCGCCTCGGCGGGCGGGAAGTACCAGAGGTGCCCCTGGTCGAGGTACTTGCGAACGGCCGCGTCCTTCACTCCGCATGCTTCATTGGCTCGTCGCAGGGTGAGTCCTGAACGCTTCCATTCCGAGAGCAGCCACTGCTTGAGATCGAGCCCGCCTATGCGGGCTTCGAACACGTACTGGACGCAGACCTCCGTCACGACGGGGAAGCGACGAATCTTCTGGGTGTTCACGTTCCCAGCTATGTGCCCGACACCCTTGTTCCAGATGTTGCAGTTCACGTACCTCCATCCGTGTTTCTCGATGATCGGGTGGGCTGCAGCCCACCCGATTTCCGAGTTCCAGAACCAGAGCGTTGTATTCGGTCGCGCGGCTTCCGCCCACGCCTTCACGTGTGGCTCGTACCACGCGGGCACGTCGAGATGATCCGAGGTGTCGCCCTCGAACCCGAGTACGCCGTAGGCTCCGTCGGAAACGATCGTTGTTGGTTGTTCCCATGAACTGTAGAAGGAAAGGCTGTCGCCAAAGTGCAGTGACACGCCGTCCGCCTGGTAGAGATCGGTCGTCGGCGCCTTGTCCAGCACGATAGCTTTCCCACGTCCCACCGTGCTCGTAGGGGCGGAACGGAGCGTGCGGGACGGGGCCGCCACCTCGTTGATTACGTCATCCATGTCGAGCGCTCTCCTGTTGGCTGACGGTGTGCGAGCGCCGCTCCCTCGTCTGCCGCGATGTTGTTGGCTGTGGCACAAGCGAACGCATGACCGCGACCACCACGCCGTGAATCCTGAAGTCTTCTTCACGCACGTCGATCGGCGCGAATGCTGCGTTCTCTGGCATCAGTCGGATGTTCCCCCCGTCGAGGCGAAGCCGCTTCACCGTGGTCTCGCCGCCGACGGTCGCCACAACGATCTCCCCATCTAGCGCGCCCGGTTGTTCCCGTACTATGACCGTATCGCCATCGATGATGGCGGCGTTGATCATGCTGTCGCCGACGACCCGAAGAGCGAAATGCCGACCACGACCGAGCCAACTTGCCGGAACGGTGACCTCCCCATCGGGCAACTCAACGGCTACTTCCGGACGACCGGCTACGACGTGGCCAAGTAGACGGACACGCGCCACCGCGAGCGGTGACTCAACCAGGCGAATCTGCCTTGCCCTTCCACCCCCGAGGGTGATGTACCCTTTTCGGGCCAGAGCCTGAAGGTGGTCCCGGGCTGTGCCCGTTGACGCCCATCCAAACTGCGCGCAGAGATCCCTGTACGATGGCGCAGCCTCACTACGCTCCACCCGGACGCGAATCGCCGAGAGAATCTGCGCCTGGGCTGAAGTTAGGGGTTCTTGCTCCATGCGGCTCTTGTACCACTCAAATGAGTGGTCCGCAATCTTTTTTTTCTATGAGGCGAGCGCGGCTGGCGCGGAGGAAGCGGTGAAAGCGGGTTTTCGCTCCACATCCTGGATTGACTGCGTGATGACCGGCGATTCGGGAACCCGCGTTTCCGGCGAACGGGATTGCTGGTTTCGGAGGGGGTAGCGCCCCTCGGCTTCGGCGGCTGGCGCGGCAAGAGTGAGAACAGCCAACAAGGATGAAGCGAAGATGTAACGCCACATGGGACGATCCTTTCCTGTAAATGTTGGCCAGGCGCGCAAAGGCGGCTGGCGAGAATGTTGGGAAAATAATCAGGAAAGGATCAGCGGTGGAGCGCGGGGGCGGGTGGCCTTGTATATGGAAGGAAGCGCCGCCCCGTGATAGTCCCCCGCCTGTGGCGGCAGGAGCGTTTCGGGTGGCGCGCTTGCATTGTCGTTAGCCGCGAACGCCGCCTGCCCGTGGGTTATGACCAGGCACAGCGAGCATCCGTCAACCTCGTTGGGGTCGTTATGGTGATGAGAGAACTCGACCGCCTGCCAACCGAGTTGCAGCAGGGCCAAAAGCGAGGCGGCGGCGGCCAAGCGGGCCGCCTTGCGGAAATGCACTTTCATTAACGTCGTCATGACAATTGGCACAAAAGTACGCTTGCGCGCCGCGGGTGTCAAGTTAATCTGGCGGCGTCACTCGATGACGTCGCCGAGTTTTTCGGCGGGGTTGAGGATGGCGGCGAAGGCGCGCAGCGGGTTGGAGAGGTACTTGTTCTTGAGCAGCGCCAGGTTGAAGCGGCGCTCCATGGAGCAGCCCTGAATCCGGGCCATCTTCAGCGTTTTTTCCTTCAACTCGCGCTCGATGGCGGAAGCGGAGCCCAGCTCCATGGCCACATTGAACTTGCCGGCGCCGCCCGCTTTTTCGATGGCGTCCATGAACACCTTGCGGGTGCCGGAGCCGCGTTCGCGGATGATCAAAGGCTCGGCTTCAAGCTCCTTGAGTGTGATGGTGGTTCGGTTTTTCCACGGGTGGCGCGGGCTAAAAGTGACCACCAGTTCGTCCTTGCGGAACAGCCGCGTGGTGATGCGCTTTACGTTCTGGATGGGGCCTTCCACCAGAGCCATGTCAATCTCGTTGCGCAGCAACGCCTGCTCGATCTGGTTGGTGTTGCCCACCATCATTTCCACCGCGCAGCCGGGGTAGCGCGAGCGGTACGTCCACAGGTAACGGGGCAGGATATAGTTGCCGATGGTGGTGGAGGCGCCGATTCGCAACGCGCCGATGACCTGCGTGGTCATGTCGTCTATGGCCTGCTTGCCTTCCCGCAGGGTGGAAAGGGTGCGCTGGGCGTAGGACTCGAACAGGGCGCCGGTTTCGGTAAGCTCGATGCGCCGCCCGATGCGTTCGAACAGGGGCGCGCCCAGGATTTTTTCGAGCTTGATGATCTGGGCGGAAAAGGCCGGCTGGCTGATGGCCATCTGGTCGGCGGCGCGGGAAAAGTTCCTCAGCTTGGCTGCGACGAGGAACAGTTCAAGTTGGTGAATCGTTACCTGATCGAGCATACAGTTTTAGTTATTGGTGATATTTGAACAATCTATTATATTTTCGCCGGTTGGGGGGAGATAATTTTTCATAAGAGGGGGTGGCCGGGGTATAAACCCTGGGGGGCCACCATCGGATATGTGAGGATACGTCCGCGGATCCGCCACGCCGCAGGCAAGGCGCTGGCGCCGTGTGGCGATATGACGCAAGCGAGGGACCATGAAACCAGTGGATGGAGAAACACCATGCCGACCTTTGTGATTCAAGAAAAGTGCGACGGATGCAAAGGGCAGGACAAAACCGCCTGCATGTACATCTGTCCGAACGACCTGATGTATCTGGACAAGGACCGGATGAAAGCGCTTAACCAGGAGCCGGAACAGTGCTGGGAGTGCTACTCCTGCGTGAAGATCTGCCCCCAGCAGGCTATCGAAGGAAGGCCCTACGCCGACTTCGTGCCGTTGGGCGGCACTTCGATCCCCATGCGCTCGTCCGATTCGATCATGTGGACCATCAAGTTCCGCGATGGAAAGGTCAAACGCTTCAAGTTCCCCATCCGCACCACGCCGGAAGGCTCCATAAAGCCGTTCGAGGGCAAGCCCGCGGTGTCGGACGCCGACCTGGATTCGCCGCTTCTGTTCACGGAAATCGGCCAGACACTCAAGACCATCGCCAAGTAAGGTAAGGAAACGAGGGAACCATGGTACATCCATCCGAAAGCTATAACGCGGATTTCGCGAAGAACCCCGTCATTGTTGAACACGAGACCGACATCCTGATCATCGGCGGCGGCATGGCCGCCTGCGGCGCGGCGTTCGAGGCCGCCCGGTGGTCCGGCGGCAAGTACAAGATCACGCTGGTGGACAAGGCCGCGCTGGACCGCTCCGGCGCGGTGGCGCAGGGCCTGTCGGCCATCAACACCTACCTGGGCGAGAACACCCCGGAGGACTACGTGCGCATGGTGGCCAACGACCTGATGGGCATCACGCGCGACGACCTGGTGTTTGATGTGGGCCGCCACGTGGACGACACGGTCTATAACTTCGAGGAGTGGGGCCTGCCGGTGTGGAAACAGCCGGGCGACGAGGGCAAGACCCTGCGCCAGGGCGGCAAGCCGGTGCGCTCCGGCAAGTGGCAGATCATGATCAACGGCGAGTCCTACAAGGTGATTGTGGCCGAGGCGGCCAAGACGGCCCTGGGGGTGGAGAACATCATCGAGCGCTGTTTCGTGGTGAAGCTGTTGCTGGACGACAAGGAGCCGAACCGCATCGCCGGCGCCGTGGGCTTCTCCGTGCGCGAGAACAAGATTTACATTTTCCGCGCCAAGGCGGTGTTGTGCCTGGCGGGCGGCGCGGTGAACATCTTCCGCCCGCGCTCGCAGGGCGAGGGCATGGGCCGCACCTGGTACGCGGTGTGGAACGCCGGTTCCAATTACGCCATGATGAGCCAGGTGGGCGCCGAGTTGACCACCATGGAAAACCGCTTCGTGCCGGCCCGGTTTAAGGACGGCTACGGGCCGGTGGGCGCGTGGTTCCTGCTGTTCAAGTCCAAGGCCATGAACGGCCTCGGCGAGGACTACACGGTCAAGAACAAGGCGCTCTTGGAGGAGTATCCGCCCTATGGTCTGGCGCACGTGCCGGCCACCTGCCTGCGCAACCACCAGATGCTCAAGGAAATGAAGGAAGGGCGCGGCCCGATCCTTATGGACACCCCCACCGCCATGGCCAACCTGGCCAAGACCATGGACGCCAAGCAGGTAAAACACCTGGAGGCGGAGGCGTGGGAGGACTTTTTGGACATGACCATCGGCCAGGCCAACTTCTGGGCCGGCATGAACATTCGCCCGGAGGAGTCGCCTTCGGAGTTGATGCCCACGGAGCCGTACTTTTTGGGCAGCCACGCGGGCGCATGCGGCGCGTGGGTCTCCGGCCCGGAGGACCTGGCGCCCAAGGAATGGCAGTGGGGCTACAACCGCATGACCACGGTGCAGGGGCTGTTCACCGCGGGCGACGGCGTGGGAGCTTCCGGCCACAAGTTCTCCTCCGGCTCGTTCACCGAGGGGCGCATCGCCGCCAAAAACGCGATACGCTTCGTGCGCGACCATAAGGGTTTCACACCGGCGTTGAGCCTGTCCAAGGAGGCTTTGGCGGCGGAGATTTACATGCCGTTCCAGAACTTCCTCGACCACAAGGACTACTCCACCGATCCCACGGTCAACCCGCACTACATCCGCCCTCGGATGATGATGTTCCGGCTCAACAAGCTCATGGACGAGTACGTGGCCGGCACATCCACCTACTACGTCACCAGCGCCAAGATGATGGACCAGGGGCTGCACCTGCTGACCATGCTCAAGGAAGACAGCAAGAAAATGGCGGCCAAGGACCTGCACGAGCTTCTGCTCGCGTGGGAAAACTTCCACCGTATCTGG
>JACQZB010000098.1 GCA_016207925.1 Nitrospinota bacterium
ACACTCTTTCCCTAGACGTGTGCTCTTCCAATCTGAAAACCATCGATCTGGCGAGAAAGCACGGTTGCCGCGTCGAACTGATCATGAAGGACGTCCATACCCTGCATAACGAACCTGAACGCCTCGCCCGCTGGGTTCAGATCGCCAGGGAGGAAAGCGCGCGGTGGTAGGTTGCTTTCCCGCGGCTCGGATAAACTTCGCCCTCCACATCATGCGTGAATCGCATGTGGGTCATGGAGGGCGAGGCTTGTCCGAGCCGTGATTCCTGCCAATCAGGCTATCTGAATTTACCTCAATTCATGGGAACCAGGCGCATTCTCGTGGTATTGTATGCTCCGAAAAAACAGAGCGATCAAAACCAACAACGGAATCCTCCCATGTCTTTGAAACTTGACGATGTCGTGAAGCTGATCACCCCCGTGGATGTCGGCGTCGCCGCCGCGGCGCGGCGCCGCTTGGACTCGCTGACGAAACCGCTCGGCAGTCTTGGCATGCTTGAGGAGACCGCCGTGAAATATGCGACGGCTCGGGGCGACGTGTTCGCCCAGGTGAGGCGTCCGGCCATCCTGACTTTCGCCGGAGACCATGGCGTGGCGAAGAAAGGAATCAGCGCTTATCCTCCCGAAGTGACGCCGCAGATGGTCGCCAACTTCGCCAGCGGCGGGGCGGCGATCAACGTGCTTTCCCGTCATGCGGGAGCGGAGTTGTCGGTGATTGACATTGGCGTGGCCGCCCCGTGCGAGTTCCCCGGCGTCATCCAGCGGAAGGTCGCGCCGGGAACTGCCGACTTCACCGAGGGGCCGGCGATGACCGAGGAGCAGGCGCGGAAGGCCATTGAGGTCGGGATCGAGGTGGCGGACTCGCATATCAGCCAAGGCTCGACCCTGCTCGGCACCGGCGACATGGGCATTGGCAACACCACGCCGAGCAGCGCGATCATCGCGCTGTTAACCGGCAAGGGGCCGGAGGTGGTCACGGGCCGCGGCACGGGCATTGACGACGGGCAATTGCGCCACAAGGTGGGCGTGGTCCAGCGGATACTGGAGGTTAACCGGCCCGACGCGCGCGATGGGCTGGACGTGCTGGCCAAGGTGGGCGGTTTTGAGATCGGCGGCATCGCGGGGCTTATCCTGGGCGCGGCGGCGCGGCGCAAGCCGGTGCTGGTGGACGGTTTTATCAGCACGGCGGGCGCCCTGATCGCGGCGGCGCTGTGCCCCGCGGCGAAGGGGTACATGGTGGCGTCGCACTTAAGCGTGGAGCCGGGCCACCTGGCCATGCTCGACACCTTGGGCAAGCGGGCGCTTTTGGACATGAACATGCGCCTGGGCGAGGGCACCGGCTCGGCGCTGGCCATGTGCGTGGTGGACGCCGCCGCGCGCGTGCTTAGCGACGTGGCGACGTTCGCCGAGGCGGCGGTGTCCGGCGCGGACAAGTAGCCGATGCGCGGCCTCGTGGCGGCGGTGAGTTTTTTGACGGTGGCCCCCGTGCCCGCGGGATTCGCCCCGGGGCGGGAGGATTTAGCCAGGGCGGCGCCGTGGTTCCCCGTGGCGGGGTTGCTCATCGGCGCGGCGCTGGCGGCGGTGGATATGCTGGCGATGACCGTTGCGCCGTTGGCCCCTTCCGCGGTGGTCACGGTCATCGCCATGTCTTTGGTGTCGGGCGGGCTTCACCTTGACGGGCTGGCGGACACGGCGGACGGCATGTTGAGCCGCGCCCCGCGCGAGCGCGTCATCGGGATCATGAAGGACAGCCGCTCCGGCCCCATGGGGGTGTTCGCGGTCGCGGGAACACTGATGCTCAAGGCCGCCGCGCTGTTTTCACTGGCCCCCGAAGGGCGGATGGCGGCGGTGTTCCTGGCCGCGCTGGCGGGCCGGTGCGCCATGGCGGCGGCGCTGAACCTGGGAACCGACGCGCGCGGGCCGGAGGGGTTAGGGGCGGCTTTGCGCGCGCGCGCTTCCTCCATGACGGCGGCGTGGGTCTTTGGCGTGTTGGCCGCCGCGGGCTGGCTGGCGGCGGGAATGGCGGGAGTGTGGGTGGCGCTGGCGGCGGCGATGGTCACCGCCCTGCTGGGATTTTTGGCGCACAGGATCATCGGCGGATGGACGGGCGACGTGTATGGCGCGCTGTGCGAACTTGTTGAGGCCATGGCGCTGCTGGTGATGGCCATGTTCGTGACGGGGGGGCTGCGGTGAACGGGCGGTTTACCCATGGCGGCGACCTGCGCCGCATCACCGCCGAGGCGGGGTTGGACGAGGAGGCGATCCTCGATTATTCCGCCAACCTCAATCCGGCGGGGCCCCCCGATTGGCTGCGCCAGACGGTGAGCGCGGAAATATCGCGGCTGGCCCGCTACCCCGATCCCGGCGCGGAAAAATTCGTGGCGGCGGCGGCGCGCCGGTTCGGCGTGGACGAATCCCGGATCGTGGCGGGCAACGGCGCCACCGAACTGCTGTTCACGATTCCCCGGACGCGCCCCTTCAGGCGGGCGGTGATCGCTGAACCCGCGTATGTTGACTACCGCAACGCCGCGCCCATGGCGGAACTTGACGCCGCGGCGCTGGAAGCTGTGGCGGCGAAAAAGCCGGAGACGCTGTTCGTGACGGACGAGTCGTTCGCGTTCTTCGCTGATCGCGCGGCGCCGCGTCATTGGCGCGCGCCGAACATCGTGTCGGTATTCTCCCTCACCAAGGCGTACGCCATACCGGGCCTGCGGCTTGGGGTGGCGGTGGCCGATGAGCGGGTGGCCGCGCGGCTGCGGGCGCTGCTGCCGCCGTGGACGGTGAATGCGCTGGCGGCGGCGGTGGGCATCCGCGCGATGGAGGATGCGGAGTATCTGGAGCGGTCGCGCGTTCTGGCGCGCCAATGGCGCGAGGAGTTGCGGGCGCGGCTTTTGGGAATTGACGGGCTGACCGTTTTTGACAGCCAGGCGAATTTTTTGCTGCTCAAGCTTGGCCCCCGCATGGGAATGGCCAAGGATCTTGCGGCCCGGCTGCTGCGCGAAGGGATTGCGATACGGACGTGCGGCGACTTTATTGGGTTAGATGACCGTTTCATCCGCCTGGCGGTGCGGACTCCGGAAGAAAATGAGCGGCTGATGGATGCGTTGGAAGCGGCGCTGGCCAAGCGCGCCGCCGCGCCGCGCGCGAAAAGGACACCGGCCATCATGTTCCAGGGGGTCAGTTCCAGCGCGGGCAAAAGCCTGCTTACCGCGGCTATGCTCCGCATCCTTCATCAGGATGGCTTGCGCGTGGCGCCGTTCAAGGCGCAGAACATGGCGCTGAATTCCTACGTTACCTTGGACGGACACGAGATTGGCCGGGCGCAGGCGACGCAGGCGCTGGCGGCGGGCCGCGAACCGGACACGCGGATGAACCCGGTGCTGCTCAAGCCCAACAGCGACACGGGCGCGCAGGTAGTGGTGATGGGGAAGCCCGAAGGGTCCATGGACGCCGCAAAGTACTTTTCTTACAAGGAACGGCTGTTCCCCATCGTCACGGCGGCTTATGACTCGCTGGCGGCGGAGAACGATGTGATGGTTCTCGAAGGGGCGGGCAGCCCGGCGGAGGTGAACCTCAAGGCGCGCGACATCGTGAACATGGCCATGGCCCGCCACGCGCGGGCGCCTGTGCTGATCGTGGGCGACATAGACCGGGGGGGCGTGTTCGGCTCCCTGGTGGGGTGCATGGAAACCATGGCCGAATGGGAGCGGCGCTTGGTGGCCGGTTTTGTCATAAACAAGTTCCGCGGCGACGAAAGCCTGCTGGGGGACGCGATGGGCTACCTGCTGCGGAGCACCGGCAAACCCACCTACGGCGTGATTCCCTACCTTACGGGTCTTGACGTGCCGGAGGAGGATCAGGTGGCGTTGCGCGGCGCGGGCGCGGCGGGGAACGGCCATCTGCGGATCGCTGTCGCCCGGCTGGCCCATGTCTCCAACTTCACCGATTTCGACGCCTTGATGGGTGAACCGGATGTGACGCTGGTGGCGGCGAAAGAACCGGCGGACCTCGATGGCTCCGACGTGGTGATCCTCCCCGGCAGCAAGAACGTGATTGACGATCTGGCCCGGCTGAAGAACAACGGTATGGCGGAGCGCATCCGCCGCATGGCGGAAACGCGCGAGGCGGAGGTGGTGGGGGTGTGCGGCGGGTTCCAGATGGCCGGACGGTCGGTGGACGACCCGCACGGCGCCGCTGAAGGAGAAGACGCTGGCGCGCGCACGCGCCACCCATGCGCCCTCCGGCCTGGCGGTGAGCGGATACGAAATCCATCATGGGGTCACGGTCAACCGGGGCGGGGCCGTGGCCATGGCGCGCGACGACGGGGAGGTGATCGGCGTCGCGTCCGCCGACGGCATGGTGTGGGGGACGTACCTGCACGGATTGTTCGACGGCGACGCTTTCCGCTGGTGGTTCCTGGACCGGCTGCGCGCGCGCAAGGGGCTTGCCCCGCTCAACCAGGCGCGGCGGCGGTACAACGTCAACGAGTCGCTCGACCGCCTGGCGGAGGTAGTCCGCGCGCGGCTGGACACCGTCGCCTTGTACCGGCTCATGGGGCTGCGGTGAGCCTGAGCTGGCAGATACTCGCCGCCGCGGCGCTGGATCTGGCCCTGGTGGATCCGCGCTGGGCGCCCCACCCGGCGCGGGGCATGGGCTGGTTTCTCACCCGGCTGGAACGGATGACGCGCGCGGCGTTCGCCGATCCGCTGTTAGCGGGGGCCATGACCGTGTTCACGGCGCTCGTTGCGGTAATAGGGGTGGTGTGGGTCGCTATTGAAGCGGCGCGCTGGGCGCATCCCCTGGCGGGCGATGTGGTTTCCATTTACTTCATCTACGCCTCGTTCGCGGCGCGCGATTTGCGGGATCACGCCATGGCGGTGTGGCGTCCGCTGCGCGAGGGGAATATGGCGCGCGCGCGCGCGGCGGTGGCGATGATGGTGGGGCGCGATACGCACACGCTTGATCCCGGAGGGGTGGCGCGCGCGGCGGCGGAGAGCGTGGAGGAAAACACCGTGGACGGCGTGACGGCGCCGCTGTTCTACGCGGCGTTGTTCGGTCCGGCGGGCGCCATGGCGTACAAGGCGGTGAACACCATGGACTCGATGTTCGGTTACCGCAACGAGCGGTACCTGCGGTTCGGGCGCGTGGCGGCGCGGCTGGACGACGCGGCCAACTACATTCCCGCGCGGCTGACCGTGGCGGTGGTCGCGTTAGCCTCGCTGGCGCTGCGGATGGACGCCGCCGGGGCGCTGCGCGTGGCGGCGCGGGACGGGCGCAAGCACGCCAGCCCCAACTCCGGGCTGGCGGAAGCGGCGTTCGCCGGGGCGCTGCGGGTCCGGTTCGGCGGCGCGAACACCTATGGCGGCGTCCCGCGCCAAAGCCCGTTTATCGGGGTGGAATTCGCGGCGCCGGAGGTGGACAGCGTCCGGCTTGCGGCGCGGTTGATGTATGTCACGTTCGCCGCCGCGTTGGCGGCGGCGCTGGCGGCGCGCGGCCTGACCGAGGGCTGGTGGCGCCTTGATGGAATTCTTTAATTTTGTGGCGCGGCGTCATAAAAGCGTAGTAGCATTATTTCCAGCCTTTCCGGGTTCCAGGGCGGGTTGCGCCCTTGGCGCGGCGGCAATGGATCCGGACCGGGGGTGAAGGGTTCCCCACCGGGGAAGAATAGGCGCGCGGAAGGTTCATTGAAGGTTCATGGTCATGGTCAAAAGCATTTTCATAGGCAGCATCCCGTTCAACGCCACCGAGGACGAAATCCGCAAGCTGTTCGAGCAGCATGGCCCCGTCCATTCGGTGAAACTCATCAACGACAGGGAGACCGGACGCCCCCGCGGATTCGGCTTCGTGGAGATGGATGAAGAAAGCGCGAACAACGCCATCGCCGCGCTCAACGGAACGCAGTTCCAGGGCCGCAGCCTGGTGGTCAACGAAGCCCGGGAGCGCGCCAAGAAGCCTCCCATGCGGCGCCGGCCCTAACTTTTGCACAGGTTTGGGGAGCGGCGCCGGGCCGCTCCCCATTTCCCTCCCCGCCCGTTTGGGTTCCCCCCCATGCCTGGAATGCGGCATCGTTTTCCCCCCGGCGCGCATCAAGTTCGGGCAGGACGTGGTGGTGATCGAAAGCGACCCCAGCCACGCCGAGGCGGCTGGCGACACGCTGGACGCCACCATCATCAACGCCAACGTGGTGGAAACCGCCGCCCTGCGCAAGGCCGGGCTGGCGGACGCCGACGCTTTTATCGCGGTGACCGAGTCCGACGAGGTGAACCTGGCGGCCTGCCTTTTGGCCCGCAAGATGGGGGCGCGCCGCCGCATCGCCCGCGTACGCAACGAGGACTGGTTTTCCCCGGCGATGCTTGACGCGGCGGAAATGGGCATAGACACCGTGATCCATCCCGAACAGGAGACGGTGCGGTTCATCGAGCGGGTGATGAGCCTGGAGGGGGCGTTTGATTTCGCGGACCTGGCCGACGGCGAAGTGGAACTGATCGGGTTTCACGTGGATCCCGCCCTGCCGATTGTGGGGCATTCCATGGCCGAGCTTAAGGAAATGTTCGCGCTCGGCTATTTTCTCATCGTGGGCATGTACCGGAAAGGTGAGTTCATCGTTCCCGGCGGCGCCGACAAGGTGGAAGGCGGCGACCGGATATGGATACTCACGGTCAAGGACACTGAATCCATGGTGCTGCCGGTGTTCATGCGGCGCAAGCCTTCCGGGGAGAACGCGGTGATCATCCACGGCGCCACGCGCATCGGGCTGCGCCTGGCCGGACAACTGGCGGCGGCGGGGCGGCGCGTGACCGTTATCGAGCGCGATCCGGAACTTGCCCGGATCGCCAGCGAATCGCTGGAGGGGGCCACGGTGCTAAAGTTCGATCAGGGCGAGGAGATGGACATGCTGCGCGAGATGCGGGCGGAAAACGCGGGTTGGTTCATCGCGGCCACCGCGGAGAGCAAGGACAACATCGTCACCGGCCTGTTGGCGAAAAGCGCCGGGGTGCGGCGCGTGGCGGTGATCACCGACGAGTCCTCGTACATGCCCGTGATGGACCAGATTGGGCTGGATGTGGTGGTGAACCCCTACATCCTTACGGCGGGCGCCATTCTTACCAGCCTGCGGCGCGGCATTGTGCATTCCGTGGTGAAGCTGCGGGCGGGCGAGGCGGAGTTGATCGAATACCGCGTCGCCGCGCGCTCGCCCATCGCCAACAAAACGCTGGCCCGCGCCGGGCTGCCCAAGGGCGCGCTGGTGGGGCTGGTGATGCGCGGCGGCGCCATCATGATCCCCGACGGCGCCATGGCGCTGGAGGAAGGCGACCGGGCGCTGGTGGTGGCCACGCCGGCCACGCTGCCGGTGGTGGATTCGCTGTTCGCCGCCCGCGGCGTATTCGCATAAGGGGGCGGCGTGGGGCCGGAAACGGGCAAGGCGGGGCCGGCCCCGGGCGCCTCGCTGTTTTTCAATCCGGCGCTGTATCTGGCGGTGGGCTGGCTGCTGATTGCGCTGGCGGTGGCCCTGCTCGCGCCGTTGGGCGTGGCGTTGGGCTACGACAGCCATGGCCCCCACGGCGGCTCTTCCGAAACGCGCGCTTTTCTGGTGACGCAGCTTGCCAGCCTGCTGTGCGGCGGGGCGCTGATACTCCGGTATCGCGGAAAGCAGGAAAAGCACATCACGCTCGCCGACGGCTTTTTGATCGTGGCGGTGGCTTGGCTGGCGGTGGGGCTGTTTTCCGCCCTGCCGTATCTGCTCTCCGGCGCGATGGACAGCCCCGTGGACGCCTACTTCGAGTCCATCAGCGGGTTGACCACCACGGGCGCCTCGGTGGTGGCGGATCTGGACGCCATGCCGCGCGGCGTGATGTTCTGGCGCTGCATGACGCAGTGGCTGGGCGGGTTGGGCATCCTGGTGCTGTTCGTGGCGATCCTGCCGGCGTTGGGCGAGGGGGGGCATAACCTGTTCCGGGCGGAAATATCCGGCGGGGCGAGCTTCGAGAAAATCACCCCGCGGGTGAAAAGCGTGGCGCGCGCCATGTGGCTGATGTACCTGTTGATGAGCGTGGCGCAAGCGGCGCTGCTGATGACGTGCGGACTTTCCTGGTACGATGCGGCGACGCACACCTTCACCACGCTTTCCTCGGGCGGATTTTCGCCATACCCGCAATCGGCGGGGGCGATGCCCCTTTCCGCGCAGTGGGTGGTGATCGTGTTCATGGTCGCGGCGGGGGCCAACTTCACCCTGCACTACCGCGCGGCGCGCGAATTCAAGTTCCGCGCGTATATCGAGTCGCCGGAATTCCGGGCGTATGCGCTGATCCTTCTGGTCAGCGGCGCGGCGCTTTCCGTCAACGGGGCGTGGATGGAGGGGCAGGGGGCGGTTCGCGCGGTGACGGACGGTTTTTTCCAGGTGATTTCCATGATGACCACCACGGGGCTTGCCACTGCTGATTTCGCGCTGTGGAGCCCCTTCGCGCAGGCCTTGCTGGTGGCGCTGATGTTCGTGGGCGGGTGTTCCGGGTCCACGGCGGGCTCGATGAAAATATTCCGTCACATGTTCATCGTCAAGGCGGTGGTTACGGAGCTTCGGCGCATGGCCAATCCCCGGCAGGTGATCGTCACCAAATTGCGCGGCGAAGTGATCCGCCAGGAGACGCTGACCAACGCCTTTATTTTCGGCGTGCTGTTCGTGGCGCTGTTCGCCGCGGGAGGGCTGTTCCTGACGATGCTGGGAGTGGATGTGGTGACAGCGTTTTCCGCATCCATCGCCTGCCTTAGCAACGCCGGCCCCGGGTTGGGATTTGTGGGGCCGATGGGAAGCTTCGCGGACATCCCCGCCATGGGCAAGGCCGCGCTAATCCTGCAAATGCTGATGGGCCGCCTGGAGTTGTTCGGCGTGTTCGTATTCTTCATCGCCATCATGCGCCGCCGCTAGTTAACGGTTGCGCCCCCCAATAGAATCCAGTATAAATGGCGATATCGCGGAGGGGCGTGGCTGGGAGTCTTTTGCCTTCTCCCTCGCGTATGGGTGATTCCGGGGGGAGATAATGCGCGGGTTCCTTTCGCGATTTTCCTTGGGCGGCCGGTTGGCGCTCTACTTGGGAACGATCGTCACCTTCTTCTCCATTGTCAACGTCGGCTGGACCTATTACCGCGGCGAGCAGTTGCTGTTTGACGAAACCCGCTCCTATGCCGATGGCATCGCCGAAACCGTCCTCAACTCGCTGAATACCATGATGGTTCAGGGGACCATTGACGAACGGGAGATGTTCCTTACGTTGATGCGCGCCACGGTGGAGGGGCTGGAGGAAATCCGGGTGTTTCGCAGCCAAAGCGTCACGGAACAATATGGCGAAGGCCATCCGGGCGAGCAACCGCGCGACGAGATGGAGCGGCGCGTGTTGACCACCGGCCAGCCGGAATACGAGGTTGTCACGCGCGATGGCAAGCGGCAGTTCTGGGCCATCAAGCCGTTCGTCATGGCGGAGAACCGCGGCGGCGTGGTCAAGTGCCCCGACTGCCACGAAGGGAAGACCGGCACCATCAACGGCGCCGTGAGCATGTACATTGATATCGGCCCGGCGGAGAGCAAATTGCGGGGGGACATGGCCCGCATGGCCGCCTTTTTCCTGATCCAGCTTGCGATCACCGTGGGGCTGGTGATCCTGATGATCCGCCGCACGGTCAACCGCGCGCTGACACAAGTGGCGCGGGAGTTGACCGGCAACGCCACGGCGCTGGATCAGATGTCCTGCGACCTTACGGGGGACAGCCATGAACTGGCGGAATCGTCGCGCCGCCAGGCCGCCTCGCTGCAGGAGGCCGCGCAGACCATGGGCAAGCTGGCCGAGTCGGCCCGGCTCAACGCCGGGGAGGCCGGGGAGGCCAGGGGAAAAATGGGCGAGGTGGACGTCAGCGTGGGCGAAGGGCGGGCGCGGATGGAACAGGCCACCGAGGCCATGCGTTCCATCGTGAAGAGCGCCAATGAAATTTCGGCCATCCTCGGCGTGATCGAGGACATTTCGTTCCAGACAAACCTGTTGGCGCTCAACGCCGCCGTGGAAGCCGCCCGCGCGGGTGAAAGCGGAAAGGGATTCGCCGTGGTGGCCCAGGAAGTCCGCAACCTGGCCTCGCGCGCCGCCGGATCGCTCAAGGAATCCGCCGCGCTTATTGAAACCTCCGAGCGCAATTCCACCGCGGGGGTGGACAACGTGTATCAGCTTGCCAACTCGCTGGAGCGTATCGGCGAGGCCGCCGAGGAGGTGTCCCGCTTTGTGCGATCCATCGCCGATAAATCCGGCGAGCAGGCGCGGGAGGCGGAGGCCGCGCGCCACGCCATGGAGGAAATTGACGCGCTCACACGCCAGAACGCCGAGCGCAGCGAAAGCGGAGCGGAGAAAGTCCGTTCGCTCTCGGATCAGGCGCGGGAACTTAAGCGGATCGTGGGCGAGTTGGAGGAGCTTGTGTACGGTTCCGGCGGGGGCCACCCGCGTTCCCGATCCGGGGAGGGCGGGGCGGCCTAATCCGCCAGCGTCACGCGGTTGCGGCCGGCGGCCTTGCTTTGGTACAGGGCGGCGTCGGCTTTCTCGACGAGTTGATCCTCGGTGAGCGCCCCGTTCCACGCCGCGGCGCCGATGGAAACGCTGATGTGCAGCGTCTTGCCGCCGGTGTTCAGCGGCGTCCTTTCCACGGCGGCGCGGATCGCCTCCGCCACCTCGAGCGCGCGTTCCACCGCCGCGCCGGGCAGGATCACGGCGAACTCCTCCCCCCCGTAGCGCGCCAAGGTGTCCTCCTTGCCGGTCGCGGTTTCCACGGTGTCGGCGACGGATTTAAGCGCCTTGTCGCCGGCGCGGTGGCCGTAGGTGTCGTTGAATTTTTTGAAGTGGTCCAGGTCCATAAGCAGCAGCGCCAGCGGCGAGCGGGCGCGCCGCGCCGCGTCCATCTCCGCGGCGAGGCGTTCGTAAAAGTGGCGGTGGTTGTACAATCCCGTCAGGCCGTCGGTGATGGAAAGCAGTTGCAGCGTGTTCTTGAGCGATTCCATTTCGCGATAGGCGCGGGTGAGGTCGTCGAACAGCCGCTTGTTGGCCAGGTGCGCGCGCATACGCGCCAGCAGCACTTCCTCATCGAACGGTTTGGTGAGAAAGTCCACCGCCCCGGCTTCCAGCGCCCTGATGACGCTTTCCTTCTTGGTGTCGGACGTGATCATGATGATGCGCGTGTTCTCGAACAGCGGCTGGGCTTTCATCTGGCGGGTCAGATCGAAGCCGTTGATGCCGGGCATGTTGGCGTCCATCAGGATCAGGTCGGGGATGAACCCGCGGGCGGCCTCGATGGCGCGGGAAGGGTCCATCTCCACAAGATAGTCAAAGCCGCGCTCCGCGAAGAATTGGCTGTACAGTTTGCAGACGATGGGGCTGTCCTCCACCGCCATGACGCGGGCGCGGCCCATGGCGGCCAGGCGGCGCGCCTCGAAAATGGCCTCGATGCCGCTGGCGATGCCGCTGGACGGCGCGCCCAGGGCGATGACATCCTCCGCGCCCTTGTCCAATGCTTGCCGCCGCAGCGCCTCGTCTATGAGGGGGTACACCAGCGCGACCGGAGCCGCTTTGGTGCGTTCCGCGCTTTTGAGCACGCTCAAGTAGGTCAGGCCGTCTATGCCCGCCATCTGGCCCGCCAGAATCAGGCAGTAGTCCGCGGCGCCCGCCATTTTCAAGCCTTCACTGCCGTTCTTGGCGATGTCCAGCCGCAAGCCCAGCCGCTGGGCGGCCTCGCCCAGGCGGCGGTTGAATTCCGCGTCGGCCACCACGGTAAGTATCGAGCGCGCCTCGCCGGAGGGCGCAGGCGCGCACATTTCTTCAAGCGTTTTAAGCAGCGCGGTTTCATCCACCGGCTTTTGGATCACCCGGTCCACGCCGTCATGGTAATAGGCGGTCAGCGTCCGCACATCGCCGGTGGAGGCGGTGAGCGCGGCGAGGAAGCCGGGCGCGGCGGGATCCTCCTTGAGCCGGCGGACAATGGCCGCGCCGGACGCTTCGCCCAACTTGTCGGCGATGATCACCGCGTCGGGCCGGCGCGCCATGACCAGGGCCACGGTGTCGCTTTCCTCCATCGCCACGGTGACGTGGTAGCCGGCGCGGATAAGCAGGCTTTTAAGGTTCAGCCGTTCGGCTTCGGAGGAGTCGGCGATCAGAACGCTTCTGATCCGCCGGTTGGCGGTGGCGCGCATGGCGGCGGCGTGTAAAGCTCCCAAATCTGGTGGATGAAGTCAGGGAGCATTATCGCACATTGGAACATCTCAATACGCTTACTTTCTCCACGCCCCGTCATTTCGTCCCTGCTTTTCCCGCGGGCGCTTGTGATATAGTGATCCGCGGTCATTCCTTTTCGAGTGGGGACATCATCCCGCGACGGCGGGCAACCTGTGACGTGACGGAGGATACCACCTATGGCAGCCCAAACGCTTTACCAGCTCAACCAGTCCGACATCCCGCGCCAATGGTACAACCTGGCCGCGGACATGCCTAATATGCCGCCCCCGCCCTTGAATCCCGGCACCGGCCAGCCGGTGGGGCCGGAGGCGCTGGCGCCGATTTTCCCCATGGCGCTCATCGAGCAGGAGGTCAGCCGGCAGCGGTGGACAGACATTCCCGAAGAAGTGCTGGACATCTACGCCCTGTGGCGCCCCACGCCCTTGTACCGCGCCCGGCGGCTGGAAAAGGCGCTGGGCACCCCGGCGAAGATTTTTTACAAGTACGAGGGGGGAAGCCCCGCCGGGAGCCATAAGCCCAACACCGCCGTGCCGCAAGCCTACTACAACAAAAAAGCGGGCATCCGGCGCATCGCCACGGAAACCGGCGCGGGCCAATGGGGCAGCGCGCTTTCCTTCGCGGGGGCCATGTTCGGGCTGGACATACTGGTGTACATGGTCAAGGTGAGCTACCAGCAAAAGCCCTACCGGCGCTCCATGATCAAGTGCTGGGGCGGCGAGGTGATCCCCAGCCCGTCGGACACCACCCAGGCCGGGCGCGCCATCCTGGCCAAGTCGCCGGATTCCACCGGGAGCCTGGGCATCGCCATCAGCGAGGCGGTGGCAGTGGCCGCCACCAACCCTGACACCAACTACGCCTTGGGCAGCGTGCTCAACCACGTGCTGCTGCACCAGAGCGTCATTGGGCTGGAGGCGGAGAAGCAGATGCAGATGGCCGGGGAGTACCCGGACGTGGTCATCGGCTGCTGCGGCGGCGGGTCGAACTTCGCGGGGCTGTCCAACGCCTTCATCCGCAACAAGATCGCCGGCAAGGAGGCGCGCATCGTGGCGGTGGAGCCGGCCTCGTGCCCCACGCTGACCAAGGGGATTTACGCCTACGACTTCGGCGATACGGGCCAGATGACCCCGCTGTTGGCGGCGCACACGCTGGGGCACGACTTCGTGCCGCCCGGCATCCATGCCGGCGGCCTGCGCTACCACGCGGTGGCCAGCCAGACCAGCCAGCTTTTCCTCGACGGGTTGATCGAGGCGAACGCCTACCATCAGGTGGAGTGCTTCGAGGCGGCCAAGACCTTCTGCCGCGAGGAAGGGATCATCCCCGCGCCCGAATCCTCCCACGCAATCCGCCAGGCCATTATCGAGGCGCAGCGGGCCAAGGAGGAGGGGAAACAGCGGGTGATCCTGTTCAACCTTTCCGGCCACGGCCATTTCGACATGGGCGCCTACGACAGCTATTTCGCCGGCAAACTGCCGCCCGATGAAATGGACGAGCAGGGGGTGGAGGCGGCGCTACGCGCCATCGCCGCGCTGCCCAAGCCGCCGGGTTACACCGGCAAACCCGCCATGGCGGGCAGGTAATCCCCTTACGGATGGAACGGGGCCGGGCCGCGTTACGGTCCCGGCCCGTTTACTTTTCGCGGGGGTGGAATTCGTCTTGATGGCGCTGGTAATAGCTATCCGCGTCATCGCGGGCGAGCAGGGTCAGGTAGCGGCGCATGTCGTCCGCGAAGAACGACAAGGGCGACTCGGTTTTGACCTTGGTCAGCAGCAGGTCGAAGTTTTCCATCCACGAGCGGTCATTGGAAAAAGTCCCCTGCGTCTCGCCCGCAAGCCACTTGGCGTAATTCGTCATTTCCCAGCAGAAGAACTCCCGGCATACCTCAAGCCTGCCATCCCATGCGTCGCAACGGAAGTAAGCGGTTTTAGAGAGGAACATGCACCGTCCGCCGAACGGTTCCGTGGCGAGGGTGTAATTCACGCCGTTGGTTTCGGGGTCGGCCAGGAAGCGGCGGGCGAACTCCCGCCGGCTCATGGCGGGGTTGAGCCGAGTGTAAAAGGCGTTAAAGTCCGCTTCGCCGACTGGCACCACGGAGGAGCAACAGCAGGCGCCGCAGCTCATGCAGGCCACCGAGCGCCAGTTGGCGCGGATGATCTCCTCCGCCGTTTGGGCGGGGGAGGCGCGGAACCTTTCGATCAACGCCGCCGGAATATGGGTTAGAATATCCACTAATTTTTACGCTCACCCGTGACACGAAAAAACATTGTAGCAGACCACAACGGCCCCGGCGGAACGCGCGGGCGCCCCGCCGCGGGCGACCCGTATGAGCGCCGCCGGGCCGAGATGGTGGCGCGCTATGTCCAGGCGCGCGGGGTGAACGACGCGCGGACCCTGGCGGCCATGCGCGCCGTGCCGCGCCATTTGTTCGTGGAACCGGCCCTGCGCGACCATGCCTACGAGGATTTCGCCGGCCCCAGCGGCGGCGGCCAGACCATCACCCAGCCCTATACGGTGGGGCTGCTCGCCCAACTGGCCCGGCTGACCGGAAGCGAGAAGGTATTGGAGATAGGCACGGGATCGGGCTACACCGCCGCCGTGCTGGCCGCGCTGGCCGAGCGGGTGTACACCATCGAGCGCATCACCGCGCTGTCCAACCATGCGCGCAAGGTGTTCAACAGCCTGGGCTACAAGAACATCGTCTGCCTTACCGGCGACGGCACGGTGGGGGTGGAGCGGTACGCCCCCTACGACGTGATCGTGGTCACCGCGGGCGCGCCGGAGATACCCCAGCCCCTGGCGCGCCAGCTTGCCGAAGGCGGGCGGATGATACTGCCGGTGCGCGACGGAGAAAGCCAGCGGCTGATGGTGGTGGAGCGCGCGGGGGAACGGTTCAAGGTGACGCGCAAGGCGCAGTGTCTGTTTGTGCCGCTGATAGGGCGGCACGGATGGGAGGAACGCGCCCGCGCCGCGGGAAAGACTAGCTGATGCACACCCGTTTGTAGGTTTCCCACTCCTCCAGCGTCACGCCCGCGCCGCGAGCCACCGCCAGGAGAGGATCCTTGGCGCGATAGACCGGGACGTTTAGCTCCGCGTTGAGCGCCTTGCCCAGCCCCTTTATCAACGATCCGCCGCCGGCGAGCACGATGCCGCGTTCGCTGATGTCGTGGGCGAATTCCGGGGTGGTGTTCTCCAGCGCCTTGCGCACCGCGTCGAAAATGGCGCGGATCGGCTCCTCGATGGCCAGCCGCGCGTCGTCGTTGGTCAGCGTGATGGAACTGGGCAGGCCGGTGACGATGTCGCGACCGTACACCTTCATCTTGATCTGGCGCTCCAGCGGGTAGGCGGAGCCGATAGTCATTTTCACCCGCTCGCCCTCGAACACCCCGATGTCCAGGTTGTGCTTCTGCCGCAGGTAGCGCACGATGGCCTCGTCCATCTCGTCGCCCGCCACGCGGATGGACTCCACATAGGCGGTGGCGTACATAGAGATGATGGCCACCTCGGTGGTGCCGCCGCCGATGTCCACGATCAGGTTGCCGCAGCTCTCCCCCACCGGCATTCCCGTGCCGATGGCGGCGGCCATCGGCTCCTCGATAAGCCGCACCTCGCGCGCGCCCGCGGCGGTGGCGGAGTCCATGACGGCGCGTTTTTCCACCTGCGTGATGCCGGAAGGGACGCCGATGATGATCTTGGGCCTGAAGCCCATGCGCCGCCCGCCTTGGGCCTTTTTGATGAAGTAGTCAATCATTTTGCGTGTGCTGTCGAAATCGGCGATGACGCCGTCCTTCATGGGGCGGATCACGTCAATCTGCTCCGGCGTCTTGCCGTACATGGCCTTGGCCTTGCCGCCGATGGCCAACAGCTTGCCGCTGTTCTTGGCGAGGGCCACCACCGAAGGCTCGTTGATCACGATCCCTTCGCCGCGCGCGTACAGCAGGGTGTTGGCCGTGCCCAGGTCCATGGCCAGATCGGTGGAGAACAGTTGAACGATTTTCTGAAACCAGTTCATCTTGATGATCGCTTACTTGAGGGAACGCAAATGAGCGGGCGCCGCGCGCCCCAGTTCGCCGTGGAACAGGGCCACCGCCCCCGGCTGGCTTTTGGCGTGAGCCAGGGCGTTCTGCGCCTTGAGCAGCAATTCCTCCAGCGCGGCGCCGTCGTCGGGGTAGCAGGCGGCGCCGATCGCCGGAACCAGGCGGGCCTCCACGCCACGGAAGTGGAATGGCGTCCCATCGAGGAGGGCTAAAATACGGTTGAGCAGCGCGGCGGCCTCGGCCCGGTTTTCCACGCGCCCGGCGATGGCGAACGTGTCCGCGTGCAGGCGGCACACTTCCCCCCGGTCCTTAAGCGCGGCGCCGAGGCGCTCCGCCATTTCCTTAAGTACGCTGTCGCCCCCAAGGAAGCCCAATTCGTAATTGACCCGCGCGAAGCCTTTGAGGTTCACGGCGGCCACGAACCCGGCTGGTTCCGGTTTCCACGCGGCGCCCAGCAGCGCCCGCAGGTCGCGCGCGCCGGTCAACGGATCCCGGCCCGTCAGCCCTCGCCGGAGCCGCTCGTGGTACAACTCGGCCAGGGGCGAGGCGCACAATCCGGCGAGGATGGTCAGCGTCTTCACGTCCGCCGGGCGGAACGCGCCTTGGCGGCGCGCCATCAGCCCCAGCGCCGCCACCACCTCGTTACGGATAATCACCGGCGCCCCGATGAACGAGCGCCAGCGCAGGTTGTCGCCCGGCACCACCGGGGCGTCAAGCTGCGGCGCCAGGATCGCGCGTGATTGGCTGATTACCCAGCCCAGGCGGTAGTGCGTCAGCGGCAATGGCTCCGCGCCAAACTCCAGCCCCGCCCCGGTCACGCGGGCCAGCCGGAAGGAACCGTCGTCCGGCGAGCGGACGGCGAATTCCAGATGGTCGTGCGGGATGACGGAAGGCGCTTTAAGGAGCAAGAGCCGCGCCACCTCGTCGAATCCCGCGCAGGCGGCGAAGCTTTCAGCCATGCCCGCCAGAGGCGCCGCGTCCATCACCTCGGCCGAAAGGCGGACGCGCTTGCGTCCGGCGACGATCACGCGGGCGAACATCTGCGCGAATTCGTTGAGCAGCTTTATCTTCTTGTCGGTGAACACGTACTGCTGCTTGCTGTCCACGGCGAACACGCCGATGAGCCGGTCGCCGTCGAACACGGGCGCGGCGGCGAAGGATTTGATGTCCTCGTTCTTGGAGTAGAATTGCAGCGTGGTGGTGTCGTAACGGAAATTTTTCGCCAGCGTGGGCCGCTCATGCTTGGCCACCCACCCGACAAGGCCGTGCCCCATGCGGATCACCGCGCCGGATACGACGCTGTCGGAAAGCGATTGACAGCAGGTGAGCGTCAAACGGTCGCGGCCCGGCTCGTCCACCAGAAACAGGGCGGCCGTGAACGCATCGGTGACGTTGCTGGCGAGCCGGACAAGGTCCCGCACTTCCTGGTCGGTTGAATGAGGCATACTGCGCGCGTGGTCTCTCTTAACCACGATAGTATAGCGCCCGCGGCCCGTTCGCCAAAGCGAAATCGCGCCGCGTGTTGAGGCCGCGCCGTGAGTTCTCTATAATGCCGTGATGCGACATCCCATTTCTCCGGCGGTTTGACCATGCGCCCCTTTGTGGACACCATCACCACGCTGATCCGCTACCGCGAACTGATCCTGAGCCTTGTGGCGCGGGAGCTTCAGGCCCGCTATCGCGGTTCGTTGCTGGGCATGGCGTGGACGTTTCTCAACCCGCTGTTGCTGCTGGCCGTCTATGCGCTGGTGTTCTCCGTGTACATGCGGGTGAGCCTGGAGAACTACACGGTGTACATGTTCGCGGGGCTGCTGCCCTGGATATGGTTCGCCACCTCGATGATGGACGGGGTGAACGCCGTGGTGGCTTCCGGCAACCTGGTGACCAAGTCCATGTTCCCCGCCGAAACGCTGCCGATGGTGAAAATCCTGGCGAATTTTTTCAATTACCTTTTCAGCTTGCCGCTGCTGGCGCTGTTCATGATCGCCTACGGGACACCCTTCACGGCGGCGCTGTTATGGCTGCCGCTGGTGGCGCTGGCGCAGTTGCTGTTCACCACGGGGCTTGTGTACCTGCTTGCGGCGGTCAACGTGCGCTACCGCGACGTGCAGCATATCCTGGGCAACCTGATCACCCTTTGGTTTTTCCTGTGCCCCATCATCTATCCCGTCACCGCGGTTCCCGAACAATGGCGGTTCACCTTTTACCTCAACCCCATGGCGGTGCTTACCATGGGCTACCACGACGTGTTTATAAACGGCCAGCGGCCCGGCCTTACCGCGCTTTTGGCGGTTGTGGCCGCGGGGCTGGCGCTTATGTACCTTGGGTTCCGCCAGTTTGAACAGGGGCGCGAGACGTTCGCCGAAGAGATTTGACATGCCGCGCGCGCTTCTTTCCGCCGCGCTGTTGCTGATGGCGGCGGGCGCCTCGGCGGCGGCCCAGGAGCCGCTTGGCCCGCTGGCGATGCGCAACCATCATCCGCTGTACGTGGGCCTGCTGTATCCACCGCCCGAAGCGGCGCTCCCCGCGCTCCGGCCCTCGTTCGATCTGGCGCTCAACCAGACCAGCGTGTTTGTCCGGTTAAGCTCGCCCGATTACGCGGCGGCGATTGACAAGGAACTCACGGAACTTTCCCTCACCGCCCGCGCGCCCGTGTGGGAAGGGCGGATGGAGGTGGCGGTGGACCTCCCGCTCTATTATTCCTCGCCGGGGGTGTTTGACGGATTCGTGCGGTGGTGGCACCGGAGCGTGGGCGCGCCCTCCTACGCCGGGCAGATAGAAACACCGGACAATGAATTTACCGACATCATTTACCACCATGGCGCCGTCATTGTCGAGGGTGAACGGGAAAAATATTCCCCGGGTGACGTGACGCTGGCGGTAAAGGTTGTCGCCGCCCGGATCGAGGGCGCGGCGTTGACGGTTCAGGCGCTGGCGCAGGCGCCCACGGGGGAGGCGCGCAAGGGAACGGGGTCGGGTAGATGGGAGTACGGCGGGCGCGGGTTGTTGATGGTGACCGACGGGCCGGTGACGCTGCACGCGGGATTGGGGGCCGTCGCGCATGGCGCCGTGGAACGGATAGGGGAGACGATTGAATATGATCCCATCATAAACGGGTTCGCGGCGGCGGAATGGCTTGTGTGGCCCGATTTTTCACTGGTGGTCCAGTCCATGTTCAATACCTCGCCCTTGCCGGACGCGCGCCTCACTACCTTTTCGAAGGAATGGATGGATGTGGCGTTTGGCGCCAAGTGGCGCGTGAATGCAAATTTCATGGTGGCGCTGGGGATGTCCGAAAACCTCACCCAAACGGCGCCCGACTTTACCCTGCATTTCGCGGCGACGTACACGCCGGGCGGCGAGGCGCCGTAGCAAGTTGCAGAAATGCTCTTTTAGCCGTCATTGCGAGCGAAGCGAAGCAATCTCTCAACCCAAGGGATCAACGAATTTTAGATTGCTTCGTCGCTTCGCTCCTCGCAATGACGGGAATAATTCTCTTGTTCAAAGCCGCCATTTTGCTTTGGCGTTAAACCCTGTCCGCTGATAATCTATATCCCTTAAGGAGCGGTGGATGACGGCTGACAAGGCGTTCAAGATCGGGCTGGTCCAGATGTCCATGACGGGCGGTCCGGCGGACAACATGGACAAGGCGCTGCGGGGAATCGAACAGGCGGCGGCGCGGGGAGCGCGGGTGGTCTGCCTGCCGGAGCTTTTTCTGTCGCCCTACTTCTGCCAGCGTCAGGACGCCGCCTTGTTCGACTACGCCGAGCCTGTCCCCGGCCCCGCCACGGAAACGCTTTCAAAGGCCGCGGCGAAGGCGGGGGTGGTGATCGTCGCCTCGCTTTTCGAGAAACGCGCGCGCGGCCTGTACCATAACACCACCGCGTTGATCCAGCCGGACGGCGCCTTGGCCGGCGTGTACCGCAAGACGCATATCCCCGACGATCCCGCGTACTACGAAAAGTATTACTTCACGCCCGGCGATCTGGGCTACAAGGTGTTCCGAACCCCCTTTGGGGCCATCGGCGTGCTTATCTGCTGGGATCAGTGGTTCCCGGAGGCGGCCCGGCTCACCGCCCTGCAGGGCGCGGACGTTATTTTTTATCCCACCGCCATCGGGTGGCACCCGGCGGAGCGCGAAACCCACGGCGCCGCGCAGCGTGACGCCTGGCGGACCGTACAGCGCGGCCACGCCATCGCCAACGGCGTGTACGTCGCCGCGGTCAACCGCGTGGGACACGAAATACCGCCGCAAGGCGGCGATGGCTTGGTGTTCTGGGGGACCAGCTTCGCCGCCGATCCGTTCGGCGTGACGCTGGCCGAAGCCTCCACGGACAAGGAGGAAATCCTCATCGCCGAGGTAGATCCCGCCCGGATCGAGGAGACCCGCCGCAACTGGCCCTTCCTGCGCGACCGGCGCGTGGACCTGTACGGCGGATTGTTGAAAAAATTCCAGGACTGATACGTTACCGCCGTATGGCCGCGCCCGATAAAGTCCCCGCCCAACTTGGCTACCGTATGCCCGCGGAGTGGGAGCCGCACGCGGCCACCTGGATATGCTGGCCCCAGAACGCTTCCGACTGGCCCGGCAAGCTGCCCGCGATCGGATGGGTGTTCGCCGAGATGGTGAAAAAACTCACCCAAGGCGAAACCGTCCGGATCATCGTGGGAAGCCGCGACGTGGAGAAACGCGCGCGGCGCATCCTTGGCAAATGCCATGTGGACTTGGCGCGCGTCGAGTTTTTTATCCTGCCCACCGACCGGGGCTGGACGCGCGATTTCGGCCCTATGTTCGTCACGAACCGGAGGGGGGACAAGGCTGTCGTCAAGCTCCGGTTCAATGGATGGGCCAAGTATTCCAACCACAAACTCGACAACCGTGCCGCGCTCAAGTTGGCCGCGAAATTGAAACTGCCGGTGTTCAACGCCCCCTTCACGCTGGAAGGCGGCGCGATTGATGTCAACGGCCAGGGCGCGCTCATCACCACCGAGGAGTGTTTGCTCGACCAAACCACGCAGACACGCAACCCAGGGCTTGGCCGGGCGGAAAATGAGCGCGCGCTGGCGGACTATCTTGGCGCCGCCAACGTGATCTGGCTCAACAAGGGGATCGCGGGGGACGATACCCACGGCCACGTGGATGATCTGTGCCGGTTCGTCAACCCCTCAACCGTGGTTCTGTGCGCGGAGGACAACCCTTCGGACGAGAATTACCACCCCCTTCAGGAAAACCGTGAACGCCTTCAAGGCGCCCGGCTTGAAAACGGCTCGCGGCCTGACGTGGTGGAACTGCCCATGCCCGCGCCGCTGGTTTTCGACCGGATGCGCCTGCCCGCCTCCTACGCCAATTTTTACATCGGCAACGCCGCCGTCATCGTCCCCACGTTCAATGATCCCAACGACCGCCGCGCGCTGGGGATTTTGTCCGAACTGTTCCCCAGCCGCCATGTGGTGGGTATTCACGCGGTTGATCTGGTGTGGGGCTTGGGCACGCTGCATTGCCTAACCCAACAGGAGCCAGAGACGCTCTAGCGTCTCTCTGATTTCTGACCGGTAAAACGTCATCTTTATTAAATATGATACATATCGCTGCATTGCATTCCCGTTGTGATACGAAAACAGGCGGGTAATGGTTAATATTTATCTGATCCTCATAATCGCAATCGCTGGTTAACACCCCCTTATGATAGCCGGATAGTGATTTTTCGCTTATTATAAGGCAGATTTGCGGTGTTTTTGCAGGACAGGAGCGCCCAAATTGTGTATTATTTTATCGTCTGGGGATTCTAACTGAAAGTTGTTTGCCACTTTTTCCGTCAGAGGAGAAAGTTATGTTGTCGCCTTTATATTCGCCCTTAATCAGGGAGAAATTCCAATGAACGAGACTGTCGCTGACGTAGTCACCCATGTGGAACCTACCCACTACGTTGGCATCGGCGCGTCCGCGGGCGGCTTGGAGGCGCTGGAAGCGTTTTTCACGAACATGCCGCTTCGCAACGGCATGTCGTTCATCGTGGTGCAGCACCTTTCCCCGAATTACAAAAGCCTGATGAGCGAGCTTTTGTCCAAGCGCACGGACATGAAGGTGTTCCGGGCGGAGGACGGGATGTTGGTGTCCGCGGATTGCGTGTACCTGATACCGCCCAAGAAGAACCTTTCGATATTCCATGGCCGCCTGATTTTGAGCGACCAGGATCACGGCAAGGGGATCAACCTTCCCATTGATATTTTCCTGCAGTCGCTGGCGGAGGACCAGCGCGAGAAATCCATCGCCATCATCCTTTCCGGCACGGGCAGCGACGGGGTGCGGGGCATCCGCGCGATCAAGGAGTCCGGCGGGATGGTAATGGTGCAGAACGAGGAGTCCGCCAAGTTCGACGGAATGCCCAAAAGCGCGCTGGCCACGGGGCTGGCGGACTTCATCCTTACGCCGGAGGAGATGCCGCCGCAACTGTTGTCCTTCGCCAAGCACCCGTATGTGCAGAAGGGGGCCACCTCCGTGCTGCAGCCGGACGAGGACGGTTTGACGCGGATATTCTCCACCATCCGGCGGCGCACCAAGGTGGATTTCACGTACTACAAGCCCAGCACGGTGCTGCGCCGCATCGAACGGCGCATGACCGTCAACCAGATTCAGGACCTCAAGGAATACGTCCGGTTCGTGGAGAGCAACAACCAGGAAGTGATCTCCCTGTACCGCGAACTGCTCATCGGGGTCACCAACTTTTTCCGCGACCGCCCGGCCTTCGAGTCGCTGGAGAATGAATATCTTCCCGACCTTTTATCGCGGGATTACGAGGGGGAGGTGCGGTTCTGGGTGGCGGGCTGCTCCACGGGCGAGGAGGCGTACTCGCTGGCGATCACCTGCCGGGAGACGCTGGAGTCCATGGGCCGGTCGCTCAACGTTAAGATTTTCGCCACGGACGTGGATTCGGACGCCTTAGTGCGGGCGAGCAACGGGGTGTACCCGGAAAGCATCGTGGCGGATGTCACGCCCAAGCTGTTGTCGAAGTACTTTTTCCGGCGGGACGACAATTTTCAGATCGCGCGTTCCGTGCGGGAGATGGTGGTGTTCGCGCAGCACAACCTTATCAAGGATCCGCCGTTCACCAACATCCAGATGGTGACGTGCCGCAATCTTTTGATCTATCTGCAGCCGGTGCTGCAGCGCAAGGCGCTGGAGATGTTCAATTTCTCCCTGAACGCGCAGGGGGTCCTGTTCCTCGGCTCCAGCGAAACCCTGGGGGAGATGGGCGATTATTTCGAGACGCTGGACCCGAAGTGGAAAATCTACCGCTCCAAGGGCAAGCGCAAGCTGGCCGGATTCACCCATGAGGCCATCACCCGCGCGCCCCCCTACCACGAGGCGGGCGCCGAATATTTCAAGAGCCACCGGCTGTTGCGCGAGCATCAGGAAGAGCGGGTGCTGGACCGGATGCTCAACGCGCTGACCCAGGAGTTCATTCCCTGCTCGGTGGTGGTCAACGATTCCAACGAGGTGCTGCACGTGGTGGGGGACGCCAGCCCCTACCTGCGGCTGCCGATGGGTAAAATGCTCAACGACATCACCAAGATGGCGGTCAAGGAGTTGGCGATCCCGCTGGCGAACGGCATCCAGAAGTGTTTCAAGACCTCCGAAGAGCTGAAGATCACCAACGTGCGCATCAGCGAGGGGGACAAAACGCGCTTCCTGCAGCTTCGGGTCAAGCATCTGCCGGGCAAGAAGGGGCAGGAGCCGCTGGTGATCGTGATGTTCGAGGAGATGCAGAAGGAAGCGGCGTCCTTCACGAAAGCCGATTTGCAAACCTACGACATCAGCAAGGAGGCCGAACAGCGCATTGTTGACCTGGAGCAGGAACTGCAGCTTACGCGGGAGAACCTGCAGGCGACCATTGAGGAGTTGGAAACCTCCAACGAGGAACTTCAGGCCACCAACGAGGAGCTTCTGGCCAGCAACGAGGAGTTGCAAAGCACCAACGAGGAACTGCACGCCGTCAACGAGGAGTTGTACACCGTCAACACGGAATACCAGCGCAAGATCATGGCGCTCACCGAATTGACCAACGACGTGGACAACCTGCTTAACAGCACGCAGATCGGCGTGGTGTTCCTGGACGAAAACCTGGAAATCCGCAAGTTCACCCAGCAGGCCGGGACGGTGTTCAGGCTGATTCAGGCGGACGTGGGGCGCAAGTTCAGCCACATCACGCATCAGTTGCTGGATTGCGACCCTGTGGCGCTGGTCAACCGCGTGGTGAAATCCACCGCGCCCGCCAAGGAGGAAGTCCGTTCCAAGGAGGGCGGCTGGTACCTGCTGCGCGCCATGCCCTACCAGATCGGGCCGGAGACCTTTTCGGGCGTGGTCATTACCATTGTGGACCTTACCGACGTCAAGCGGGCGCAGGAGGAGTTGGCCGCCAGCGAGCGGCGTTACTTCCTCGCCCAGAAGGCGGCGCAGATCGGCACCTGGGAATGGGAGATCGAAAGCGACGCCTTGCTGTGGTCGGACAACGTGGAGCCGTTTTTCGGCCTTACGCCGGGGCAGTTCAAGGGCACGTTCAAGGCGTTCCTGGAATGCGTCCATCCCGACGACCGCCCCTCGCTGCTGGAGGCGATCACCGCCACGCTGGATGGAAAAACCGAGTACAACATCGAACACCGCATCATCTGGCCCGACGGCACTATCCGCTGGATGTCCCAAGTCGGCGGGGTGATCCGCGACGCGCATGACCACCCGCTGCGGATGGTGGGCGTGGTGAGCGATGTCACCGAGCGCAAACGCAACAACCAGTTGCTGCTGGAAGGGGAAGAGCGGTTCCGCCAGCTTTTCCAGCACATCGGTGAGGGCGTGGCGCTGCATCGCATTGTCACCGACCGGCATGGTAAGCCCGTGGATTACGTGTTCGTGGACGCGAACAACGCCTTTGAGCGCATGACGGGCCTCAAGCGCGCGGAGATACTCAACCGCCGGGTCACCGAGGTGCTGCCGGACCTGGCCAAATCCGACGTGGATTGGATCAGCCTTTACGGCAAGGTGACGCTCTCCGGCGAGCCGGTGCAGTTTACGCAATACGTAAAACCGCTTCAACAGGCGTATTCGGTGTATGCGTTCCGGTCATCGGAGAGCCATTTCGCCACTATTTTTCAGAACATAGCCGGGGAGCCGTCCGGGAATTCCCGCGGCGCGAAGATCAAGGGTTAACCCTGTCCGGAAGCAGGATATGAGCCGCATTGATCCGCCAGAAATGGATCGCCTCCGGGAGCGGGCGCGCAAGTTGCTCGCCGGAAAGCAGCAGGATACCCCTGCGTTCAACGCCAGCCACCCGGACCACCTGATAGAAGATTTACGGATTCACCAGATCGAGCTGGAACTGCAGAACGACGAGTTGCGGCGCGCCTACCACGAGCTTGAGGCTTCGCGGAACCGGTTCTCCCGCCTGTATCACGAATCACCCGTGGGGTACTTGAGCCTCGATGGCGCGGGCATCATCTACGACGTGAACGAAACGATGCTGCGGATGCTCGGCCAGCCGAGGATACGGGTTGAACGCAAGCCCTTATCCTCTTTTGTGGAAAAGGGCGACCGCGAAAGGTTCTTCGCCGAGTATCCCCTGTTTCACCGCGACCCCGGCTCTAAAAAAGTCGAGCTGCGGCTGCTGGCGGGCAAGGGCGGCTCGTTCATGGCGCGCCTGGAGGGGCTGAAAAGCTTTCCGGGCACGGCGGCGGGAGATGACGGGGACAAGGGCGACCTGCGGGTCAGCGTCAGCGACATCACCGAACGCCATGCGGCCGAAACGCAATGGCGCCTGGCCGACACGGTGCTGCAGCATACGCCGCAAGGCGTGGTGATCACCGACAAGGATCAGCGCATCCTTCACGCCAATCCCGCGTTCACGAAAACCACCGGATACGCGCTGGATGAAGTCCGCGGCCAACGCCCCAGCATGTTCAAGTCGGGCCGCCATGACGGGGAATTCTACCGGAGGATGTGGCAGGAGCTGTCAAGCTCCGGATCGTGGAGCGGCGAAATATGGAACCGGCGCAAGAACGGCGAAATATTCCCCGAATGGCTGGTCATCAACGCCATCTATGACAGGTTTGGCCTTGTCAGCCATTACGCCGCCATTTTTTCCGACCTGTCGGCCCATGACAGTTTCCGCAAGCGGGTGCAGCACCTGGCCTTTCACGACGCATTGACGAACCTGCCGAACCGCGAATTGTTCCATGACCGCTTAAGCAACGCCCTGGCCCGCGCCCGCCGCGAGGGCGGCAAGGTGGGGGTTATGTTCGTGGACCTGGACCGGTTCAAAGCGATCAACGACACCTTGGGCCATGCGTCGGGCGATGATCTGCTCCGGCAGGTAAGCGCCCGGTTGCAGGAAAACGTGCGCGAAACCGATACCGTGGCGCGCCTGGGCGGCGACGAGTTTGTCGTTTTGCTGCCCAAGCTCGTCCGCGTGGCGGAGGCGGCGCGGGTGGCGGAAAAACTGTGCGCCGCGTTCAACGTTCCGATCCGCGCCGGCGACAAGGAACTGTTCGTCACGGTCAGCATCGGCGCCTGCCTGTATCCTGATGACGGGCAGGAGGGGGAACTGTTGCTCAAGCACGCCGACTTGGCCATGTACCAGGCGAAGAGCGAGGGGAGAAACTGTTTCCGTTTCTACCGCGAAGATCTGCGCGCCGTGAACAAGAGCCACCTTTCGCTGGAAACCCACCTGCGCCTGGCGCTTAACAACGATGAGCTGTTCGTCGAATACCAGCCCTTTTTCGACGCGCGCGGCGGCGGCATCACCGGGGTGGAAGCCTTGGCGCGCTGGCGTCTGGGCGAACGCATGGTAGCGCCCGGCGTTTTCATCCCGCTTGCGGAAAACGCGGGGCTTATCGAACGGCTGGGGGAACGGATACTGTGCAAGGCGTTGCGGCAGGCCGCGCAATGGCGCGCCCAGGGGTTCGCGGATTTGCGCGTGGCCGTCAACGTCTCCGCCCGGCAGATACGGAATGGACGATTCTACGCGGATATCCAGCGCGCGCTTGACGAGGCTGGGGCCAAACCGTGCCACCTTATCATCGAGTTGACCGAAAGCGCGCTGATGGCCGAGCCAAAAGCGGCCGCGCAGATGATGGAGACCCTGGCGGCCGAGGGGGTGGACTTCGCCATAGACGATTTTGGCATCGGCTATTCCAGCATGTCCTACCTCAAGCAGTTCAGGCTCAATCACTTGAAGATTGACCGCGCCTTCGTCGCCGACGCCGCCCACGACCAGCGCAGCGCCGCCATTTCGAAGGCCATCATCGCGCTCGCCCATGGGCTGGGGCTGCGCGCCATCGCCGAAGGGGTTGAAACCGCCCAGCAACACGAGTTCTTCAGCGGCATCGGCTGCGACCTTTTCCAGGGGTTCTTTTTCAGCCGTCCCGTTTCAGCCGAACAGATAACCGCTCTGCTGCGTTCCCGCTCCGGCGGATAGCGGCGGCGCCGGGAGGCGTCCATCATGACTGTCCCGTTTGAAAGCAAGCAAGCCACGGATGCCCAACTGCGCCAGAAGGCGGAGCGCATCCTTGCCTCCGAGCCGCCGGCGGACGCCGAATTGTCCGGCGAGGCGGCCGGCCGGCTGTTGCATGAATTGCGCGTCCACCAGATCGAACTGGAACTGCAGAACGAGGAACTGCGGCGGGCGCAGTACGAAATCGAAATGTCCCGCGACCAATATCTGCGGTTGTACCACCACGCCCCGGTCGGCTACCTGTCGCTCGATGAGGTGGGGATCATTCAGCAAGTCAACCAGACGTTCCTTGACATGGCGAAGGTGGAACGGGAGGAGGCGCTGGGGCGCAGCCTGACGGATTTCCTCGCCCAGAGCGACCGGGCGGTGTTCCTGGCGCGTTACGGAGCGTTGTTCCGCCATCCTGAAGGCAAGCATCTGATCACCCGCCTGCTCCGTCCGGGCGGCCCGGCCCTTGCCGTGCGGCTGGACACCAGCGCGATGACCCCCGGAAGCGGGGCGCCACAAATCCCCTCCCACCTGCTGCTTACCGTAAGCGACATCCAGGAGTTGATGGAGACCCGCTCCCAGCGCGATCAGTTGGCCACCGCCGTGTCCGGAACCGCCGACGGCATCATGGTGACCAGCCGCGACGGTGTGATCCTGTACGTCAACCGCTCGCTGGAGCGTATGACGGGCTACACGGCCGATGAGTTGAGCGGGGCCAAGCCGAGCCTGTTGAAGAGCGGCTGCCACGACGAGGCGTTCTACAAGAACCTGTGGACGACAATCTCCGCGGGCCGGGTGTGGAACGGGCGCGTGGTCAACCGCCGCAAGGACGGCGCCCTGTACGAGCAAAAGCTGTCCATCACGCCGATCATGGATGACAAGGGCGTGGTGGAGCGCTACGTGGCGGTTATGAACGACGTCACCGCCGAGGCGATGCTCTCCCGCGCGCGCTGGTATTTCACCAGCGTCACCAGCCATGAAATGCGTACGCCACTGACCAACCTTAACCTTGTGCAGGCGCTGGTGCGCGCCGCGCGGGAAGATGGCGCCGGGAAAGAAACCCTTGAACGCGCGGAAAGCGTCCTGGCCGAAGCCTGCCGCCGGCTGGAGAAAATCGTCAAGTCCACCTCGCTGCTTATTGACCTGCACGCGGGATCCCAACTGGTGAAAAACGAGCGCTATCCCCTCCA
>JACQZB010000123.1 GCA_016207925.1 Nitrospinota bacterium
AGCGCGCTACGCGTGAACATCGCGCCCGATCATAACGCCGGTGGCGGGGAGCGGCCCAGCGGCCGCCGGGCCGCGTGCTATATTCGCGCCGCCCATGCCCCGCCCGCGACTCGGAGTGAACATCGATCACGTGGCCACCGTGCGCCAGGCGCGCGGGGGAGTGTACCCAGATCCGCTGGAGGCGGCGTTGATCGCCCAAGGCGCGGGCGCGGCGGGCGTCACCGTCCATCTGCGCGAGGACCGGCGCCACATACAGGATCACGACGTGCTGCGTATCAAAGGGGCCATCCGCGTCAAGCTGAACCTTGAAATGGCGGTGACACCCGCCATCGTAGCGTTCGCGTTGAGGGCGAAACCCGCGCAAGCCACCTTCGTGCCCGAACGCCGCCGCGAGCTTACCACCGAGGGGGGATTGGATCTGCGGAAAAAGCGCGGCCCGGTGGCGGACGCCATCAAGCAATTGCGGGCCAAAGGCATCGAGGTGTCGCTGTTCATTGACCCGGACGGGGAGCAGGTGAAACGCGCGCGCGCGTTGGGCGCCAACGCCATAGAGATCAACACCGGCGCCTATTCGGAAGCGAAAACCGCCCGCGCGCGCAAGGCCGAATTGGCCCGCGTCAGGCGCGCCGCGGAACTGTCGCATGAACTGGGCCTGGTCACCCATGCGGGGCATGGGTTGAATCTGGAAAACGTAGTCCCCATCGCGGCGATACCCACGCTGGCGGAGCTGAACATCGGCCACAGCATCGTATCCCGCGCGGTGATGGTGGGCTTCGCGCACGCCGTGCGTGAGATGCGGGAGCTTATCGAGAGCGCGGCGCGGTCTTAACCCAGGTCAACCTCGACAAATCCCAACGGCGCGATGGCGCGCCGCCCCACGCGGCAGCGCAGCGCGTAAAGCTGCACCCCCGCCGCCCGCGCGCGCCGCAGCGCCGCGCAAAACTCCGGATCGGTGGCGCGGTTGGGTTCAAAAACGCGCGCGTCGGAGCGCATGATGACGAACAGGGCCGCGCAACGCCAGCCCTCGCCGCAAAGCCGCGCCAGCGTATCCAGATGCGAACGGCCCCGCGCGGTGGGCGCGTCGGGGAACCGCGCCACGCCATCCGTCACCAGCGTCACGGACTTTACTTCCACCATCAGCGGCGGGAGACCCGCGCCGGACAGCGCCAGATCAAAACGGTGATGATCCAGCGTATGCTCCCGTTTGACCGTGTCGTAGCCCTTGAACAGCGGCGGGGCCTGACCGCGCGCCAACTCCGCGGCGAGCCGGTTGGGGACCGTGGAATCCACGCAGACCCACCGCCCCGCGTAGCGCACGGCGCGCAGGGAATATTCCGTGCGGCGGGCGGGCGACGGCTCGCGGGAGAACAGGGCGGGGCGGCCCTTGGTGAAAAATTCCGTCAGTCTGCCGGAGTTGGGGATGTGCGCGCGGACGGCGCGCCCGTCAATCCGCGCCTCGCAGAGGAAACGGTTGAGCTTGGCCGTGATCCGCCCCTCCACGGGTTCGGGGAGGTAGATCACGGATCAGGAGCGGTACTCGGCGTTGATGCGGACGTAGTCGTAGGAAAGGTCGCACGTCCACACCTCGGCGGAAGCCTTGCCCGCGCCCAGGTCGAGCTGGATGGTGACTTCGCGCGCTTTCATCTTGGGCGCCACCGTGGATTCCCAGTCCGGCCGGTTCAGCCTGCCGCGGACGAACACGGGGACGCCGCACAGGGCCAGCGAGGTTTTCATGGGATCGAAACGGGCGCCGGAATAGCCCGCCGCCGCCAGCGCGCGGCCCCAGTTGGGATCCTCGCCGAACAGGGCGGTTTTCACCAGGTTGGACTTGGCGATGGACATGGCGCAGCGGCGCGCGTCGTCCCCGGAGCGCGCGCCGGTCACCTTTACGGTGACGAACTTGGTGGCGCCTTCGCCGTCGCGCACCACCATCTTGGCCAGCCGTTCGCACACCGACCCCACCGCCGCGGCCAGCGACTCGAACCGCGAGCCGGACGGCGTGGTGATGGCCGGGGCGCCCGCGGCGCCGTTGGCCATCAGGATCAGCATGTCGCTTGTCGAGGTGTCGCCATCCACCGTGATCTTGGCGAAGGTGGCTTCGTTGACCCGCTTGACCAGCGCGGCCAGCGCGCGTTTGGACACAGCCACGTCCATCGTCACGAACGCCAGCATGGTGGCCATGTTCGGGTGGATCATGCCGGAGCCTTTGGCGCAGCCGCCCACTCGGATTCGCGTTTTGCCGATCATCACGGAGGCTTCCGCTTCCTTGGGCGCAAGGTCGGTGGTCATAATCGCCCGCGCCGCCGCGCCGCCCCCCGTGTAGGCCAGCGCCCCGGCCAGTTGCGGCATGGCGGACTCTATCTTCTCGATGGGCAGCGGAGTCCCGATCACCCCCGTGGAGGCCACCAGCAATTGGCGGCAGTCCGCGCCGATGACCTTCGCCGCGGCCTCCGCCATGCGCGTGGCGTCACGGACGCCGTGTTCCGTCATCACGTTGGAGTTGCCGGAGTTGACCACCACACCGCGCACGGTGGACGATTTCAAGTGTTCCTTTGTCACCCGCACCGGCGCGCCCTTCACCAGGTTGGTGGTGAACACGCCGGCCGCCGTGGCCGGGCTGTCGGAGACGATGAGCGCCAGATCCGTCGCCCCGTTTTTCTTGATCCCGCAGGAAATCCCCGCGGCCCGCCACCCCTTGGGCACGGTGACGCCGCTATGTTCGCCCGTTTCGCTACTCAAGGCCCGTCCCCTCGTCAAATCCATACCGGATGTTGAAGCATTGCGCCGCCTGGCCCGATGCGCCCTTGACCAGGTTGTCTATCGCCGCCGTGGCGATGAATGTTCCCGTCCGCGCGTCCACCTCCACGCCGAGATACGCGCCATTGTTCCCCACGGCCCAGCGCATGTGCGGATAGCCGGGCGTCACGGTGACAAACCGGCTGTCCCGGTAATACGCGCGGTACGTTTCCAGAATCTCCTCCCGCGCCGATGGCTTTTGCAGCTTCGCCGTGACAGTGGTGTATATCCCCCGCGCCACGGGTAAAAGATGCGGGATGAAGGTTATCGTCACCGGCGCCCCCGCCAGATTCGAAAGCTCCTGCTCGATTTCCGGCGTGTGGCGGTGCGAGGGGGCGCCGTAGGCGAACATGTTCCCTTCAAGCTCCGCGAGCAGGTAGGGCTGCTCCAGCTTTCTGCCCGCGCCGGTGACGCCGGAGGCGGAGTTGGCCACGATGGTGGACTCGTCTATCAACCCCGTCCCCATCACCGGCGCCAGCGCCAGGATCACCGACGTGGGGTAGCAGCCCGGCACGGCGACAAGGCCGGCGTTTTGAAGCCGGCCCCGGTACAACTCCGGCGAACCGTACACCGCCTGCGCGAGATGCCGCGGGGCCGTATGCGCGGCGCCGTACCACTTTTCGTACACAGCGGCGTCCTTGAGCCTGAAATCGGCGGAAAGGTCGAACACCACCTTGCCCGCGTCCAGAAGTTTTGACGCCGCCGCCATGGACTCGCGGTGCGGCAGGCACAGGAACACCGCCTCGCAGCGGCGCGCCGCGGCGTCCAGATCGTGCCCCTCGAACACGAGCGGTTTTTGGCGCGCGTACTGGGGGAACACCTCGGCCAGGCTTTTGCCCTGGTTGGCGCCGGAGGTGATAAGGGTAAGGTCAACCTGGGGATGGCGCAGAAGAATCCCGGTCAGTTCCTGTCCGGTGTACCCGGCGGCGCCGATGATTCCCGCCTTGATCATGTTTCCTGTCCCCGTTAAAGAAACACTACGCGCAACACGCCCCTATTGTAATCCAAAGGATTGGCGCCGCGCCGAAAATCCCGCGCCGGGGCGAACCCGTGGCGGGGAAGATGGCGGGAGCGGCCCCGGAAGGTTAACGCTTGGAGAACTGGAAGCGTTTGCGCGCGGCGGCTTGGCCGGGTTTTTTGCGCTCTTTCATGCGCGAGTCGCGCGTGAGCATCCCGGCCTTTTTCACGCGGCCGCGCAGGGCCGCGTCGTACTTTAGCAGCGCGCGGGAGATGCCGTGGCGCACCGCGCCGGCCTGGCTGTGCAACCCGCCGCCCTTAACTGTAGCCACCACGTCCACCTTGTCGGCGACGTTGACCAGTTCCAGCGGCTGGCGCATCAGCTTTACCGAGGTCTCGCGCTTGAAGTAGGCCAGCGGCTCGAGCTCGTTGACAAGGATTTTCCCCGCCCCGGGGCGGACCCATACGCGGGCGGTGGAGGTCTTGCGCCGTCCGGTGGCGTAGGGCGAGGTTTCGTTTACGTCAGCCATGTCATACCTCCAGCGGCGTGGGCAACTGCGCCTCGTGGGGATGCGCTTCGCCCGCGTATATCTTGAGTTTCTTGATGATCGCGCGGTTGAGCTTGTTCTTGGGCAACATGCCCGTCACCGCCTCGCGGATCACTTCTTCCGGTTTGCGTTCGATCATTTCGCGCGCGGTGGCCGAGCGCAGCCCGCCGACAAAGCCGGTGTGCCGGTGGTAAATCTTGCGGTCCATCTTCTTGCCGGTCAGCTTGACCTTGGCCGCGTTGACCACGATCACGAAGGCCCCCGTGTCCACATGGGGGGTGAAGGTGGGTCTGTCCTTGCCGCGCAGGGCGTTGGCGATTTTCACGGACATGCGGCCCAGGGTCTTGCCCGCGGCGTCCACGATATACCAGGGCCGCTGGGCGGGGGGGAACTGGGCCGGCTTGGCCACGTAACTTCTCGCGTTCGGTTTCATTCCGATCCTCAATGCGTCATATTCAACGGAAACTGACATTTTGGCGATTTGCGCTGCGGATGTCAATAAATTTTCGTGGTTCTGTGGTAGCAACGTGATTATGTCAGGGTGTAACTGCAACGTGAAAATGTCAGGTTATGAGAAAGATAACCCTGACCATGAACGAAGCGAAACGGTATCAGACACTTGAAATGACCTTACGCGGACGGATCACGGCGGCGCAAGCGGCGGCGGCCCTGGGGGTAAGCCAACGTCACGCCTGGCGGCTCAAAAAGCGCGCCCGCAAGGAGGGGGCGGCGGGGATGGCCCACCAGAACCGGGGCAAGCCTTGCGCCA